>NZ_JBFAXH010000014.1:0-175839 GCF_040680755.1 Nocardia sp. NPDC051990 | reverse complement strand
CCCGCACGTGGGGATCGTCGGGGTCGGGGCGGGGGCGCTGGTGCGGGCCGTCGGGCGCGGCCGAGTCGTCGAAGTGCATGCGACGAAGTCGCGAGTCTCGACGGCTCGGACGCGAGACAGCAGGGGGCCGCGAACACGCCGCGCCGCAGGCGCGGCAAATTAAACGGCAAATCAAACACTGTCGCCGGGCCCGACCCGCGGCTTCGGTGCCCGCATCTTGCGGATCTGCGAGGCGCGGACGAAGGCGTACCAGCCCAGCCGGTAGCCGGTATCGGTGCTGTCCGGGAAACGTTCACGCACCCGGCCGTTGACGATTCGGCCGAGCAGGAAGCCCTCGGCGATCATGAAGACCATCATCACCAGCATGGCCAGCGTCACAATCGTCTGCAGCGCGGGTGCGACGAACATCGACAGGATCAAGACCAGTGCCATCGGCATGAACAATCCGACCAGATTGCGCCGGGCATCGACGATATCGCGCACAAAGGCCCGCACCGGGCCCTGATCGCGGGGCAGCAGGTATTTGTCCTCACCCGCCAGCATCCTGGCGCGCCGGTCCTGAGCCGCCAGCCGACGCTCGGCGGCGGCCGCCTTGCGGTCTTTGCGGCTGCCGCGCGTCGCCTTGCGCCGGGCGCGAGCCTCCTTCGCGGTGAGCGGGGCCGGGGCAACCGGACCGCGCCGCTTGCCTTGGGCGTCACGACGTTTCGGAGTCGGTCGACCTTTGCTCTCGGTGGCGGTGGCCGCTTTTGTGGTGGAGACAGCGGTCGAGCCGCCGTCCGAGCCCGCCGTCTGGTCGGCGCTCTCGTCGGTGGTGCTGGACTCGCCGCGACGGAACAATTTCACGCGACCAGGCTATTCGATGCGGTACCCCGCAGGAAATGAGGTCGGTGGGAGGTTGCCACCGCCGCGCCGCCCGGTGGTGGCAAGATGGGGGAATAGCAGCCCGCTGAGTGGTGTTGACAACCACGAGCCGTGCGCTGTTCACGGGTTGAACACAGCTGTCCTGAGGAGAGTTCATGACTGTGCAAGACGAGACGACCACCCACGGTGTGACTCTGACCGATGCTGCCGCTAGCAAGGCGAAGGCGCTGCTCGACCAGGAGGGTCGTGATGACCTCGCGCTGCGCATCGCTGTGCAGCCCGGCGGTTGCGCCGGCCTGCGCTACCAGCTCTTCTTCGACGACCGTTCGCTCGACGGCGATCTGACCGTCGACTTCGGCGGTGTCACCCTGGCCGTCGACCGGATGAGCGCGCCGTATGTGCAGGGCGCTTCGATCGACTTCGTCGACACCATCGAGAAGCAGGGGTTCACGATCGACAACCCGAACGCCACGGGTTCCTGCGCCTGCGGCGACTCCTTCAACTGATAATTCACTCCCCCGCCTCCCCGCGCCTCTTGCCGACCATTAACAGCCCGGAGACTTACGTCGCGGACTGGCGGTCAAGTGCGCGGTGATCCGCGACGGAAGCCCTGGGGCACTCGGCGATCGGCAAGACACTCGGAGAGTCGGGTGAGCTACGGTGAAGGCGCGGATTCGGAATCCCGCGCCTGTCGTCGTCTGCCGCCTACTCGAAGGGGCTCAGCCTCGTGTCCATCGCCGTGTCCGCGTCCATAGCGACCGACCATCTCATGCGTTTCCCCGGACGGTTCGCCGACGCGCTGCTGGCCGATCAGCTCGACCATGTTTCGGTGAGTTTTCTCGTCGATGATCTGCAGATCCGCAAGGGCGGTGTCGCGGGCAATATCGCCTATGCCATGGGCGTTTTGAACCGCACGCCGCTGCTGGTCGGCGCGGTCGGCGCCGATTTCGCGGAGTACGGCGCCTGGCTGGAGAAGCACGGTGTCGACTGCTCGACCGTCAGGATCTCGGATCGGGCGCATACCGCGCGCTTCGTCTGCACCACCGATGACGATATGGCCCAGATCGCCTCGTTCTACCCGGGCGCGATGAGTGAGGCCCGCGACATCTCGATCGGTGAGCTCGCCGAGCAGCACACCCTCGATCTGGTGCTTATCGGCGCCAACGATCCCGAGGCGATGCTGCGGCACACCGCCGAATGCCGCGAACTCGGCATCCCGTTCGCCGCCGATCCGTCCCAGCAGCTGGCCCGTCTCGACGGTGATCAGGCCGTGCAGCTGATCGACGGCGCCGCATACCTGTTCACCAATAAGTACGAGTGGGCGCTGCTGCTGCAGAAGACCGGTCTGAGCGAGGAAGAGATCGCGCGCAAGGTCGGCATCCGGGTCACCACGCTCGGCAAGGACGGCGTGCAGATCTTCGACCGCGACGGCACCGAGGTGACCGTCGGTGTGGTCCCCGAGGTGAACAAGGTCGAGCCCACCGGTGTCGGCGACGCCTTCCGCGCGGGCTTCCTCACCGGCCACACCGTCGGCCTCTCGCTGGAGCGCTCCGCCCAATTGGGTTCGCTCATCGCGGTTCTCGTACTCGAGACCATGGGCACCCAGGAGTGGACCCTGAACAAGGACGGCGCCCTCGAACGCCTCACCAGCGCCTACGGCCCCGAAGCCACCGCCGAAATCAAACCCCTCCTCTGACCGACAACCTCGACGGCCGCACCGCATCCGGTGCGGCCGTTGCCTTTGACCAGATCACACCGTCCGCGCTGCGCACGCTGATTCCGATGCCGCGCGCGCTTCTCGCACGCCACGTACGGATTTGCCCGGCAAATCCGTACGTGGTGCGTTGAACCGTGCGTGGCGCGCGTGACTAAAGGGCGACGGGGTAGACCGGCTCCTGGATGTCGGGGGTGATGCGCTTCTCGACGAAGATGCCGTGCCAGACCATGAAGACCAGCAGGGTCCACAGGCGGCGGCTGTGGTCGCCGCGGCCCGCGCGGTGGTCTTCGAGCATGCCTTTGATCGCGCCCTTGTCCAGCAGGTGGTCGGTCTGCGATTCGGCGATCTGCAGGTGCGCCCAGTCGTACAGTTCGGTGCCGCGCAACCAATGCCGCAGCGGGACGGGGAAACCCAGCTTCGCCCGGTGCAGCACATGCGGTGGCACGATGCCCTCGAGTGCCTGGCGCAGTGCGTATTTCGTGGTCTCCTTGGTGATCTTCTGCTCGGCGGGCAGCTGCTCGGCGACCCTCAGCACCTCGGAGTCCAGGAAGGGCACGCGCAGTTCGAGCGAATTCGCCATGGTCACCTTGTCGGCCTTGACCAGGATGTCGCCGCGTAACCAGGTGTAGAGGTCCAGATGCTGCATCCGCGCCACCGGATCCCAGCCACGCGACTGTGCGTAGATCGGCGCGGTGACGTCCTGATGCGTCCACTCCGGCCGGAATTCGCGCAGCACCGCGCGCAGCTGTGCGTCGCTGAAGCTGCGCGCATTGCCGTAGTAGCGCTGTTCGAGGGTGAGTGAACCGCGGTGCAGCAGGCTCTTGCCGCGCGTGCCGTCCGGAATCCGCTCCGAGAGCTTGCCCGCGAGCTTGCGCACCCCGCGCGGCAGGTACTCGAAGGGCTTGAGCGACAACGGCTCCCGGTAGATCGTGTAGCCACCGAACAGCTCGTCCGCACCCTCACCGGAGAGCACCACCTTGACGTGCTTGCGTGCCTCCTTGGCCACGAAGTACAGCGGGACCAGCGCCGGGTCGGCCACGGGATCGTCGAGGTACCAGACGATTTCGGGGATCGCGGCCGCGAATTCGGCGGGGGAGACCACCTTCACGATGTGCCGTGCGCCGATCGCCTCCGCGCTCTCGGCGGCCACATCGACCTCGGAGTAGCCCTCGCGTTCGAAGCCGGCGGTGAAGGTGATCAGCTTCGGGTTGTGCCGCATGGCCAGCGCCGCGACGGCAGTGGAGTCGATACCGCCGGACAGGAACGATCCGACCGTCACATCCGCGCGCATATGCTTGGCGACCGAGTCCTCCAGGGCCTCGGCGATATCGCGATAGCGGGCGGCAGCCGATCCGGGGGCGAAGGTCCGCACCTTGAACTGCGGGTTGAAGTAGCGGGTGATCCGCGGCGCTTCGCCGGCCCGCACGGTCGCGTAGTGCCCGGATTCCAGGCGACGGATGTCCTTGTGCAGCGTCTCCGGCTCCGGCACGTACTGCAGCACCGTGTAGTGCTCCAGCGCCCGCGGATCCAGCGCATCGGACAGCCCGAGTGCGGGCAGCAGCTCGAGCAGGCTCTTCTTCTCACTGCCGAAGGCCGTTCCGCCGGGGCCGGTCGCCAGGAACAGCGGTTTGATCCCGAATGGATCGCGAGCCAGGAACAGCTCCTTGGTTTCGGTATCCCAGATCGCGAACGCGAACATGCCACGCAGCTTGCGCACTGCCTCCGGACCCCAGTAGTGGAAGGCCGCGACGATCGCCTCGCTATCGCCCTCGGTCTCGAAGATCTTGCCGTCCGGGTACTCCTCGGCATGGGCCTTCGCGAGTTCCTCGCGGATCTCGATGTAGTTGTAGATCTCACCATTGAAGGTCAGCGCGTAGCGCTCCCGGTTCTCCGCAGGACCCCAACGCAGCGGCTGGTGCGAATGCTCGATATCGATGATCGACAGCCGATTGAAGCCGTAGATCACATGATCGTCGTGCCAGGTACCGCGCTCGTCCGGGCCGCGATGGCGTACGCAGTGCAGGGCGTCGTACACCCGCTCCACGATCTCGTCGGTTGCCGCATCAGATGTCAGAAATCCGAGCAGTCCACACACGGCGTCGGCAACCTCGTTTCCTACTTGGTACGGGCACAGGCCCGATTCATTGGGTGGCTGCGCCCGATAGGTGGGCGCACAAGAGAAATCTAGTGTCCGAGTATGCCGCACCGGGCGGATTCGTGTGTTGCGCGCACCAGACGGATGTGTTCCGAAATGTTCTGTCCGCGTGCATCGCACCTGCCCGATTCGGTCGCGCTGCACGGCTTGTACTGCGACGATGTTCAGGTGCGGCGGATCAGCCCCCGTACCGGCGGAGTGTCGAATGCGACCCGACGTCAGCGGGGGCGCCGGTTTGGTCTACGCTGCGTAGTACTCAGGACATTCTCAGTTGGATCGCGCGTGTACCAAGCGGTCGACGGAATGCCCTGAAACGTGCTTAGGACGCACCGCCGGGCGATCGCAACCCGAACGGTGCACTGTCGGAATGTGGGCGACCAGGAAGGCGTGAGCGTGGCGCACAAGGCGAGCGACGAGATCGGGGCACGCCCCGTGAAGGGTCGGCGGTGTTTACCCGCCCCACCGACTTCGTCGGCTAACCATCCCCCGAGCCGCCTCCTTCGGCGGGCCGGGCTGGCGGTGTCCCTGGGGATCACCGCGATGCTCGTCTCGGGCTGCTCGATCGACAATGTTTGGCTGCGATTCGGCTGGCCCTCGGGCGTCACGCCGCAGGCGACCCGGATGCGGGAACTGTGGACGTGGTCGATCATCGCGGCATTGGCGATGGGTGTGCTCGTGTGGGGTCTGACCTTCTGGACCGTCACCTTCCACCGCAAGAAGAAGGACTCCCCGGAGTTCCCGCGTCAGACCGGTTACAACGTGCCGCTGGAGCTGACCTACACGGCCGTGCCGTTCGTCATCATCGCGGTGCTGTTCTACTTCACCGTGGTTGTGCAGAACTACGTGCACGAGAAGGTCGACAATCCGGATGTGACCGTCGACGTGACCGCCTTCCAGTGGAACTGGAAGTTCGGCTACCGCAATGTCGACTTCAAGGACGGCTACCGCTTCGACGGCATCGATAAGGCCCGCGAGGACGCCAACCAGGAGCAGCTCGAGGAGTACAAGGAGCGGACCAAGGACGGTCACCCGGCGCCGGGCCCGGTGCACGGCAAGCCGGAGAACGACATCCTGTCCTACCTGCACTACGACAAGGTCGAGACCGTCGGCTCCAGCACCGAGATTCCGGTGCTCGTGCTGCCGACGAACAAGACCATCGAATTCCAGCTGGCCGCCGCCGATGTGGTGCACTCCTTCTGGGTGCCGGAGTTCCTGTTCAAGCGCGACGTGATGCCGAACCCGAAGGAAAACCATTCGGATAACGTCTTCCAGATCACCAAGATCGAAAAGGAAGGCGCGTTCGTCGGCCGCTGCGCGGAGATGTGCGGCACCTTCCACTCGATGATGAACTTCGAGGTCCGCGCGGTATCGCCGGAGAAGTTCACCAAGTACATCGATGCGCGCAAGGCGGGTAAGACCAACGCCGAGGCGCTCGAGTCCATCGGTGAATCCCCGGTCGCGACCTCCACCAAGCCGTTCAACACCAAGCGCGATGTCAAGAGCGCGTCCGCGGCAGAGAGCAAGTGAGGACTGATCTGATATGAAGATCGAAGCGCGGATTTTCGAACTGCTCACGGCGTTCTTCATCGTCGTGGCGGTTGTGTACGGCTACTTCACCGGCCAGTCGCGGACCGGCGTCGAGTGGGCGGGCACCACGGCGATTGTGCTGAGCGCCGGTCTGTCGCTGATCGTCGGCACCTACTTCCGTTTCGTCGCACGTCGCCTCGACCTGCGTCCGGAGGACTATGAGGATGCCGAGATCGTGGACGGCGCGGGCGATCTGGGCTTCTTCTCGCCCGGCAGCTTCTGGCCCATCACCCTGGCCGCCGCGGGCTCCATCACCGCCCTCGGCCTGGCGTTCTTCCAGTTCTGGCTGATCGGCATCGGTGTGGTCTGCGTCCTCGGTGCGTCCGCGGGACTGGTCTTCGAGTACTATCTGGGCCCCGAAAAGCACTGAGCGAAGAGCTCTTTCCGCAGCGCTCCACCGGATTCCGGTGGAGCGCTGCGGCGTTTCGGGGGGCCTGGGAAGCCTTCGAGGTTCACACGGACATGTCTACCCGGGCGAGGCGGGAGAGGATGCGGTTGGTGGAGCGCGGTGCGACACCGGCCAGTCCGCGCAGGGTGCGCGCGAAGCGGGGCTCGAGCCGGGCCGGGCGGGTGCGGATGGCCGTTTCGATCAGGCGGGCGGCCTCGGTCGGTTCCAGCGCGGGTTCGGTGACGTAGTGCGCGATGGTCCCGGTATCCGGTTGGACGGCCGGATATTGGACGGCGGTCACCTGGATGCCGCGCGGTGCTAGTTCGGCGTCCGCGCATTGACCGAACGTGGTCCAGGCGGCCTGGGAGCTGGCATAGGAGGCGAAATTCGCTGTGGCGCCTGTCTTCAGACTCCACGGGCCCACATTGATCACCTGGCCGGAGCCGGATTCCAGCATGGCGGGCAGCAGGCCGAGCGTCAGGCGCAGCGGACCGAAGTAGTTGGTTGCCATCATGCGCTGGTAGTCGCGAAAGCGGTCCAGCGATTGGGAGACGGGTCGGCGCAGCGGACGGCCCGCATTGTTGATCAGTACGTCGACGCGGCCGAAATCGCTGAGCACCCACTCGACCAGCTGATCGACATCACCGAGTGCGGAGATATCGCAGCGGAACCAGTTCGCCGTACCACCCGCGGCGGCGATCTGATTGCAGGTGGCGACGAGTTGATCCCCGCGCCGGGCGACCAACAATAACTGCGCGCCCTGCTCGGCGAGCAGCGTGGCGGTGGCGCGACCGATCTCGGAACACGCATCCGTCACGAGAACGTGTAATCCCTCGATGGATTCGGGCCGCTGACGTTTACGATCCGGCAAATGGGGTGGGGCAGTGCGGAACTCGAGCATCAGAGCAACCTTCACCGTCGATGGGCTGAACCAACGCATCGACACCCCGCCGACAGTGCCGAAGTCGACCGCGGCCGCCAACACATAGCCGAACCGCCGGATGGGCGGTGAAGCTATGTGTTGGCGACTACTTGCGGCGCGAAATAGTCTAATCCGCGGAGTCGTACCGCAGGGCGTGTTCGGATGCGCAGATCTCATCGATTCCGGTAACGATGTCGCGCAACAGTTCTGAGGGCAGCGCCGAGGGCCGCAAACGGCAGGTGAAGGTGATCAGCCCGTGGTCCTCGACCGCGAGTCCGCGCGCTTGCGCCTCCTCGCGCAGATACTTCGAGCGCACGCCGTAGGTCATCGCGGAGATGACGGTGAAGCATCCGGTGCGCTCCCGGTGCCCAGCGAACAAATCGTGCAGTCGGTAGAAAACCGAGGTGTAGGTCGACAGCGGCGCGAAGATCGCGACCCGGTACGCGGGTCCGCGCTCGGAGGAGCTGATGACCGTATCGGCCAGATACTCCGCATCGCGCAATGTCAGCACCTTCGGGGCGAACATGAGTGCGCCCGCCGCGGCATTGCGCACCGGTGCGCCCGCCCGGCCGCCCGCGGCAGAGGCGATGGCGCCCAGTGACTTCCTGGTCTTGGTGCCGACCTCACGGCGCGCACGCAGCGAGCGGGTGGGCGTGGTGGGGTACAGGCTCGACCACTGACCGAATCGCACGGTGCCCAACTGCACATGGCCGGTGCCGACCGGACGCGACACCTTCAGCGGCGCGGTATCGACCCAACGACCAACCTGCAGTGCGGCATTGCCCGGCCGGGCGATTTCGGCGTAGGCGTGTTCGACGAAGGAGTCGAAGTCCAGGAAGCGGTCGGCGTCGGTGGTGAGCCAGGTGTGGTCCTTATCGATATCCCGCACATCGAGGGTGAGCGCGGTGATGATGCCCGCGCGCCCGCCCGCGCCGAGGATCCGGTGGAAGCGCTCGGTGTGGTGGTTGCGGCCGCAGGTGCCGATGCGTCCGTCCGGATCGACGTACTCCAAGTCCACGATCTGATCGATGAACATGCCGTACTTGTGCGATGCCGTGCTGACACCGCCGACCGATGCGAAACCGCCCGCGGTGATATCGCGGTGGTCGCCGATGATCGGCAGACCGAGCCCGTGCGCGCCGAGGCGACGATCGATATCGGAGAGTTTGGCGCCCGCCTGCACGCGCACGGTGCGCCTGCCGAGATTGATATCGAGCACCGCATTCATCTTGCGCAGCGAGACCACCGTGCGCGGATCGGGTAACGACAGACCATCGTCGATCGGTTCGCCGCCACGCACCGTGAGGTTCTTCGCGCGGCCGCGTGAATTCCGCACCGTACGAACGACATCCGCGGTGTCACGAGGTAGATATTCTTCGGCGGCGAAAGTGTGCGGCGTGCTCATGGATCGAAAGCTAACCACAGCGCGGGCTCCGATGCTCGTTCGATCTTGTCGGTTACCGGACCGGCGGCGTGAGCCGCTGGCCGAACAGGACGGATCCGGTCGCATCGCACAGATCGACTGTCAGTTCCGTTGACTTGCCATCGATCAGCATCGCACCGAAATGGTGGAAGCTGTCCAGCCGACGGTGCCGTCGAGTAGACGGCGGACCGTAGGAGATCTTGCGGTAGCGGCGGCCGTCGACCGTCTCCTTGGGCTCCAACGGCATCCAGGCGCAATTCGTGAGGGTGTCCACCGGATTGGGTGCGGGCAGTCGGGATCCTCGGGTCCCGGCCGGAATCTTCTGAAAACTCATGATTCGCTCCCGTACCGCTCGGAACTGTCTGCTCAACAGCGTGGCACTTCGGTGATCATTCCGGGGCCGACCGGGATGTCGAATGGCCGAAGGCCCGAACCGGGGGCGGTTCGGGGCCTGCTGGTCGTCTACTCAGCGGGTGTTGTCACAGAGGATTTCGAATGCGCGGGCCGCGTCTTCCGGGAAGACCAATACCCGGTGGCGGGTCGGACGGGCCGGGCCGATGGTGGCGCGGATCCCGTTGTCACGCAGCAGGTCGCGGACCGTGCGGGCGGTGGTTTCGGTGGCCACCGTCGCGGCCGCGACGAGCAGGCCGTAGTCCTCGGTAGCCGGCTCATGCGAGCGCGTCGGCCACATCATGGGGTGTGCCTTTCGCCGTCGGAGACTCGGTCCTGGTACCTCTGCAGCACGGCGAGCTGTTTGCGCTCCTCGGCATGCTCGATCTCGAAGTGTCGCTCGGATTCCGCAATGGTATCGGGTCGCAGGAAGCTGCCAGTGCCCGGTTTGCCCGCCGAACCGAGTTTGTTCATCTTCTTCGGGATCGCCGCGCCCTGGTAGGCCAGCGGCACCGGATGGCCGTCCTCGTCGACCGGTCCGAGCGACTGGTGCACCTCGATGTACTCACCGTGCGGCAGTCGCTTGATTATGCCGGTTTCGATGCCGTGCTCCAGCACCGCCCGGTCACTGCGCTGCAGACCCAGGCAGAACCGATAGGTGATGAAGTACGCGATCGGCGGCGCGATCAACAGACCGATGCGGCCCATCCAGGTGGTGGCATTGAGCGAGATGTCGAACTTCAACGCGATGATGTCGTTGACGCAACTGAGCGTCAGCACCACGTAGAAGGTGATCGCCATCGCGCCGATTCCGGTGCGCACCGGCACATCTCGCGGCCGCTGCAAGAGATTGTGCGCCGCGTAATCCTTGGTGAGCCGCTTCTCGATCCACGGGTAGGCGGGCAGGATCACCAGGACAATACCCATCACCATGGCCACCCAGAATGCCGCCGGAATGGTGTAGTTGCCGAGGTATATCTCCCACGGCGGCATGAGCCGGGCCAGGCCGTCGGTCCACATCATGTAGAAGTCCGGCTGCGAACCCGCCGACACCTGCGCCGGGTTGTAGGGCCCGAGATTCCAGATCGGATTGATCTGGAAGACACCGCCCATGATCGCCACCGTGGCGAGGGTGAACATGAAGAACGCACCCTGGTCCGCAGCGAAGACCGGCACGATACGCGCACCGATGACATTGCGCTCGGTCCGACCCGGTCCGGGGAATTGCGTGTGTTTCTGATACCAGACCAGCGCGATATGCGCGGCGATCAGCGCGAGCATGATGCCGGGGAATAGCAACACATGCGTGATGAACAGACGCGGAATCAGTACCTCGCCCGGAAATTCGCCGCCGAAAAGGGCAAAGTGGATCCAGGTTCCGACGATCGGGATGCTCATCGTGATGCCGCCGAGCGGTGACCGCAGACCGGTGCCCGACAGCAGATCATCGGGCAAGCTGTAGCCGAAGTAGCCCTCGAACATGGCCAGGATCAACAGCGTCGAGCCGATCACCCAATTCGCCTCGCGCGGTTTGCGGAACGCGCCGGTGAAGAAGATCCGCAGGCAATGCACGATGATCGCGGCCAGGAACATCAGTGCGGCCCAATGATGTACCTGCCGGACGAACAGACCGCCGCGCACCTCGAACGAAATATCGAGGGAGCTGGCATAGGCCGCCGACATGTGCATACCGCGCAGCGGTTGATACGCACCGTCGTAGACCACTTCGGTCATCGATGGATCGAAGAACAGCGTCAGGTAGATGCCCGAGATCAGCAGGATGATGAAGCTGTACAAGGCGATTTCGCCGAGCAGGAAGGTCCAGTGTGTCGGAAAGACCTTATTGATCGAACGTTTCACGAAGGCCGCGGCGCGGTACCGCTCGTCCGCGGCGTTTGCATGGTGTGCCGCCTTCGAACTCATCGCCCGATCCCGTCGGAGCCGAGCAGTCCCACCTCGTAACAAATGAACAGCACAGGCATTGTCATCTCCTTCTCGATCGGAAGCCGGCTACGCATAAGACGCGCGAGCGGTCCGAAACGTGACGGCCTGGATGCGAGAGGTACTTGCCGGACTGCGGGGCAATCGGGCGAATGCCCTGAACTCGAGCCGTGATGACACGGCGATGTGACGGAGATCTCGTCAGGGTTAGGGGAGTTCGTTCAATGCGGTGAGGAAGTCGTCCGATGGGTAGATCCGGAGCGAGTCGCCGGTGTGCTGGGTGGCGGCGGCCAGCTCGATGGTGCCACTGTGCCACCAGTAGACATCCTGGCTGACCGGCCACGGGCGCTGCGTGTAATCGAGCATCGCGACCTGGGCCAGTAGCGTGGTCGCCTGGACGACTTCGAGATCCGCCACCGGATGCGCGTAGATATGGCGCTGGGACGGCACCACGAATACCGCGCCGGCCGGTCCGATCACCGGATACTCGTCGAGCCAGCACGCGTGCGCGGTGATGTAGTCGGAGATACCGCACAGCGTGGTGATTTCGACACCGTCGGCGCTGGGCATATCGATCCGATTGGGCACATCGATCCGATGGGTGAGCACGTCCAGCGGACCATCACCGCGGGTGTTCTGCTCAGCGAGGGCGAACAGGTCGTATTCGTCGATCGGCCACTGCCGCGCCATCGCGTAGGTGACCGGAGCCATGGTGTGCACCTGATCGATCAGCACTCGTTGGATCAGGCCCGGTGCGACCTGGCGACGCACCACATCCGGCGCGCCGCCGTGTTCGGAATAGAGCCGAGTCCTGATGAGCCCCTGCACCATCGCGAAGTCACCGGTATCGAGCGGATCGCTGTCGAGCTCCAGATCGACCAGCCCGGTACTCAGATAATCCGCCACCAATGCCGGCCACTGATCCGGCGGTTCATCTGCGGCCATCCGCCGCAAATTCGTCAGCCCGACCATCACATCCCCCGCGGGCCCGGACAACACCACGTCGTCGGCCGCCGCCACCCGGCACGAATACCCCAGCTGCTGTGCCGCCGCCACCGTGAGAGACAACAACAGATCCGGCGCTACCTCCGACACCGTGACCCCCTCGCCCATCTCGCGGTGCACCAGCTTTCACCAAGAACCCCGCAGTTGCCGCACCCGGAACACGTACCCTGTGATTGTGCCTCGCCGACGCGACCCGCACCCGGATGTTGGGCGAGATCGCCCACCCACGAGATGCCACGGGCCGGCGGCTCGGCCGGCTCAGGTCGCCATGCGCGCGGAGCACTGGTGCTCATGGCGCCGGGACTCGAGGTGCGAACGACCTGGGCGTCCGATGCGCCGCTGCCACGAACGCTGCACACGCGTCGGGATGTTTATCCCCGCTGGCTGTTTCGACTCCACTATTGACATCCACCGCGAACGGACGTACCCGTGCGATGGCATCGGCGACATTGTCCGAACCGAGACCACCGGCGAGGATGACCGGGCAGCCCAGTTCGTGAAGCGCTGTCACGACGGCCGCACTGACCGACCAGTCGTGGGCGCGTCCGGTACCGCCCAACCGGTCCGCGGTGCGCGAATCGAGAAGTACCGCATCGCAGTCCGCGGCGGCCTGACGTGCGGTCTCGACGGCCTCCGGTCCGGTGACATGCACCGCCTTGATGACCTTCCGGCCACCCGCGGTCCTTAGGACTTCACGGACGGTGTCGATGGTGACGAGCCCGTGGACCTGGATTGCATCCACGCCGACTCGGTCGGCCAGATCCACGATAGTGGCCGCGTCCTCCAGGTGGGTGACCAGGACCCGGGTGACGAAAGGCGGAGCGAGCCGCGACAGCGCAGCCGCGTGCTCGGCGTCGAGGGCATCTTCGCTGAAATGGGTGATCCCGGAGATGAATCCGATGGCGTCGGCGCCGGCGGCAACCGCGATCCGCAGATCGTCTTCGGACCTGATCCCGCAAATCTTTGCGCGCACCGTCACGACTCGACGATATCCGTGCGGTGCTGCGGGCCGGGCTATGGAATCGCGGGAAACCAAACGAGCCCGGTGCGGTTGGCACCGGGCTCGTGGAGGTTGGGAGGCCTAGCTGGCGGCTGTTTCCGGGATGCGGGGGGCTTCGGGGGCGGAGTCGCTGGGGACGCCCTTCTTCAGGCTGGCGGCATACACGTCGACATACTCTTGGCCGCCGAGTTGCATGAGTTCGTACATGACCTCATCGGTGACGGCGCGTTCGACGAAGCGGTTGCCGCCCATGCCTTCGTAGCGGGAGAAGTCGATGGGGGCGCCGAATTTGACGGTGACCTTGTGGCGGCGCCAGCGGAACGGGCCGGGCGGGCAGACCTCGAAGGTGCCGATGACAGCGACCGGGATGACGGGAACGCCGGTCTCGAGCGCGAGGCGAGCCAGGCCGGTCTTCCCCTTGTAAAGGCGACCGTCGGGGGAGCGGGTGCCCTCCGGGTAAAGGCCGACGAGGTGCCCCTTGTCGAGCAGTTTGCGTGCGGCATTGAGCGCGTCCTCGGCCGCGTCGGCGCCGCTGCGGTCGATCGGGTACTGGCCGGTGGCGGTGAAGAAGAACTTCTGCAGCCGTCCCTTGAAGCCGGGGGTGTTGAAGTACTCGGCTTTGGCGAGATAACTGATGCGACGCGGGCTCATCAGGGGCGCGAACAACCAGTCCGAGAAGGACAGGTGGTTCCCGGCCACGAT
The DNA here is from genome assembly GCF_040680755.1 of Nocardia sp. NPDC051990. Taxonomy (NCBI): domain Bacteria; kingdom Bacillati; phylum Actinomycetota; class Actinomycetes; order Mycobacteriales; family Nocardiaceae; genus Nocardia; species Nocardia sp. NPDC051990. Next base: position 161,748 of record NZ_JBFAXH010000014.1, on the reverse strand, counting down.
GGCCGGTCCGTTGGCGGGGATGTGCTCCACGCCTTCGACCGTCGGACGGTTGTAGAGGTGCATGAACGGTCCTGGGAACAGGTACTTCAGCATCCAGTAGAGCATGGCGTCCTAACCCCCGCGGCCGGGATCGTTTACGGATACAACCGTCAGTTGCCGACTTTACCGCTGGGTACAGATCACATCCAAGCGGAGCGGTGTATCTCACCACATGTTCTCGAGTACTGATAACCGACCGCCCGCGGCGCGAGCGACGGGGTGAACTCAGTGGGTGGAACGAGCCACCCAGGAACGGCCGCGGCCGGTCTCGGCGAGGGTGGCCCTGGCGAGCTCCGCCGCGCCGATCATCCCGGCCGCCTCACCGAGCTGTGTGGTCCGAATCCGGGCGAGCGGCCGATGCCCGGCACCGGTGATCCCCCGCGCGTATTCCTCGCGCGCCTCATCCAGGAACAGCGGCGCCGAACTGCTTACGCCACCGGCGATCACGATCAGCCCGGGATCGAAGATATCGCTGACGAAGGCCAGCCCGAGCCCGAGCCAGCGGGCGAAATCGGCCATGACCGCCACGGCCAACGGGTCGCCGTCCTGGGCGGCCCCGGCCACCCGGCGTCCGGTCAGCGAACCGGGATCACGCAGCACCTCGCGCGCAAGCACCGTCGAATGCACCGGATCGGTGGCCAGCATTTCGATCGCGGTATCGACCAGAGCCGTTCCGCTGCAATACCTTTCCCAGCAGCCGCGCTTGCCGCACGGACAGGACCGGCCCTGCGGCACCACCTGCAGATGGCCCAGCTCCGGCGCTACACCGTGTGTGCCCCGATACAGTTCGCCGTCGATGAGCAGAGCCGCGCCGATGCCGGTTCCGATCGCGACGAGCACCGAATTGTGCCCGCCAGCCGCGGCACCGAATCGGTACTCGGCCCACATGGCGGCATTGGCGTCGTGCTCGAGGATCACCGGCAGTTCGAGGCGTTCGGTGAGCCGCTCCGCGACCGGGGCGTCCTGCCAGGGTAGGTGCGGTGCGAAGCGCACCGTCGAGCGATCTGCGTTGATGAATCCCGCCACCGCGAGGCCGACCGCGCCGATCGGATGTCGGCGGCACAGTTCCCGGACCGCGCGGTCCAGCGCATTCTCCAGCGCCCGCGCCGAATGCGGTGTCGGCGCCACCACGGTGTCGAGCACCTCGCCGTCGCCGTCGACCACCGATGCGCGAATATTGGTGCCGCCGACGTCGATACCGACGGTCAGCGGTCGCGCATCCGCTACGCGCGCCGTCATGCCTTGATCGTCACGGGAATGCCGACATAGCGGGATCGCTTGCGCCCGACCGGGGTCGACCGCAGGGTGCGGGTATCCGCCTCGGCGGGTGTGGATTCCGTGTTGGGTGCATCGTCTCGCGATTCGGCGGCGACCGAATGATCATGCGGGACACCGTCTTCGGGCATCACAGGATCGACCGGCACCCCGGCCAGCGCCTCGCGCAACACCGTGACGAAAGCCGTCCCGTGATCGGCCACCGCCGCGAGCACATCGTGATGCTCACCGCGCACCAGTGCCGCGGCCGCGCAGAGCGGGCACCAACTGCAACTCGACCAGTCCGGTTGTCCGTCGGCGGCGCGGCGCAGCACGGGTTCGACCCGTTCGAGCACCGCCTCGGCCAGCAGCCGCAATTCCGCGGCGAGTTCACCGAGACCGTCACCGGGCTCGGCGGCGCCGGGGCGGCCGTTCGATTCGGTCATACCGGCCACACTTCCGGGTCCGGGTGGAAACGCACGATCAGATAGCCATCATCGAGTTCGGCGCCGTCGACCGTGCACCGCCGCAATACCGGCGCCAAGCGCACCCGGCGTCGGACCCCGTCCGCTCCCACGATCAAATCGTCCTCCACTCGTCCCAGTCGCAGCGTCGCCGGATCGGCGACGGGCACGTGCATCCGCAATGCGTACACCGAATGCAGACCGGTGCCTGATTCCAATCGAACCACCGGCTCGCCGGAACCTGTGCGAACCTCCACGGGATTGTCGCTCGGCGTGGACTCGGCATTCAACCGCGCATCCGGGTCCATCGCATCCGACAGCGCGGACAGCGACGTGAGTCCGACCGGTTCGGGCCCGGTGTGCTGCGCGATCAGCACCCGTGTCCCGTTCATACCCCGTTGCAGCCGGTTCACCACATCCAATTGTTCGGCGCGGCGATTCAGATACCACTGCACCGCGGGATGGGAGGCCACCTCGAGTGCGGTCGGCGGGGGCACGGCGGGCAGCACCTTGTTCACCACCACCGCGTCCAACCGCAGACCGAGCAGCGCCGCCGCCGACCGCACCCGCTCCGATTCAGCGATGGCGACCTGTTCGGCGACGGTGACCAGCCGCGCACCGGTGCGGCCGTGATCGGCGAGCAGATCGCGCACTTCGGTCACCGCCTCGACGATCCGCTCCACCGTGCTGGCCAGCACCGCGCGCCGCAGATCGGTGCCGACCGCACTCATCGCTCGCACGTGCGGCGGCCACATCCGCTCCACATATCCGAGCAGGGTTTCCGGTGCGGAGATGATGCGCAACATATCCGCCGAGGGCGGGCAATCCACCACGATCACATCCCAGTCGTCCTCGGCGGCGAACTGGGTGATCTCCACCAGCATCAGCAGTTCCTGCACGCCGGGCAGTCCGGTCAGCTCCGCCGGATCCAGTGCGGTCGGATCGATACCGTGATCGTGGTCGGTTCCGGTCGCGAGCACCCGCACCACCTCGCGGAACCGATCCTCCAGCAGCGCAAGAGAATCGACCTCGATCACATCGAGTCCGGTCTGCACGCTCGCGATCCCGGGCACGGTGCCGGGATCGTGCGGAAAACGGAAGCCGAGCGCGTCGCCGAGCGAATGCGCCTGATCCAGCGAGGCCACCAGCACCCGCTGCCCTGTCCGGGCATAAGCCATGGCGGTAGCGCAGGCCACTGTCGTTTTGCCGACCCCGCCTTTGCCGATGAATAGTTCGACCCGAGTCCCGGCCGCCGCGGGCTTGTGCGCGATCAGCCTTCGACCCGTTTCTTCAGTTCTTTGAGCGCGGTATCGGTGATCACCTTCTCGGCCTTGCGCTTGAACATGCCGATCATCGGGATATTCAGGTCGACGGTCAGCTCATAGGTCACCTCGGTGGTGCCGTCGGGCCGGTCGATGAGTTCGTAGGTGCCGTCCTGCGCCTTCTGCAGTTCGCCGCTGATCAGCGTCCAGCTGACCGATTTATCGTCGGGCCGCCAGGTGTAGGACAGCACGTAGGTGTCCTTGACGACTCCGGCGTCCAGGACGAAGCGCGCGGTCCTGGCTCGGCCGCCGGCGCTCTTCTCCAGCACCTCAACGGTTTTCGCCGCCGAGACCCACTCCGGGTAGGACTCCAGATCGGCGATGACGGACATCACCCGCTGCGATGGTGCGTCGATGATGATCGACCTCTGGGTCCTGTCGGCCATGGCGGACAACGATTCCTTTCAGCTGCTGTGCCTACGCTCGTGTGCGTCAGCGGGCGGTCGGGGCGGCGTGTGCCGGTGCGACACCGGCCGCGCGGCCCGCCTCCAGCCTGGCCTTGATCTCGAACGACATATTCTTGCCCGCGACCCGCCGCGCCCGATTGGCAGCGGCGAGATCCCGGGTCGGCGCCTGCGGATCGGCGTGCAGGAAGTAGTGCAGGATCACCCCGTCCAGTGCGGGCTCCAGCCATACTTCCATGGTTCCGGTCAGCGCACCGGTGACCGACCAGCGAATACCCTTGTCGGCCCGGTCTTCCCGGACACCGAGGGTCAGATCGGGCCACCAGCGGCGCCAATTGCTCTCCCCGACCAGGATCTCGGCGACCGCGGCCCCGGGGGCGGCGACGAACGTCTGATCAGCGACCTGAATACTGCTCACGGCTGCGCCTCGCTGACGCTCGGCTCCGCCGTGCGCAGAGCGCGCTGGCACATGGTTCGCTCGCTTCGCTCGCTCACGGCTGCGCCTCGCTGACGCTCGGCTCCGCCGTGCGCAGAGCGCGCTGGCACATGGTTCGCTCGCTTCGCTCGCTCACGGCCGCGCCTCGCTGACGCTCGGCTCCGCCGTGCGCCATGGCGCGCTGTGCCGTTTGTTCATTCGCTGGCGCTCACTCACAGCCCGAGCGTAGTAGATCACACCCCCGAACTGTGAGCCGCCGTCGCCTTATTGCAGCAGCTGACGTAGCCGAGCGCCCAGGCTGTCCCAGCGCCACTGCTCCTCGGCCCACGCGCGTCCCGCCGCGCCCATCTCGGCGGCGGCATCGCGATCGGACAGGATGTCGACAATGGCGTCGGCGATCTCGGTGGTCTTGCGTCCGTCGACGACGCGGCCGGTCTTGCCCTCGAGCACGGTTTCCGGCGCACCGCCCGAACGACCGGCGACCACCGGCACTCCGGACGCCGATGCCTCCAGGTACACGATGCCGAGACCTTCGACATCGAGTCCGGCCCCGCGGGTGCGGCTCGGCATGGCGAACACGTCGGCCAGGGTGTGGTGGGCCGCCAGTTCGCTGGACGGGACCCGGCCGGTGAAGACCACGTCATCGGTGAGACCGAGGGCCGCTGCGAGCCCGTGCAACTTGTCCTCGTACGGGCCACCGCCCGCGACCACAAGCACCGCACCGGGAATCCGCGCGCGAATCTCGAGCATGGCGACGATCAACGCGTCCTGTCCCTTGCGCGGAACCAGCCGCGACAGGCACAGAATGGTCGGGCGATCGCCGAGGCCGTAGCGGTCGCGCAATTCCGTGCGTGCGGCCGGATCCGGCCGGAACACCTCGGTATCGACCCCGGGCGGCAGATATTCGAGCGCGGCATTCGGCCCGAATGCCGAGGCGAACCGGCCGCGCGTATAGCGGCTGACATAGGTGACGGCATCGGTGTTTTCGCCGATCACGCGCAGTGCCTGCCGCGAACCCGGCAGCATGGACCAGCCGACCTCGTGGCCATGGGTGCTGGCCAGAATCCGGGTGGCGCCCGCGCGCCGTAGCATCGGCGACAGCAGTGCCAGCGGCGCCGCCGCACCGAACCACACCGTGTCGCAGTTCTCGCTGCGCAGCAGGCGCGCCGCCCGCCGCAAAACCAGCGGGGTGGGCAGCATCAGCGTGGTCGGGTGGCGCACCACCTGGAACTTCTGCTTGGCATCGAATTTCAGATGACTGTCGCCACGCCACCGCGGCGCATAAACGACCAGATCATCGGGCGGCAGCTCACCGGCCAACGCCTCCAGATACGACTGGATACCACCCGGCCGCGGCGGGAAATCATTGGTAACCAGCAGAGTTCGAGCCATGCGAACAAACTACTGTGCTTGATGTGCCGCGCCTGCGGCGCGGCGTGTTCGCGGCCCCCTGCTGTCTCGCGACTGCCCCTTTCGAGCGACCTGCAAGCAGTCGCTAGCGGCGCCGTCGAGACTCGCGGCTGCGGCGCATGCGCTTCGACGACTCGGCTGTGTTCGATGGCCGCGCCTGCGGCGCGGACGCGAGACTGGCCGCGAACGGGTCCCTCGTAAGCATCTCGCTCCGTGCAGGTTGGGTTAGTAGTGGAACTTGACGCTTCACGCACTGCGGTCGGTCGGCCGCAAGATGGATAAGGCCGTGAACTCCTCGGTCGGGTCCGGCTCGCTTCGCCGGGGACGGAGGGCAGCGATGCTCGGCTCAGGTGGCTCGGGCCGACAACCAAGCGCGCCAGTCGGCGACCAGATCATCTCGGCCGGTGCCGAGGACATCGCGCATGATGCTGTCCTCGCTCGCGGGGTCCTGTTTGCCCGCGGCGATCCGGCGGTAGAGCTCGACCAGCCGCGGCTGGTCGAACTTCTCGGCGACGAACGCGCAAGCCGACCAGGCTTGCTCATACGCGACGACGGCACCGCTGCCCGCGAAATCGGTGGCCGACGGGAGAGCACGCGGGACCTCTCCGGCGCGGATGCGGGTGGCGACCGTTGGCGCGATATCAGCGAAATGATGTCCGGTGCCGAGGTGTGCCACGAATTCGGCGAAACCCTCGACCATCCACTGCGGTGCTCCGTCGACGGTCTGGGCTCGGGTGCCGATATGGGTGAGTTCATGGCGCAACAGAGTGCGCAGACCGTCGGCGTCGAGGCGACGTCCAGCATCGGAACTGAAGATGACGCGCTGGCCGGTTGGCTGAGTGCCCGGCACGAACGGATCGGCGACCGAGGCCGCGGCGACATCGGCGGGCATGCTCGCATCCGAGCGCACCAGCGCGGCGAACTCCGACGGATTCGACGCGACGACCACCGTCGCGGACTGGGCCCAGCCCGGACCCCATACTTCGGTGACGGCCGTGATCGCGGTGCCAAGTTCGCCCGCGAGCGTGTCGATTTCGGCCTGCTGGGCCGGATGACCGACAACCAGGGACTCCTGGCCGTTCCCGGTCGGCACCCGCTCTGTGACGAGCTGTCCGAAGGGTTCCAGCGTCCGCCGCACCGCGGCGAGGCGCGGATCGTCCTCGGCGGCGCGCAAGCTGCCGATCGAAGTCGGCTCGGCCGCATGCAGTTTCGGCAGTACCGAATTCGGCACCATCAGCAGTGCACCGCAGGTGCCAGTCAGTACGGTCACCATCGCGACGGTGGCGACGAACTGGAAGCGGCGCCGCACGAACAACCAGGCGCGGGCCCGCCGAATGCTACTCATAGCTGATCAGTATCGCCGTGCTGAGTGATAGGGCGTCGACCCCATCGGCGCAACGGCTACCGGAACCCCGAATGTGGAGGCGTGCACCATCAATCCATTGCCGGCATAGATACCGACATGGGAGATATCGGAGTAGAAGAACACGACATCGCCGGGTTGCAGATCCTTCTGATCCACCGGCGTGCCGTAGGTGGCCTGCTGCGAACTTGTTCGCGGCACATCCTTGCCGACCTGTTTGAAAGCCCATTGCACCAGGCCGGAGCAGTCGAACTGGTGCGGTCCGGTCGCGCCCCAGACATAGGGGTCGCCGATGCGGGTGAGTCCGGCGGCCAATGCGCTGGTGCCGCTGCCGGGAACCAGTCCGCGCAGCAGGGTGTCGATATCGAAACCGGGTGGGAAGGGCGATCCGGCCAATGCCGATTTGTCCTTGGTGGACAACTGCCCCCACGCCTCGACCACCTGCGCGATGGACCCGGACAGGGTGGCCCGCTTGCGTTCGAGATCCGCGCGCACCCGGTCGGCCTTATCGGAGGCTGCGCGTGCGGTATCGGCGGCGGCGCGTGCGGCCTTTTCCGCCTCGGTCGCGACGGCGGTCGCTTGCTTGTAGAGAGTGAGTTGCTCCGAGTTCTTGGCCGAGATCATGTCGATGGTGGACATCTGGTCGAGCAGACGCTGCGGTGAGTCGCTGAGCAGGACGGCGGAGAGCCGGTTCGTGCGCGCGCCCTGATAGGCGGCGACCACGGTGCGATCGATGATCGGCTGGAACTTGCGGACTTCCTCACGCGCCGCATCGGCGGTCTGCGTTACCGCCGCGAGTTTGGCGTCGGCATCGTGCAGGGCGGCGAGTTTGGTGTCGAGATCGGCCTGTGCACCGAGCGCCTGCTGATTGAGCTGCTCGGATTCGCGCGACAAGTCGATCATCCGCTGCACGGCCTCACTGGCCGTGGTCGGAATGGCGGCCGGATCGGCGCCGGCTGGACTGCCACTGCAGAGGGCGGCGGTCAGTACTCCGGCCGCTAATGCCCCTCCCACCAGACGTTTCGTGCGATGTCTCCGATGATGTGCTGTCACAGCGCGCCAGGCCCCGTTTCTCTCGTGAAGCGATCTTGTCGCCTCCGTAAGCTGCGGAACTTCTGCGGCGAACTTCGCAACCCCTGGGAAGATCTCGATTAGGTTACGGAACGGCGTAGGTCTGTGTCCAGTGGGCCACAAAATGATCACTTGAGCCATCCCGACGCCCGGCCGTTCCGTACGGCCGGGCGGGGTGATCGAAAGGGCTGCTCAGAAGCGGCGAGCGCCGGCGACCGGCATGGAGGAGATCGGCGCGAGCTTCACCGGGGTGCCGGAGGTAGAGGCGTGGATGACGTTGCCGTCACCGGCGTACAGGCCGGAGTGGCCACCGCCGTAGAACGACACCAGATCGCCCGGCTGCAGGTTGTCGAGCGAGACCGGGGTACCAGCGTTCAGCTGCTCACCGCTGGTGCGCGGCAGCTCCAGGCCGGCCTGCCGGTAGGACCATTTGACCAAGCCCGAGCAGTCGAAGGCGTTCGGGCCGGCGGCGCCGTAGACGTACGGTGCGCCGAGCTTGCTCATCGCGGCGTCGAGCGCGATATCGCCGACGGTCTTCTTGGGGGCCAGGAACGGCCGCTGCGCCGGTCCGGGCGCCTCGACGCCCGGGGTACCCTGCGGGATCGGGATCTCGTTCGGGACGTCGAAGGTGCCGACGCCGGGAATGGTGATCGGCTGGGCCGAGGCGGGCGCGGCGGGTAGGAGGAAGACGCCGAGCGTGGCAGCTCCGACGGCTCCAGCCGTGATGGCACGCTTGGCATGTCGCTTGACGGTGTTGGTCGCCATGATGCGGTACTTCCAATCTGCCCCACGACGCCGCACCCGGTGGTGTGACGGACTTCGTGTCGAAGCACCGTCGGGTGGTGCGTCGGACTCCGTGAGGTCTCGAAAAGATTACGAACAGATCACGGTGATTTGTAAAGCGGGGGACATCCGAAAAGGCGACGCTCAACACATTCTCCGATGAGTGTATGCGATTTATGTCACATCAATCACGAAACGATAACGGGGCGTATTTATCCGCGGATGTCGACACCGTTGCCGAGCTGGATGGTCTCCGGCCTCGATGCGTCTCAGGCGCTGAGTTCTGCGGCATTTGCCCAGGTCGTGAAGGTGTACTTGCTCTTGGTCGCCAGGTGGATCGAACCGACTGGTCTGCTTCCTCGGGGTGCGGGTGGTGTGTTGACGACCTCGACTCCGGACGCCGGGGTGCGTCCGCCAGATTGATGCAATTTCATAAATAATGTGACGCGCATCACTGTTTGATTTTCTAGATCATTTTGTGGGAAGGGGAGCGAAATCCTCACGGTGTAATTCGGACATTTCTCTGGTGAATTCCCAAGTGGGTTTTCCGGCGGTTCCTGTCGGACCCAGGCCCTACGCTGCACGCCGTGCCCGATCCGACACCGCGCCAAGCCGCAGTGCAGTTGGCCTTCGACGAGCTCGAGATGCCGCTCTACGACACCACCTTCGTGGTCGTCGACCTGGAGACCACGGGCACCAGCCCCGAAAGCGATGCGATCACCGAGATCGGCGCGGTGAAGGTGCGCGGCGGCGAGGTGCTGGGGGAGTTCGCGACCCTGGTGAATCCGGGACGGGCCATCCCGCCCGCGATCGTCCGGATCGCCGGCATTACCACCGCGATGGTTTACGAGGCACCCCGGATCGAGGCGGTGCTGCCGGGTTTTCTCGAGTTCGCCAAGGGTGCTGTGCTGGTCGCGCACAATGCCCGGTTCGATATGGCCTTCCTGCGCGCCGCGGCGGCTCGCCTGGATACGCCGTGGCCGAGCGGGCCAGTGGTGTGCACGGTGAAGCTGGCGCGGCGCGTACTTGCCCGCGACGAAGCTCCCTCGGTCCGGCTCGGTGTGCTCGCGCCGCTGCTCGGTGCGACCACCCAGCCGAACCACCGCGCCCTCGACGATGCCAGGGCCACCGTGGACGTGCTGCACGCCCTCATCGGACGGGTCGGCAATCTGGGCGTGCACAGCCTGACCGAACTGCTCGACTATCTGCCGAATGTCACATCGCGCCAACGCGCCAAACGGGTTCTCGCCAACGATCTGCCGGCGAGTCCCGGCGTCTATCTCTTCCGCGGTCCCTCCGACGAAGTCCTCTATATAGGGACGGCCGTGAATCTGCGCCGCCGCGTGCGCAATTACTTCACCGGATCCGAGACCCGCGGCCGGATGAAAGAGATGGTCTCCCTTGCCGTTCGGGTCGACCACGTGGTGTGCGCGCACGGCCTGGAGGCCGGGGTGCGCGAGTTGCGACTGATCGTCGCGCATACCCCGCCCTATAACCGGCGCTCGAAATTCCCCAAGCGCGGTTGGTGGATAACGCTGACCGACGAACCGTTTCCCCGATTCGCGATCGCGCGCACGCCGACCGCGGATGCGTTGGGGCCCTTCCCTTCTCGAATCGACGCGAACGATATCGCGCTGACCATCGCGGAGCACAGCGGTCTGCGCACCTGCACCACGCGACTGCCGCGCGACGGTCGCCACGATTGTCCGCCCGCGGTGGTCGGCGGATGCCCGGCGGCCGTCGGCGACATTCCTATATATAGAGAGGAATACGAACCCGCCGCGGCGGCCGTTCGGGCGCTGTTCGCGGGACACTCCGACGCGCCGCTGCGGGCGATGCTCGATGCCATCGAAACTCATTCGCACGCAGAACATTTCGAGGCCGCCGCCCGATTGCGCGACCGGACCGTCGCGGTGTTGCGGGCACTGCACCGCACCCAACGACTGGCCGCGGTGGCGCGGATCGCCGAACTGATCGCGGCGTATCCGGATGGCGCGGGCGGTTGGGAGTACGCGGTGATCCGCTACGGGCGGTTGGCGGGGGCGGGTACGTCGGCGCGCGGTGTGCCGCCCATGCCGGTGATCGAACGCATCGTCGCGACATCGGAGACGGTACTGCCGGATCCGCTGCCGCCGTTGCGCGGTGCATCGCCGGAAGAGGTCGGTCTGGTGGTGCGATGGCTGGGGCGGTCGGGGGTGCGGATTGTGCGCACGAGTGCGGGATACGGCGAACCGATCCGCGGTGCCGGACGCTGGGCCGGGTGGGCCGATCTCGCCGATGCGGCCGCGCGGGCCCGACTCCACCCGCAGGACGCCGAACTCTCGGGGTACGCCCGCAGCGACCGCCTAGGCTGACAGGCATGATTACCGCGATCGTGATGATCCAGGCCGAGAACGCCCGCATTCCCGAGACCGCACAGGCGGTCGCCGACACCGAGGGCGTCACCGAGGTCTACTCCTGTGCGGGCGATGTCGACCTGATCGCGGTCGTGCGGGTGCGCGACCATGAGCAGATTGCCGAGGTGGTGACCGGCCGGATCGACAAGACCCCCGGTGTCGCCCGCACCACCACCCATATCGCCTTCAAGTCCTACTCTCGCGCCGACGTCGAAGCGGGGTTCTCCCTCGGCGAATGAGCCGCTCAGGAAACGAGGATGGAAGAGCCGGAGAAGGTGCGCGAGGCGCCGGAGGGGAGTGCGGCACCGGCTTCTCCCTTGCAGCCGGCCATAGCGAAGACGGTGACGGTGGCGTCGGTGTGGTTCTCGATGGCCAAGGGGGCGGCGCTGCCGCCGATTCGCAGGCAGCCGGACGGTCCGCGGTAGACGGTGCCGTTGACGACCAGGGTGCCCTGCGCCGCGTGTGCGGCGGGTCCGCCGACGACCGCCGCCGCGATCGCCAATACGCCTAGTGCCGCGTAAACGCCCCGCTTCATCAATGTGCTCCTCAGCAGTCGAGCCGGGCGGCGTACACCCGACGCGAAACGGGGCAACGCCGGATGGCCGCCGCCACTGTAACCTGTACCACCACAAGAGGTTTGCCGACGGCGCGGCGCACGAATCGCGCCGCGGGAGTCAGTTGCCGCCGAGGGTGTTGGTGAGTTTGGTCCAGCGCTCGAGCAGGGCGGCGGATTTGCCGGTGTCGATGGCTTCGACGGCGCGATCGATGCCCGCGGCGATGGCCTCGTGGATATCGGCATTCGGATCGCCGACACCTCGGGACAGGTCGTAGGCGACGATGGCGGCGGCGGAGTTGAGCAGCACCGCATCGCGCACCGGGCCAGCGGTACCCGCGAATACGCTGCGCGCGATACCTGCGTTGACTTCGGCGTCGCCGCCGCGCAACGCGTCCAGATCGACGCGCGCGATGCCGATGCGGGTCGGATCGATGGTGGTTTGCCGCAGTTTTCCGTCCGATACCACCCATGCGTCGGTGGTATCGGAGGTGGTGATCTCGTCCAGGCCGTCATTGCCGCGCACCACGAGCGCGCTCGCGCCACGCGCAGCGAACACCCCGGCGATGACCGGCAACAGTTCGGGGAACGCGCAGCCGACCAGCCCGGCTCGCGGTTGCGCGGGGTTGGTGAGCGGGCCGAGGACATTGAAAACGGTGGGTATGCCGATTTCCTTGCGGGCCGGACCGGCGAAGCGCAGCGCAGGATGGAACAGCGGCGCGAAGCAGAAGCCGATGCCGACCTCGCGCACGCAGCGAGCGACGGCGTCGGGACCGAGGGCCAGCTTCACGCCCAATGCCTCCAGCACATCGGCGCCACCGCTCCTCGAGGAGGCCGCGCGATTGCCGTGCTTGACCACGGGCACACCGGCCGAGGCCACCACGATCGAGGACATCGTCGAGATATTCACCGAACCGGAACGGTCACCTCCGGTCCCGACAATGTCCACCGCATCGCCGTCGACGTGGACCAGGCGAGCGTGGCCGAGCATGCCGGCGGCCATGCCGGACAGTTCCGCAGGAGTCGGGCCCTTGATCTTCATTGCGACACCGAAGGCGGCGATCTGTGCCTGCGTCGCATTGTCGGTGAAGATCTCGTTGATCACCCAGGTCGTGTCCTCCGCTGCCAGATCGCCACCATCGGCAAGGGTCCCGAGTACTTGGGGCCAGCTGCGCATGTCCACTTCTCCTGTCACCACTGGTTCGCGCACCAGTCTGTCGCGATAGAGCGTAGTGGTCGAGACGTTATTACCGCGGCGCGGTCGCGGAACCGGGTTGCAGGGCATCCCAGCCGTCCGCGACGCCGTCGTGGCGTTGGGCGAGACCGACCATCCTGGACCGTTCCTGTGAACAGTGCAGCGCGTCGAGCAATTGAACCCGTTGCAGGATCAGTGATTCCAGTTCGTGTGGCCCCGCGGTGCGCGGGGCCGCGGCGTAGCCGTCCTGGGCTGCTATCGCACACACCTCATCGATCCGATCGGGCGGAATACGCAAGTGATGGCGCAGCAGTGCGAGCTCGTCCGCGTCGAGAGCCGAGGCGCGCGCGAGTGTTGTCGAACACGCTTCGGAGTCATCGAAGCACTCCGCTACGACTGCTAGATCGGAACGGGTCGGATCGAGCGGTTCGGGTTCGTGCCCGCCGAACAGCCGTCGCCACCACCGCGTCACATCCGCCTCCTGATCTCAGCTTTTCCTTACCTACGCCTGACATGCTCGGAAGGGAGTCACACCGATCGTCGCATCTGCCGCGCCACAGCCGCGCACGCTCGTGATCAACCCGCCGACACCTTGGTTCAGAGACTGTCTGTCCGTGCGTTTTCCGACACGGGAGGACAAGTTTCGCACCCGGGTACTTGTGTCGTACTACGACGAGTCATACTTACCCCCGTGACGACCGCAGTAGGGACCCCAGGATCGGCCATTACTCAGCGTGTGCATTCGCTGAACCGGCCCAACATGGTGAGCGTCGGTACCATCATCTGGCTGTCTAGCGAGCTGATGTTCTTTGCCGGGCTCTTCGCGATGTACTTCGTCGCGCGCGCCCAGGCCCACGGCAACTGGCCGCCGGAACCGACCGAGCTGAACCTGAAGCTTGCCGTGCCGGTCACCACCGTGCTGGTCGCCTCGTCCTTCACCTGCCAGATGGGTGTGTTCGCGGCGGAGAAGGGCGATGTATTCGGCCTGCGCCGCTGGTACGTCATCACCCTGATCATGGGTGCGATGTTCGTGGCCGGTCAGGGCTACGAATACAGCACCCTGGTCAAGGAAGGCACCTCGATCTCGAGCAGCGCCTACGGCTCGGTGTTCTACATCACCACCGGCTTCCATGGTCTGCACGTCATCGCCGGTCTGATCGCCTTCGTATTCCTGCTGGTCCGCACCAAGGTCAGTAAGTTCACCCCGGCACAGGCCACCGCCGCGATCGTCGTCTCGTACTACTGGCACTTCGTCGACATCGTCTGGATCGGGCTGTTCGCCACGATCTACTTCGTCCGCTGAGCCGGGCCAGTACCCCAAATCTTTTGCACAAGTCGGTTCCGTCTACTCCAAAGGGACACAGATGAGTTCATCTCCCCCGTCAGCGCCAGAGCCCGCGAGCCCCAGCGCGGCGATCAGCCGCCACGACGTCGCGGCCGGCCAGGCCAGCAAGACGCGCAGGCAGCGCCGCATGCGGCGTCGCATCGCGGGTGGGCTCGCGCTGCTGGTGGGCCTCGTCGGAGCCGGATTCCTCGCCACCGCGATCACGCCGGACCCGCAGATCGCGACCGCGAACGAGGACCAGTCCGCGCTGATCCGCGACGGCAAGCAGCTCTACGAGACCTCCTGTATCACCTGCCACGGCGCCAACCTGCAGGGCGTGCCCGACCGCGGTCCGAGCCTGATCGGCGTCGGCGAGGCGGCCGTCTACTTCCAGGTCTCCTCCGGTCGTATGCCGATGGCGCGCAACGAGGCCCAGGCCCAGCGCAAGCCACCGAAGTTCGACGCGCACCAGATCGACGCGCTCGGCGCGTACGTCGCGGCCAATGGCGGCGGCCCGAGCGTGGTCCGCGACGCCAATGGCGAGATCGCCCAGGAATCGCTGCGCGGTCCGGATGTCGCCCGCGGTTCGGAGCTGTTCCGGATGAACTGCGCGTCGTGCCACAACTTCACCGGCCGCGGCGGCGCACTGTCCTCCGGTAAGTTCGCACCGCCGCTGGAGCCAGCGAGCGAGCAGCAGATCTACGATGCGATGCTGACCGGCCCGCAGAACATGCCGAAGTTCTCCGATCGGCAGCTGAGCCCGGAAGAGAAGCGCGACATCGTCGCCTACGTCAAGAACGCCACCGAGGAGAAGAGCCCCGGCGGCTGGGATCTCGGTGGGTTCGGTCCCGCGACCGAGGGTCTGGCCATGTGGGTGGTCGGCATCACGCTCGTCGTCGGCGCCGCGATGTGGATCGGATCACGTTCATGAGCGATAGCAAGGAGCCAACTGACATGGGTCGGCCGGATGAGGGCCACGACGGTGTGGAACCGTCGAACGCGCAGGTGAACGTCACGCCCGCGGAGCCCACCGAGGAAGAACTCGACGCGATGTCGCGGGACGAGCTGGTCAAGCTCGGTACCGAGCGCGACGACGTCGACGTCGCCTACCGGCGCGAGCGATTCCCGGTACCGGGCACCCGCGCCGAGAAGCGCGCCGAGCGGCAGGTCACGTTCTGGTTCGCGGTCTCCGGTATCGCGGCCGCGGTCCTGGTCGGGGTCTTCCTGTTCTGGCCCTGGGAGTTCAAGGGCAAGAACGAGGACGGCCACGCCGCCTACTCGCTGTTCACCCCGCTGGTCGGCCTCAGCTTCGGTATCTCGGTGCTGGTCATCGGCATCGCGGTGGTGCTGATCCGCAAGAAGTTCATCCCGGCCGAGCTGTCCATTCAGCAGCGCCACGACGGGCCCTCGCCCGAGGTCGAGCGCCGCACCCTGGTCGCCGAGCTGCAGGACGCGCTGGATACCTCCACGCTGGGTCGCCGCAAGATGATCACCCGGACCGCAGGTGCCGGTGTCGGCGTGCTCGGCATCGGCGCGCTGCTTGTCTTCGTCGGCGGCATGATCAAGAACCCGTGGGCCAAGGGCGACAAGTCGCCGCTGTGGGTTTCGGGTTGGACCCCGGACTTCCCCGGCGAGACGATCTACATCCGTCGCGATACCGGTCGCCCCGAGGACATCGTGCTGGTGCGTCCGGAGGATCTGGACGCGGGTGCCATGGAGACGGTGTTCCCGTGGAAGGACAAGTGGCGCGGTGACGAGCACGCGACGCTGCAGTCCCTGCGCGGTATCCGCAACGCCGTCATGCTGATCCGGCTGCGCACCGAAGACGCGCAGAAGGCCATCAAGCGCAAGGGGCAGGAGAGCTTCAACTACGGCGACTACTTCGCCTACTCGAAGATCTGCACCCACCTCGGTTGCCCGACGTCGCTGTTCGAGCAGCAGACCAATAGGATCCTGTGCCCCTGCCACCAGTCGCAGTTCCTGGCGACCGAATGGGGTAAGCCGGTCTTCGGTCCCGCCGCTCGCGCACTGCCGCAGCTGCCGATCACCGTCAACTCCGAGGGCTACCTGGTCGCAGCCGGCGACTTCATCGAGCCGCTCGGACCGGCCTACTGGGAGCGTCGTTCATGAGTCGGGTTGCAGCCCAAGCCAATGAGGCGGACGAGCGGTACCGCGCCGCGGCGTTCGTGAAGCGGTCGATCAACAAGGTCTTCCCGACCCACTGGTCGTTCCTGCTCGGCGAGATCGCGCTCTACAGCTTCATCATCCTGCTGCTGTCGGGTGTGTATCTGACCCTGTTCTTCGATCCGTCGATGAGCGAGGTCGTCTACAACGGCGCCTACCAGCCGCTGCGTGGTGTGACCATGTCGCGGGCCTACGAGACGGCGCTGAACATCTCCTTCGAGGTGCGCGGCGGTCTGTTCGTGCGCCAGGTGCACCACTGGGCCGCACTGCTTTTCGCGGCCTCGATCATCGTGCACCTGTTCCGCATCTTCTTCACCGGCGCGTTCCGCAAGCCGCGCGAGGCGAACTGGGTCATCGGCTGCCTGCTGCTGATCCTGGCCATGTTCGAGGGCTTCTTCGGTTACTCGCTGCCCGACGACCTGCTCTCGGGTACCGGTCTGCGGGCTGCGTTCGGTGGTATCACGATGAGCATCCCGATCGTCGGCACCTGGATGCACTGGATGATCTTCGGCGGTGACTTCCCCGGCGACATCATCATTCCGCGCCTGTACATCGCCCACGTGCTGCTGTTCCCCGGCATCATCCTGGCGCTGATCGCCGCGCATGTGGCACTGGTCTGGTACCAGAAGCACACGCAGTTCCCCGGTCCGGGCCGCACCGAGAACAATGTCGTCGGCGCGCGCATCGTGCCGGTGTTCGCCTCGGATCAGGGTGCGTTCTTCGCCTTCACCCTCGGCATCGTGGCGATCCTGGCCGGTGTGCTGCAGATCAACCCGATCTGGAACATCGGGCCGTACAACCCATCGCAGGTGTCGGCTGGTTCGCAGCCCGACTTCTACATGATGTGGACCGACGGTCTGGCACGTCTGATGCCGCCGTGGGAGCTCTACCTGGGTCGCTACACGGTTCCCGCCGTGTTCTGGGTGGCGCTGATCATGGGTCTGGTGTTCATGGTGCTGATCCTGTACCCGTGGATCGAGAAGCGCATGACCGGCGACGATGTGCACCACAACCTGCTGCAGCGCCCGCGCGACGTGCCCGTGCGCACTGCGATCGGTGCGATGTCGATCGGTTTCTACGTGGTGCTGACGCTCTCGTGCGTCAACGACATCCTGGCGCTGAAGTTCGACATCTCGTTGAACGCCACCACCTGGATGGGCCGCATCGGCCTGCTGGTCGTGCCGCCGGTGGCGTACTTCTTCACCTACCGGTTCTGCATCGGTCTGCAGCGCAGCGACCGCGCGGTGCTCGAGCACGGCATCGAGACCGGTGTGATCAAGCGCCTGCCGCACGGTGAATACATCGAGGTGCACCAGCCGCTGGGACCGGTCGACGATCACGGCCACCCGATCCCGCTGGAGTACCAGGGCGCGCCAGTGCCCAAGAAGATGAACAAGCTGGGTTCGGCCGGTAAGCCGGGCACCGGTAGCTTCTTGCGCCCCGACCCGACGCACGAGATCGAACAGGCCTTCGAGGCCGAGCATGAGGAAGAGCACAAGCAGCTCGCCGTACTGCAGAAGGTCCAGGAGAAGGCGAACGGTCACAACGGTAAGCACCCGCACTGACCGAAAGTCGATAAGCACAGGGCCCCGAGTCGAATTCCTTCGACTCGGGGCCCTGTGCTGTCAAAGGGAAACGCGGCGGCGAGCGGCCTCGATGGCCTCGAATTTGGCCAGGTTGTGGCGGGCGTCGGCAAGGGCGTCGTGGGCGTCCGGGGGGACCGGGGGCAGTTCGGGACGGCCGTGCGCCTCCCAATGCTGACGCAGCTCATTGGTGTAGCGGGGGAGGGCGTTGGGCAGGTCGATCATGGAGCCCCAGAGCTGACACAGCGCGACGTGGTCGTAGGCGGCCACCCAGGCCCACAGTTCGGGTTGCACCGTCGGTCGGGGTACCAAGAATTTATAGAGGTCGTCGCGGATCTGCTCGCGACTGCGCCACAACGGCGATGCGGGCGGGGGAAGCTGCGGTAACACGTATTTGCGTACCCAGGGGCCTGCGCGATCGGGGTCGAATTCTGTGGAGACCGCGTAATATTCGCGCCCGTCCTCGCAGACAACGCCGATTGAAACCAAGTCTATTACTTTGCCATCTTCAATGAATTCTGTGTCATAAAAATACCTCAATCACTTCCCGCCTTCCTGATACCATGAACCCGCGTATTTCGGGGATGTGGGGTTTATGAAAAATTCTGCTGCGTTGTAGTGTGTCCGATTGTTCTCGACCTGTGCGGCTTCGGGGATTGTGTAATAAGCATGACGATGATGATCCCGGTCGGAGATATCTGCGATACTCGGTCGAAAGTTGTTCTCGCCCAGCCATTCTCGAACACGGTATCTATAGCGCGCACGTGCATGAGTTGAGGCGCCGGGGTGCGATCGAAGCGGCACCGGGATGTGGTGCACCGGGGCGTCGGTGGAAGAGTTCGCACGATGGTGGCCATATTTCGTCGTGTGGATACTGAATACCGCGACTCGCTGGAAATCGTGGCATCGATTGATAATAAAAGCCCGACTCGACCGAAAGCTGCGGCCGGGTGAATTCATCACAGCAATGGGGATGAATTCGATAGTCGGCCGGAGAATTCGGGGCTCTGGCTCACCCGGCAGCCGGCCGATGCCCGTGCGGAAGATCTGGTGAAGTGGGATCGGGAGACTATCGAACAATATAGCGACGACTACTGGTTTTCCGATGGTGATGGGCGGAAGTCGGGACGCCATTGCGATCATTCGGTCGCCTTCGAGGTACCCACAGCCGTCAACCATATGTGGCGTGTTTCGTGGGCTGTGCAACGGGATCTACCGAGGGTATGGATTTGTAACACCTTGGTGCGTGATCGACCCCTACCTCCGGGTACCAGCGCGCTGAGGAATCCGTATTCTGAACAAGTGAACTGGACCGTCGATGTACCTATCGATCGCCTGCCGGAACTGCCACCGCTGCCCGCGGAGCTGCGTAGGCGGCTGGACGACGCGTTGGCGCGTCCGGCGCTGCAGCAGCCGGCGTGGGATCCGGAGCAGGCGGCGATGATGCGCACCGTGCTGGAGAGCGTGCCGCCGATCTGCGTGCCGGCCGAGGTGGAGGAGCTGCGCGGGCAGCTCGCCGAGGTCGCGCGCGGCGAGGCATTCCTGATGCAGGGCGGTGATTGCGCGGAGACCTTCGCCGATAACACCGAACCGCATATCCGGGGCAATATCCGCACCCTGCTGCAGATGGCCGTCGTGCTGACCTACGGCGCCAGTCTGCCGGTGGTCAAGGTCGCGCGCATCGCGGGCCAGTACGCCAAGCCGCGTTCCTCGGATACCGACGCGCGCGGCCTCAAGTCCTACCGCGGTGACATGGTGAACTCGCTCGTCGCCGATGCGAAGCTGCGTGAGCACGACCCCTCGCGACTGGTGCGCGCCTACGCCAACGCCAGCGCGGCCATGAACCTGGTACGCGCCCTGACCAGCGCGGGGATGGCAGATCTGCACCGCGTCCATGATTGGAACCGCGACTTCGTCGCCCAGTCGCCGGCCGGTGCGCGCTACGAGGCACTGGCCGAGGAGATCGACCGCGGTTTGGCCTTCATGACCGCCTGTCGGGTGAACGATCCGAGCCTGCAGTCGGCCCGCATCTACGCCAGTCATGAGGCGCTGGTGCTGGACTACGAGCGCGCCATGCTGCGCCTCGGCGAGCGCCCGGCGGGCGAGCCGGTGCTCTATGACCTATCCGCGCACTTCCTGTGGATCGGCGAGCGCACCCGTCAGCTCGAGGGCGCGCATATCGCCTTCGCGGAACTGCTGGCCAACCCGATCGGCCTGAAGATCGGCCCGAAAACCACGCCGGATCAGGCCGTGGAGTACGTCGAGCGGCTCGATCCCAATAACGAGCCGGGCCGGTTGACCATCGTATCGCGCATGGGCAATACCAAGGTTCGCGATGTGCTGCCGCCCATTATCGAGAAGGTCCAGGCGACCGGACACCAGGTCATCTGGCAGTGCGACCCCATGCACGGCAACACCCACGAGGCCTCCACCGGCTACAAGACGCGGCACTTCGACCGGATCATCGACGAGGTGCAGGGCTTCTTCGAGGTGCACCATGCGCTCGGCACGCATCCCGGTGGTCTGCACATCGAACTCACCGGTGAGGATGTCACCGAATGCCTCGGCGGTGCCCAGGACATTTCCGATCTGGATCTGTCCGGTCGCTACGAGACCGCGTGTGACCCTAGATTGAACACCCAGCAATCGCTGGAACTCGCCTTCCTGGTCGCCGAAATGCTGCGCTGACCAAGGCTTTCCGACAGGAGCGCCGCGACATGCGGCGCTCCTTTGTCGTCAGGGCAGTGCCGTCAGCGAGACGGTGCTGCCCGCCTCGACATTGGAACCAACGCCCGGAACTTGGCCGATCACCAGGGAACTCTCGGACGGCGTGAGCTGACGCACCGCCACCACCAAGCCGAGTGCCTGTAGCTTGGAGCGGGCGTCGGCGACGCTCGAGCCGACCAGCAGCGGCACCTTCACGGCATTCGAGACGATCAGGGTGATACCGTCGCCGGACTCGATCGTGGCGCCCGCAGCCGGTTCGGTGGCGATGACCTTATCCGCGTCGATCGTGCGGTCGTACTGAGTTCGGGTCTCGCGCACCGTGATTCCGGCCGCGGCGAGCACCTTGTTCGCTTCCTCGGTGGTCTTGCCGCGCAGATCGGGCATCTTCACCGGCTGAGATCCCTTGCTGCGGTACACCTTTACCTGCGCGGCCAGCGGAAGGACGGTGCCGGGCGCCGGGTCCACTTTCGCGAAGGTGCCTTTGGGTGCGGTGCTGCCGGTTTCGCCAGCGTCCACCGGTTGCAGTCCGGCATCGCGGATGAGCTGGTTGACCTTCGAAATGTCGTCGCCCGCTTTGACATCCGGTACCCGGGGTTTGCCGCTGGAGATCAGCACGGCCACCGTCGAGCCCTTGGTGACCTTGGAGCCGGCCGAGGGATCGGTGCCGACCACCCCGCCGACCGGGATGGTGTCGGAGGTCTTCGGTCTGGTCTCGGTGTCGAAACCGGCATCCGCCAGCGCCGAAATCGCGCTTGCCTGATCTTTTCCGGCGACCGATGGGACGGCCGAGTAGCGCCCGATGCCCAACCACCAGCCACCGATCCCGACGAGCAGGGTAAGGATCGCGACGATGGCGACCCAGATCAGTACCATGCGACGCGACTTGGCCCGGTCTTCGGCGAAGGGTGACGGCTGCGGCGAATGTGATGGCGCGTAGTGATCGTGTGGCCCGTAAGTGTCCGGCGGTCCGTAGTTGTCGGGCGGACCGTAATCGGGCACGCGCGGCCGCGCCGCGGTGACGACCTTGGTGTGCTGTGCGGACGGTGGCGGTGGTGCCGCGGCCCTGGCTTGCTGCGGGGTCGGCGCGGCGGCATGGTAGCTGGCGCTGAGATGTTCGGCCGATTCCTGTGGCGCGGGTACCCGATATGGCGGCAGATTCAGCGCGACCCCGATCGAATGCAGTTCGGCCGCCATCTCGTTGGCATCGGCGAAGCGATGTGTGGGTTCGCGGTTGGTGGCCCGCGCGATCAGCTCGTCGAACTCCGGCGGGATTCCGGCGATGAATGCGCTCGGGCTGGGCACATCATTCTCTATGCGCTGATATGCCACCGATAGTGACGTGTCGCCGATGAACGGGACCTGGCCGGTGAGTAGTTCGAAGATCAGGATGCCGAAGGAGTAGACGTCGCTGCGGGAATCGGCGCTGCCCGCGGTCACCTGTTCGGGTGACAGGTAGGCGGCGGTGCCGAGGATCACGCTCGCTGAGGTGGTGTTCGCGGCCGCGACGGCTCGAACCAGCCCGAAATCGGCGATCTTGACATCGCCGGAATCGGAGATCAGCACATTCTCCGGTTTGATATCGCGATGGATCAGGCCCGCCGAATGCGCGACGCCGATCGCGGCCAGTAACGGCTCGGCGACCGCGCGCACCGCGTGCGGCGGCATCGGACCGCGTTCGCGCAGGAGTTCGCGCAGCGTGCCGCCCTCGACCAACTCCATGATCAGGAACGGATATTCGCCATCCACGCCTTGGTCGTATACCGCGACCAGGGAGGGATGCTTGAGCTTGGCGACCGAGCGCGCCTCGAATTCGAACCGGGACAGGAACTGGGGATCGGCGGCGAACTTGGGGTCCATCACCTTGATGGCGACCGGACGGTCCAGGCGG
Organism: Nocardia sp. NPDC051990; assembly: GCF_040680755.1. NCBI lineage: Bacteria > Bacillati > Actinomycetota > Actinomycetes > Mycobacteriales > Nocardiaceae > Nocardia > Nocardia sp. NPDC051990. The sequence continues at coordinate 139,352 of NZ_JBFAXH010000014.1, read as the reverse complement.
GTATCCACACCTCGGAAGACCATCGACATCCCGCCCCGCGCGATCGGTGCGTCGATGCGGTAGCGCCCCTCGAGGATTTGCCCGATCAAGTGATGTCCTCCGGCTTTCACAAAGTTCTCACCCTCGCTCCGATGCGACAAGCGAATGACCGCCCGATGCGGCCCGCCCACGATCGTAGCTGTGTCGAATGGCTGTGTTTTTGGCTGCGCGGGCGCGGCGTGTTCGCGGCCCCCTGCTGTCTCGCGTCCGAGTCGTCGAGACTCGCGACTTCGTCGCATGCGCTTCGACGACTCGGACCGACCCGTTCGCGGCCCGTCTCGCGTCCGAGCCGTCGAGACTCGCGACTTCGTCGCATGCGCTTCGACGACTCGGACGCGAGACGGGCCGCGAACTCCTCGCTCGTAAGACTCGCTCCGTTGTGGTCGCCTGAGCTGGTCGTTCGGTACCTATTGCAAAGGTGCCGGGCGGTCGGGGCTCAGGACTTCGTCGTTTGCGCTTCGACGACTCGGACGCGAGACGGGCCGCGAACTCCTCGCTCGTAAAACTCGCTCCGTGGTGGCCGAACAAGGAGGTCACTCACGTCTGTCCGAACTGGCACAGCGTCCTCGTCAGCATCGACGTGGGCGCTGTGTTGTGTTCGCGTCAGCAGTTGCTCGGGGCTGGAAGTCCCGCGAACCGGTCGGACAGATAGTTGAATGCCCGTGGCGCACCGGCGAGTGCCGCCGCATTGTGGTCGGTGCCCGGAATCAGGTCGAACAGTACCGGCGTGCCCGCCGCGCAATAGCGGCCAACCACCTCGCGGGCCAGCCATGGATCCACCCGGTGATCGTTGGCGCCGTGCCATTCGTAGATCGGAGCGCGTGGTACACCGGGATATGTCTCCAGGCTGTTCTCCTGCAGGATCCGGATCGTGGCGTCGTCGGCGTCGAACATCGAGCCGTTGAAGACATCGTCGAAGTCCTTGTTCTCGCCTGCCGCGATGATTTCGGAGGTGCAGGCATTGGCGACCTGGTTGCGCAGTGCCCAACCCTCGGGTTTGAGGAACCGCTCCATCGACAGCTGGGCAGGATATTCGCGCTCGAGACCGATCATCGCCGCGAATCCGAGGCCGAACAGGGGGTTCGGCTGCACGCCGACATCACGGGCCAGCTTGTCGATATTCACCGCGACCCCGCCCTGTGCGACCCCGACGATCGGCAGCTCCGGCGCATACTCCGGTGCCATCGCCGCCGCGAACCCGGTCGCCATGGCGCCGCCCGAGTATCCGGCCATACCGACCGGACTATCCGCGAGATCGGCTGGTACGAAACGCTTTACCGCGCGTATCCCGTCCAGGGTGAGCTGGCCGCCGAGACGGGCCGTGCCATAGGCGCTGGTCGGCCCGAGGTGGTCGGGAACCGCGACCGCCCAGCCGCGAGCCAGCAGCAGATTCAGCGCGGGCGCTTCCTGCATGCGGCCGTCGAAGAGGCTGTGCGACGGCGCGCACTGCATGCCAAGCGAATTGACGAACGGCTGATACGAGACCAGCGGCCGGTTGCGTCCGCCGCCCACGGGCAGCAGCAGGGTGGTCATGGCCGCGATGGGATTGCCCGCCGAATCGATCGACCGGTACAGCAACTGCCATACCGTCGCACCGGGAAAGCCCGGCGCGCCCACCGGCCGACTGCGGATCACATCACCGGGCTGGAAGTTGGCCACATCCGGTGGCGCCCAATAGAAACCGTCCGGCTCCGGAATCGGATAGATCGGCTCTGCCATGCTGGGCGGTGCATGGCCGAGTCCGGCCAGCGCGACCGCCAAAGCCGCGATGCCGAGTCGCCGGACCGAGGGGCCCCAGTTGCGGCGAATCGATCTGCCGAATAGTTGCTGGCGCCCGCTTTTCGCCGCCTTCCGAGGCGCTTCGGGCACCGCCATTGGTGTCGCCATCATCGCTCCCGACCTATGTCCGTTGGGGGTGGGTGGGAACTTCGGCCGAACCTTCAGGCGTTCGTAGCTTCCGTGCGCCGCCATGTCGACGAACGGCGCTGGTCATGGTACGTGCCGCCGTCCCGGATGTTCGGCCCGGCCGACCCGACCATTAGCATTGCGCCGGTGACATTCGGCTCGGCAGGAGGTCAGCGCATGGGGCAGCGGGCCCGCATCCCTGCTGTCGAGCCGTCGGTGCTTGCGGTGATCTCCCTCGGCGGTGGTCTCGGCGCGCTGGCGCGCTACGGCATCGGCGTATGGTGGCCGGCGCGACCGCACCAGGTCCCCTGGGCAACCTTCACGATCAATGTCGTGGGATGCTTTGCGATCGGAATTCTGATGGTTCTGATCACCGAGGTATGGGTAGCCCACAGACTGCTCCGCCCATTTGTCGGTATCGGTGTGCTCGGCGGCTTCACCACTTTTTCCACCTACAGCCTCGAGGTTCGTAGACTGCTCGAATCGGGTGCCGTAGTCGAGGCGCTCGGCTATCTCGGGGGGACAGTGGTGGCGGGACTGGGGGCCGTCGTGCTCGGCATGATTTTGGCGCGGTGGGCTACTGGTACGGCACGGCGGACGAGTTGACAGTGGAGAGCGCGACGGAAGGGGGTCAGGCGATGGAAGATTCACCGATGGGCACTGGTCCGGCGGCTGGACAGTGGCACCCGGCGGCGCGGCTGACGCTACTGCTCGACGAGGACGACAAGTGGCGGCATGGGCCCCTGTTCCATGAGATCGTGCGGCGAGCCCGCGACGCCGGACTGGCCGGTGCCAGCGTGTGGCGCGGGGTGGAGGGTTACGGCGCGTCCTCGCGCATCCACACCAGTCGGATCCTCGATCTGGCCGAACACCTACCCGTGCTGGTGATGATCATCGACGAGGCCGAGCGGTTGCGTACCTTCGTCGCACAGAATTCCGAGGTGCTCGCCGCGGTGAATGTCGCATTGTCCGAAGTCGAGATCTGGCAGCCGACGCTGGGGGTCGCCCGATGATGGTGGTGCTCGTCCTGGCCGGCGGCATGCTCGGCGCCCCGGCGCGGTATCTCATCGACCGTGCGATTGCCGCGCGATTCGAATCTCTGCTACCGCTGGGCACATTGACCGTTAATATTGTCGGTTCGGCGTTGCTCGGTGGACTGATCGGCGCCGGCACGAACAACTGGCTGTTGGCCGCCGCGGGGACAGGTTTCTGCGGTGCGCTGACCACATTCAGCACGTTCGGCTACGAGACGATCAGGCTCGCGGCCGAGGGCGCCTACGCCTATGCGCTGGGCAATGTGGTGCTCAGCGTCGTGACCAGCCTGACCGCGGTGTTCGTCGCCGCGGCCACGACGCAGTGGTTGTGGACATGATTTTGATGACGAGCCGGGCGCAGCCGACATGGAAGGGAGACCCGAGCATGGCCCATGATCGAGCCGGGCGACCCGCGCGTCCCACCGACCTCGAGGACATCGCGCGTCTGGTGACGGCCTACTACAGCCGCATCCCGGATCCGGCCGAGCCCGCACAGCAGGTCGCATTCGGCACCTCGGGTCATCGAGGCTCCAGCCTGGACACCGCGTTCAACGAGGCGCATATCCTGGCCATTACCCAGTCGATCGTGGAATACCGTGCCACGCGGGGGATTACCGGTCCGGTCTATCTGGCCCGCGATACCCACGCGTTATCCGAACCCGCGTGGACCACCGCGCTCGAAGTACTGGCCGCCAATGATGTGACCGCGATGATCGACGCCCGCGATCGCTACACCCCGACACCCGCGCTGAGTCATGCGGTGTTGCGGCACAACCGCGGCGGCGCAAAACATCAGGCCGACGGCATCGTCGTTACGCCGTCGCACAACCCGCCGCGCGACGGTGGCTTCAAATACAATCCGCCGCACGGTGGTCCGGCCGACACCAAGGCCACCGACGCCATCGCCACCCGCGCCAACGAACTGTTGCGCAACGGCTTGGCCGGGGTGCGACGGACCACGCTGCGGCATGCGCTGGAGAATTGCGTCGAGCGCTACGACTACCTCGACCAGTACATCGCGGATCTGCCGAATGTGCTCAACCTGGACGCCATTCGTGGCGCCGGGATCCGACTCGGCGCCGATCCGATGGGTGGTGCCAGCGTCGACTACTGGGAGGAGATCGGGCAGCGCTACGACCTCGAACTCGAGGTTGTCAACCCGTTCGTCGATCCGACCTGGCGGTTCATGACGCTGGATTCCGACGGCAAGCTCCGGATGGATCCGTCCTCGCGCTATGCGATGGCCTCGCTGATCGCCATCAAGGACGACTACGACATCTCCACCGGTAACGATGCCGACGCGGATCGGCACGGCATCGTCACACCCGATGGCGGCCTGATGAATCCGAACCACTTCCTCGCGGTCGCCATCGAATATCTGGTCGCGAATCGGATGGGCTGGGATGCGCTCACCAAGATCGGCAAGACGGCGGTGAGTTCGTCGATGATCGACCGAGTGGTCAGCGTACTCGGGCGCGATGTGTACGAAGTGCCGGTCGGATTCAAATTCTTCGTGCCCGGATTGTTCAGCGGCAGTCTGGCTTTCGGCGGTGAGGAGAGTGCGGGCGCATCCTTCCTGCGGATGGACGGCACGGTGTGGACCACCGATAAGGACGGCATCCTGCTCGCCCTGCTGGCCACCGAGATCGCCGCGGTCACGGGCCAGAGCCCGTCCGCGCGCTATGTCGAACTCGAGAAGCGCTACGGCAGTCCGGCCTATGACCGCATCGACGCCCCGGCGACCGCGGAACAGAAAGCGCTGCTCGGGAGGTTGATACCGGACATGATCACCACAAAGGAGATCGCCGGTGAGCCCATCACCGCGGTCCTCACCCGCGCCCGCGGCAACGGCGCGCCCCTCGGCGGCCTGAAGGTCACCACTGAAAACGCCTGGTTCGCCGCCCGCCCCTCCGGCACCGAAGACAAGTACAAGATCTACGCGGAGTCCTTCCAGGGCCCCGAACACCTGGCCCAGGTCCAAGCGGCCGCGGAAGAAGTGGTGGGGCAGGCGCTGTCCGGTGAGTGATAGATCGACTGCGGATTCGGCGGGTTCGCTAGGTTTGGCGGGACCGGTTCGGGCGGTTTCGGAGCGATCTGCGACGGCGTTGGGGTCGACGGGGACGGCAGCGGTGTCGGATTCGCCTGGAGCTTCCGGATCAGTAGCATCGTCAGGTTCGACAGCATCGGGCGGGGCGGCCTCCAGGGCTGTGCCTGTCGAGATCTGGGTATTGGTCGGTGCTTCGTTCGTCATCGCCGTCGGGTTTGGGCTGGTGGCACCGGTATTGCCGCAGTTTGCCCGGGGGTTCGGGGTCGGGGTTGCGGCCGCGTCGGCAATTGTCAGTGCGTTTGCGTTGATGCGGCTGCTGTTCGCACCGGTCAGTGGGCGGTTGGTGCAGCGGCTGGGGGAGCGGTCGGTGTACCTCGGCGGCCTGTTGATTGTCGCGGTGTCGACCGGGGCGAGTGCGTTCGCGCAGAGTTATTGGCAGCTGCTGATATTGCGGTCGGCGGGTGGGGTCGGCTCAACCATGTTCACGGTGTCGTCACTGGCACTGGTGATCCGGATGTCGCCGCCGGCGCAGCGCGGGCGGGTGTCCGGACTGTGGTCCACGAGTTTTCTGATCGGGTCGGTGAGTGGTCCGCTGGTCGGCGGTGCGCTCTCGGGGCTCGGATTGCGCGCGCCGTTCCTGATCTACGCGGCGGCGCTGTTACTCGCTACCGCGGTTGTCTACGTGAACCTGCGGCATTCGACATTGGCCGCGCCCGAACCGGTGGGCGGGCTGCGGCTGATGTCGTTCCGGGAGGGATTGGCGCGGTCGGAGTACCGGGCGGTGCTGCTGTCGAATTTCGCCAATGGTGCGGCGGTATTCGGCGTGCGAATGGCGCTGGTGCCGCTGCTTGTCGTCGAAGTGCTGCATCAGAAACCGGGCATGGCCGGGGTGACGCTCACGATGTTCGCCGCGGGCAATGTGGCGGTGCTTTTCGCATCAGGCAGGCTCTCGGACCGCTTCGGGCGCAAGCCATTCCTGATCACCGGATCCCTGATCTGTGCGGCCGGTACCGCCGGACTCGGTATCGCGTCGAACCTGCCCTGGCTGCTTGCGACCTCATTCGTGGCCGGGCTGGGCTCGGGCATGTTCACTCCCGCACAGCAGGCGACGGTCGCGGACGTCATCGGACCGAAGGCCCGCGGCGGGCCGGTGCTCGCCGGCTTCCAGATGGCGGCCGACCTCGGCACCGTCATCGGCCCGGTCGCGGTGGGCGCGGTGGCCCAACACTTCTCCTACGGCATCGCTCTCGCCTTGACCGGTGCACTACTCGCCGTCGCGGCCGCGATCTGGGCGCTCGTTCCGGAACCACTGCACCGACGCGGTGTCGAATCGGTGGTGGAACCGGTCGTGGATTGCCCACCGGACCACATCTGCGGCCCCGACGGCGCCGAGCCCCTCCGCGTCGAAAGCCCGAACCCCGACCACTTGGGCAACAAATACACCTCTCGCTGACTGGATGTCTATCCGTAGCGTGTGCCCTCGAGGTTTGCCTGAACGAGCACCCCGTGCACCGAGTGGGCGGTGGTTGGGGCAGAGTGTTCGGGGTGAGCGAGCGTCAGCGAGTGAACCATCAACACAGCGCGCAATCGCGCACGACGGAGCCGAGCGTCAGCGAGGCGCAGTCGTGAGCGAACCGGGATCGAAGTACACGCCGCGGCCGATGTCCAGCGCGACCACGTATGCCCTGGGTGGCGTGGCGCTCGCGCTAATCGTGTTGATCGTGATCCTGGCGTTCCGGTGGGGGCGCGATGACGCCGAGATCCGCAATGACGGATACGGGCCGGTGCACAGCGCGGATGTGCACGTGGTCCTGGACCAGAACAACGGCACGATTCTCCTCGGCCGCCCGGACGCGGCCAAGACGGTCGATATGTACGAGGATCCGCTGTGCCCGTCCTGCGGCGTGCTGGAGCGGCTCTACGGTCAGGAGATCGCGCAGCAGATGGATGCGGGCAAGCTCGCCGTCCGCTATCACTTCGTGACATTCCTCGACCCGAAGTCGAAGAGCAAGGATTTTTCGACTCGTGCGGTCGCCGCGAACGAATGCGTCGCGGATAACGGTTCGGGTCCGGTGTATTCGAAATTCCACGCGCTGCTGTTCACCTCCAAGCAGCCGACGGAAGGCGGCGCGGATCTCAGCAATGACGATCTCGCGAACGCCGCCAAGGAATCGGGCGCCTCGCTGGAGGCAGTGCAATGCATCAACTCCGGCGCGAAACTCGACGCGGCGAAGATCCACGCGCAAATGGCGCGCGCCGCACTGACCGATGCCAATGGCGAGGTCGCTACGCCCGCCGTTTTCGACGGCAAGAACAAGATCGACGTGAACAACCACCAATGGGTCGTCGACCTGACGAAGTGATCGTGCCGGGCGGTGGCGCCGCCCGGCACGAAGCACCTAACCGGCAGGTTCCGGCTCCGGCCGCCCCTTCGCGATCGCGGCCAGTTCGCGCTCGACGGCTTCGTCGTGCGCCTTGGCCTGTGCGGCCGCCTCCCTCGGGTCCCAGTGTCCGGCCATCAGGAAGACGAACGGTAGGAACACGACCTGCGCGGCCAGGCAGATCCACCACCAGCGTTTCCATTGTTCGGGGGAATCGGCCTTCGCCTGCTGCACTTGCTTGGCGTGTGCGGCCAGATAGGCCTGATCATCGGCAGGGATGGTGCCAACCGACTGTAACTGCGTAGTCGCCTGCGCCAATTTGGGGCCGACGGTCGCCGCCACCGCGAGATCGGCCGTCGGAATCTGCTGCACGGCTTGTAGGCGCGAAATCGCCTGGTCCACCGGAATGCCGAACTTCTTCGCGACCTGTCCGACCGCCGCGAGTCCGGCGTTCGCATCGGTTGGGTTCGTGGCCAGTGTGGCCAGTGTGGCCGAATCGATGGCCCCCAGGGTTGCCAACTCCTGCGGGTAGTGGGTGTTGAGTCCGACGGTGGTCTGGATATCGGCAGGTGTCGCGCCGGTCAGTTTGGTCAGCGCGGTGACCTGTGCGGCCTGATCATTGGGGTTCTGTTGCAGGGCGGCAAGGGTCTCCGGGCCGACGGTCTGGATGGTCGCGAGTTGCTGGGCGTATTTGTGCGTGATCTCCGACAGCCGCGGTCCGTAGTTGACCAGTGGTCCTGCCGCGTTCACCATGATCAGCAAGCCGAACAGCACCACGGTGACAACCCCGCGCAGCGTGCCGCCCCACACCGCGAGACCCACCGCGGTCGCGGCCGGATTACGGGCCTCGACCGTTTCGGTGAAGCTCGCCATCCAGGTGGAATAGGCGATGCCGGTGCCGATCGCGATCACCACGAAGACCGTCGCGAACGCGTAGTAATCGGTGTCGGGCTGATCGGTGTAGCCGATGAAGATGTACATTCCGACGATGCTGATAAGCGCGCCGACGATCATGAACGGCTTGCGCACCTTGACTTTGTCCGACACGATCCCGGCCAGCACCAGGGCTATCGCATTCGCGCCCCAGTACCAATTGCCGAGCGCATTGGCCTTGGCCGAACTGAAGCCGAAGTTCGTCGCCATATACACCGGTAGGAACGACACGATGGTGTAGAAGAAGGCGAGGAACAGGCTGATCGCTAAGGCGGAGCCGACGATGTTGGGACGTAACATCTGTCGCCATACGCCTCGTTCGAGTCCCTTGACATCGAGACCACGGGCCCGGGCCTCGATCAACGCACGGTCGCGCAACGTCACCATGATCTGGTCGCGCAATTGCGGACTGAGTTCACGCAATCCGACCATCGCGACCACCGCGATGACGACGCTGATCACACCACACAGCCGGTAGTGGTACTGCCAATCCGGATGCGCGTCGAGCGTGCGGGTGGAGATCTGCGTGGTGACCAAGGCGCCGATGACCGGTCCGAGCGTCCAGAAGCCCATCGCCGACGCTCGGTCCAGCTGCGGGGAGAAGTCGCGGATCAGCGCCGGTGTGGCCACCAGCACCGCGCCCTCGACAATGCTCACCAGGCAGTACACGAACAGGTACTGCTCCTTGGTGGTCGTTGCGGGCACCGCGAACAGCGTCAGCAGTGAGCAGATCACCACGCCGTAGGCGACGATATTTGCCCGCCCCCATCGATCCAGTACGCCCGCGAGTACCGAGGCGACCGCACCGAAGGCGGCGCCGATGATGAAGATCCAGACGAAGTAGGCGAAGGACAGGTCGAAGTAGGCGATGAGTTCATTGCCCACCGCGCCGGTGACGAATACCTGGTAGTAGAGCGCGATCGAGGCGATGACCACGACGGCCAGATACCAGGAGCGCGCGGGTGTATCGGGATAGTGCGGTAGCTTGCGTTGCCACAGCCCTGTGAGCACGGTCGGCGGATCCGCAATCTGGGTCGAGCTCATGGTCGAGATGCCTTTCTAGCCACGGCATTTCGTAAAGGATCTGAACCGTACCTGGATCAGGACGAGTTGCCGGGTGGACACAGGGTAATGAGATGGATCACTGCCCGCAGGCGTTTCGGACCATGAGAACGATCGATTTATGCGATTGGAATAAGCGGTACCGATGAGTGGGACTATTCGTTGACTTCGCGGGCGCCTCGAGCTGCGATGGGAATTATGAATCCGGCCGCAGCGGTAGGGTTCGACCCCGATGTGGGATGGGTGTTCGCCGGAATTGTATGGGGGTTGTTCGCTGGGTTGTGGGAAATAGCTCCGGCACTGGTGATTTCGTTGATGTCCTATTGACGACAACGGGGCCCGTGCCTGATGGCACAGACCCCGTCAGGTCTATCCGGTCTTACAGGTAAGCGCCGCACACGGGCCAAGCGCCCGGTCCCTGGGTGGCGAGCACATTCTCCGCGACGCGGATCTGCTCCTCGCGGCTGGCGTTGCTCGGGTTACCCGAGCCGCCGTTGGCGGCCCAGGTGCTGTGCGTGAACTGCAGGCCGCCGGAGAAGCCGTTACCGGTCTCGATGCCCCAGTTGCCGCCGCTCTCGCACTGTGCGACGGCGTCCCAGTTGTGGCCGGAGGCCGAGGCGGTGGCGGTGGCCAGGCCGAACGGAACAGCGGCGATGGCGCCGGCGACGGCGGCGAGACCAAGGGCACGGGTGAACTTGCGCTTCTGAGTCATGTGGATTCCTGGCTGCGCCCGCTCGGCCCCGGTGGACTTCCGCCGTGTCCCTGCCCCCAGCAATGTCGGGGACCCTCGAAACCGCGGGGCAGGGTTACCGGCGTTCGGCGGTTCGAGTTCGAGCCCATCGCGTTGATCGGGGCTGTCGACGACGCTAGCGAAGAATTCGCGCCAGATCACATTGAAATAACGGCCGAATTGATTCGGCGGCAGACCGAGGTTTTCGATACTCCCCCAGTTCGGCTGGGTAAAAATGTAGATATATGGCGGTCCGTGATAGTTGCGTTATGTGTTCGGTATCACTGTGAAATAGTGATGTCCATCGCGGTTCGGACCGAATCCTGGGATGAATGTCCGGTTCTGCCGCCGGTTCGATGTACGTCCCGCCGGGTGCGGATGATGAATTTGTTATCCGCTGGGGTATTTGTGAATCCCGCCCGACTCGATTCATGGTCGACAAATCGCGCCGTGTGGCGTGTCGGTGCTCGCTGGCGCTGCCTACGCATCGGCCTGTGCCGCAGCGGGCAGCCGCTGGCGTGGCTCTTGCCCGGCCGAGCGGCGCTCGCCCGCCACTACGGCATGCTCCGCGGATCCATCCGGCATACTCACATCGCGCAGTCGCATCCCCATCGTCTGCACTCCCGGCGCGACGACACGCAGCTCGGCGATGACACACGAGGAATCGGACATGTGTGATCACGAACGGCGGTGTGGGTTGAACCGCGGGTTGGTCGGCACGCCGGGTGCGATTGGCTCACTTTTGCGCGTCAACAGCAGCTATGGCTCGGGGCATGCTGATCTTCCGTTCCGATCCGCGTCAAGAATTTGGCCGGTTTGGACGTCTGGCGACGACGGCGAAATTCAGGGGTATCCGGTGCGACTTTTCCGTCAGGGTCCATCCCTGCGGGCAGGGGGTGAGGTCGGAGAACGCCGGCCAGTCCATGTAGGGCAGCTCGGTGAATGCCTCGATCCTGAGTCCGGCGTTCAGTAGTGAGCCGATGATCTCGCCCAGGTCGTGACGCCATTCGTGGTTGGTGACGTGCTCGATCTCTGCTCCGGCGGCGTTGTCCGTGTAGGTGCCGGAGTCTTCGTACGTGCGGGCGCCTCCGCCGCCGAGGTAGTCGTCGGTGATCTCCCAAGGTTCGAACTCCATTGCTCCGAGGATCGGGTGATCGTCGCGGATCATGAACACCCCTCCCGGTTCGAGAAGGTCATGGATCGACTGCGCCCAGGATGTGAGGTCTGGGAGCCAGACGATCGTCCCGGCGCTGGTGACGACGATGTCGAAGTGCCGGTCGATCAGGGTCGAGGCGTATCGCGCGTCACCTTCCACCCAGGTGATGTCGCTGCCGTCGGTCTTCGCGATTCTGGTTGCGTGGGCCAGGGAGTTGGGCGAGAAATCAAGGCCGTGGACATCGGCCGCGCCGAGGCGCGCCCACGAGATGGTGTCTGTGCCGATGTGGCATTGGAGGTGCAGCAGCGAGAGGCCCTGGATTCCGGATTCCGGCAAGTGAGGCGTGAGCACCGACAGGTCGTTGCGCACGACCGTGGAGATCTCTGTCCGGTCGGCCAGGAAGCCTTCGACGTCGTACATCTTGGAACGAGCGTGGACGTCGGCTCGGTCATCCCAGTTGGCTCGATTGGTGGCGACAGCTTCTGCTTCGCGCATGGTGTTCCTCTCTCGGTGTCGGCATCGCCAACCCTTTGTATCACGAGTGTGATATTTAAGCACCGTCGATTTATGCTGTAGCGATGCCAGTGCAGGTTGATTCCGATGAGCGTCGGCGCCATATCACCGAGGCGGCTCTGCGCTTGGTTGTTGAGAAAGGGTTGGCTGCTGTCACTTTTCGGAAGGTCGCAGCGGAGGCTCGTCTGAACATCGGGTCGGTTCGCCACTACTTCGCCGATCACGAGTCTCTGGTCGTCGCGACGGTGACCGCGGCAGGCGACCGCATGGGGCAGCGGCTTGCCCGCCATGCGGTGCCACGCCGTCCCGTTGGTGAAGCGGCGAGGCGCCATTTGATCGCCGTGCTCGAGGAAATCGTTCCGTTGGATGATGAGAGGCGCCGCGAAGCGGTTGTCCTGCTGGAAGTCTTTGCCGCCTCGCGGACCAGTCCCGCATTCGTGCCTGTGACCAGGCAGATGGCGGCAGACTTGCACGCCGTCTTGGTTGAGGCGCTGATCGCGATTGGAGTAGCGCATCCTGTTGCGGAAGCGGTTCGCCTGGCCGCTCTCGTCTCCGGCCTGTCGCTGAATGCCGTCACCGCACACGGAGCTGTAGACCCGGCAACAGTGCAGGCGGTACTGCGAATGCACGTTGCGGCACTAATCATGGCGTAGATGTTCGGGGATATCCCGCCGTTACGGCCGCGATGCCGAACATCGTCTGAAGTTCCTGAGGTTGTGCCCGGATCGTAAACTCCGGGCCGCTGCCGGAAGCCTGACGCACGAGATCATTGCGATCGAATATGTGTTCGATTCCATGTTCGAACAACCCCTCCGTCACCCCCCGAATCGAGGCGATTTGGTTGCCGATGCGCCGGTGGTGTAACTTCGTTCAGGCAGTCAGGGAAACCCGACGGCAACCCATCCGGGGCTATGGCGCAGCTGGTAGCGCACCACACTGGCAGTGTGGGGGTCAGGGGTTCGAGTCCCCTTAGCTCCACCAATCGTGTCATTGCACGAACCGACTCCATTGGGGCTGGTACCGCAGAAGCGGTACCAGCCCCAATGTCGTTTCCGGGTTGGGGGATGCGGAACGTGGGGACGAGGCGGTCGGGGCCGGTGATGGCGACCTGGGCGACCAGGGCCTCGATCAGCGCCTTGGCTTGAGTGCGGGTGCCGTTGGTGATGATTTCCGCGATGTGGTCGGAGATGCCGTCCAGCGCGGCGGGTTCCGGGGCGGTGGGTTCGCTGGCCAGGGTGGCGGTGAGTTCGTCGCGGCGGGTGGCGAGCTGGGTTGTCTTGGTGCGCAATTCGCTGAGTCGTCCGGCGAGGAGTTCGGGGTCGAGGGTGCCGTTTTCGAAGGCGTTCAGATACCGGTCGATCGCTTGCTGGGTCTTGGTGAGTTCAGCGGAGACGGTGGCCAGTTCGGCGCGGGTGTCGCTGCTGGTGTCTCGGTGGTGGCGCTTCTGAGCTTGGATGGCTTGGCTGATCAGGTCGTGGCGGGTGCGGTAGAACGTGCCGAGAGTTTCCAGGACGGCGGCGTCGACAGAGTCCGCGTCGAGACGGGTGAAGTCGCACTTGTCGCTGTCGTAGCGGGCACGGTTGAAGCAGGTGTAGTAGCGGTAGGTGCGGGAGCGTCCGGTGGCTCTGGTACCGATCATGGCGCGCCCGCACCGCGGGCAACGCAGGCGACCGGTCAAGAGATAGTCCGAGGAGTTCGCGGCGCGGTGGGCGTGGGATTCCCCGCGCGCTTCGAGAACTGTTTGGGCGTGGTCGAAGATGTCGGTGTCGATGAGGGCCGGGTGGGTATCAGTGACGGTGGTGTCACGGAAGGTCAACTCGCCGAGATAGATCCGGCTGTTGAGAATCCGCAGCACGTGATGGCCGGACCATTCGCGGCCAGTGCTGGCGCGATGCCCCCGCGTATTCAACTCCCCGGCGACCGCACGGGCACCGAGACGACGGCAGGAGTAGAGCTCGAAGATCATGCGCACAACCACGGCTTCAGCCTCGTCAACGGCGAGCGTTTGGGTGGTCTTGTCGACTCGGTAGCCGTAGGGACGTTTGCCGCCCTTCCACAGTCCTTTGGCTGCTTTACGTTCCATCCCGGCGATGACGCGGTCGATGATGGTGTCGCGTTCGAACTGGGCGAACATACCCAGCATCTGCACCAGCATGCGACCCATGGGCGTGGAAGTGTCGAATGGTTCTGTGGCGGAACGGAACACGACTTTGGCCCGGTCCAGCTCGTCGAGCAGGGTGACCAGGTCACGCAGGTTGCGGGAGAAGCGATCAACCCGGTAGACCACGAGCACATCGATGACCCCGGCACGCGCCCCTTGTAGCGCGCGCTGCAGGCCGGGCCGCTCGGTGCTGGCACCGGAGGCGTCGTCGGTGAAGGACGTCGTGTGTCGCCAGCCGGGTTGGGAATCGATGTAAGAGTCCAGGCGAGCGTCCTGGGCTTCGATGGAGTAGGGCTGGTTGTCCTCGGTGGTGGAACGGCGAGTGTAAGTCCCTACCCGCACGTCCTGTTCCCACGCGGCTGTGTCGGTGGAGTTACGCGAAGTTGAGGATTTCTTGCTGCCTGTCATGCTGCCGGTCCTTCCCATCGATACACGCTTCTCGCAAAATCCGATGTCTGAAACAACCTGTGGTGAACCAGAATTCGTGTTCTGGATTCGGTCTGGTATATTGCCGGTTCTATTGTCCCTCGATCGTTTTTCGAATGCATTGGTGTGGCGGGTATTTCGGCCGGCGTGTTTCATGCGGCGTTCCGTTCGCCGTTGTCGGTGTGGTGGCGGTGGGTCCATGCGGTGATGAGGTCGGTGAGGAGGGTGACGGCGTGGTCGTGTTGGGTGGTGGTGAGGGGTTCGGTGTCGATTCGGTCGATGTGCCAGCGTTGGTGGGCGCGGTCGCGGGCGGGCGGCTTGGCGGGTTCGGTGCTGGTCGGGGCGTGGTTTCCGGGTTCGGGGCGTTCCATCGGGGCTCCTGTGGGATGTTCGGCGTTTGGAGTGGCGTCACCCATGTACTGGCAGGGGAACCCGCGTTTATCCCGGTACGGGAGGGGAATTGATGCAATTCCGTGTTCCGTGGTCAAGGCTTGGAGTCGATCGCGGGGGTCCGCTGGGTTTCGTCCTATTGGCTGCGTGCGCCTGTTAACTGCCGAGAAGGGGCCCGATTTCGACATTTCAGTGCGAAACGGTTCGATAACAATCGGTGTCGCCAACAAGAGTGCACCCCAGGGGCAATTGTCTTGTCCCCGGGGCGCTCTGGATATGGTCGCGGCGGTGCGTGAAAGGCGCCCCGCCTGTAGTCGTCGGAGCGCGTTTCGCTACGCCTGCCGCCCTACTCGGCTGATACCGATAACCTCGGCCGACCACCTCGATCCCGCCACTGAGCGAGGTCCGTTGACCCGCGATCCAAGGCGAGTTGGGTACTTCGTGCGCCTCCGCCCGGATTCTGGTGCTCGAAGTCGATGACCTCGAGCGGCTCGACGTCGATAACCTCTGTGATCAGTCCGGCTTCCTCGAGTGCAGCCAGATCTTCTCGCGCGACCGCGAGCAGGTCGTCGGTTGTGATCGTAGGGCCGACCCTGCCGTCGTGCCCGACCGGTGCCCAGGACCCGTCGTGATATTGCAGCCACCCGGCGGGGCGGTCCCCGTTCAGCAGCGCTGTCACGCCTTCAGTAGACATCGCGGTGCCTAACTCATGAGGCGAGGGGTTCGGGCCCAGGTGTTCCCGGGTGACACGGTGATCACGGTGGCGACCTCGAGCAGTTCATCGGGGATCGTATGGTCGTCGAAATGCTCGGTGCTGGGCACGATTACGGTATCGACGTCCAGGCGGGCGATGGCCACCCGCAGGCGGTGGACGCGATCTTCGGTGTGTTCGCTGAACACAATTGTCTTCCGCAGGTCGTAACCAGTTCGCTTGGCGGCGGCGAGGATTCGCAACTCATCGCGGGGCTGGTTGAGCCCTGAGACATCACTGCGCAGGAACCCCAGAGCGGATGGCAGCAGGCCCATGCTCACCACCCCCGGCTTATCGGGACGTAGGTGTGTGGTGGCTCGGCGGCGAGTCTGGCCTGAATGTCGGCGACGGTCAGCCGCGCCTTCATGTGCCGAGCGCTGTCGGTGACGCCGCCCTCGGCAACGCGGCCGAGGACAGCGATGACGAACAGCAGTAGCGAAATCAGTGTGGCGACGAGGATGATCGACATGTCGGGTGTGCTCCTGCTCCCTGGAACGGTTCTGGAGTGCACCCGGCCCCACGGGAATTCCGATCCCGGCGGCCGGTGCACCATGACCGTGACACGTGCCACAATTGACCAGGGGCACAAACTGTCCCCCTATCCCATTGCGGTCCGTGCGGAGATATCGCCATGGTGCAAGACAACGAATTCGGCCCCCGACTGATGCGCCTGCGCCGCCAAGCAGGCATGACCCGCCCCATGCTCGGCGAACTCGCCGGCCGCTCGGGCAGCTGGGTCAAATCCCTCGAGACCGGCCGACTGAAACTGCCCCGTCTGCCCATGCTCATCCGCCTGGCCGAAATCCTCGACCTCAACGACCTGACACAGCTCACGGGCGAACAGCCCCTGGCCCGCTCGGTCTACGCGAAGGCGACCCACCCCGCCCTGCCCAAAGTCACCGAGGCCCTCGCCTCCTACCCGGTCACGCCCAGCACTGACGACGCCGACCTGTCACCCGAGGCGCTCGCCGCGCGTGTGCAGCAGGCGTGGGTTCTGTGGCACGGTGCGGCCCACCAGCGTTCGGCTGTCGCGACGTTGCTGCCGAATTTGTTGTGCGACACCCGTGTTGCGGTGCGGCAGCTCGACGGTAAGGATCGCCGCCGGGTGCAGGCGTTGCTGGCGCAGGTCTACCACCTCACCCAGCTGTATCTGTCGTTCCAGCCGCCAGCGGCCCTGGTGCTGATGTCCGGCGATCGCGCCATGACCGCGGCGCAGGACGCCGACGACCCGCACGCGATGGCCGCCGCGGCCTGGTACGTCAACCACGTCTACCGCGACGCGGGCGAGGAACACGAAGCCCGCGTCGCACTGGCCAACCAGATGTGCGCGCTCCTGAGCCCCGACAAAGCAGGGCCGGACCTGGCCCTGTGGGGACTGCTGCACCTGGCAATGGCGCTGTCCTACGCCAAGATCGGCCGCGAGGGCGACGCCCTTCGCCTTTGGGATGAGGCCGACCGGGCCGCGCGGGCACTGGGCGATGACTACGTGCATCCGTGGCTCATTTTCGGTCGCGCGATGGTCGACGCCTACATGATCACCATCCAGGCCGACCTCATGCACAGCGGCTACGCCATCCAACAAGCCGCGCGGGTCGACCTGGACAAGATGCCCTCCGCCACCCGCCGCAGCTTCCACACCTCCGAAACCGCACGCGCACACCACATGCGCGACGAACCTCTCGCTACCGTCACCCTGCTGTCGAAGGCAAACCGGGAATCACCCGACACCTTCGGATTCTCCCTCTTCGCCGCTCCGCGATACCCGACCTCGTCGAAGGCGGAGGCGCGACGGTCCGAGCCGACGCCGAACAGCTCGCATCGATACTCGGACTCGATTTCTGACAACGCCGCGATGCCCATAACCTGCGAGCCGCGGTTACTGTCGGCCTCAGATCAGCTGGGGCAGTTGGCCTTCGGTCGCTCCACACTGGCCGGCTTGGTCACGCCATGCATCATGGCCGGACGATGGGACTGCATCGGAGTTCAACGAGTTATGGTCGAGTCGTCAATTCTCGGCTCACTTCCTACCTTTGGTTCGGCGGCGGTCGTGGTGAGGCGTCCGTCGCTGTCGATCTGGGGCACCATTGGAATCTCCAGATTCAGCGCGGGAGATATTGTCAAAATCTGTGGATCGGCAAGTTTCAGGCGACCTCCGTCGGGGTGGTGTCGTTGAGGTGCTTGCCGACGGTTGGCTGGAGCTGAACGAGGATCATCCAGTTGCTCGGGTTCTTGATGTTGGTTGCCCGGACTCGGTAACGCCCTGGACCGAGGGCGATGCGGAGCTGGTTGTCGAGTTCGATCTCAGCTCCCGGCCAGGCCGAGTCGAAAAGCATGACGGGTTCTCGTATTTCCCAGACGAGGTCTTCGTCTTGATCCCATGTGATGTGTTCTTGTAGTGCTTGCCGCGCTGCGGCGACGAGTTCTTCTTCGGAGTCTGCCGCTGCCCATCGCAGGAACGTCCGCTCAGCTGGGAGATATGTCGTGCGGGCGGGTTCGTCTCCAAGGACCAGTGCCAGCTGAGAGCCGATCGTGACCAGCCCGATGTATCCCTCGACCGAGCAGGCTCGGCCGTAGTCACCCCATGTTTCTACGGGTCCGTCCATGTCGGATGCGCCGCCCCAGTGACCAAGTTCTGATTCGGGGGCGATCAGCAGGGGGCCTCCGGCGGACCCGACCCAGGTGTAAGGCATGACGGCTCACTCTTTTGTTCGTTCGTTCGTTCGTCTTTCGGTTTCTTGTGCCCGCAATTGTCAACTACTTGGATCCTGTGTCTCAGGCGACCTCCGTTCCGGTGGTTTCGGCTGAGTCGGGCGATGATTCGGGTGTGATATCGCGGGGGCGTTCGAGCAGTTTGCCCTTGTGGAACAGGGCGCCGTTGCGGACGAGCGCGACCAGTTCGGGGGCGTTGACCTTGCGCCAGCGGGCCTGGGCGGCTTCGATCAGCTTGTAGGCCATGGCAATTCCGGCCGCGCGGGAGCCGGGTCCCTTGGTGACTTTCGTCCGCAGCCGAACCGACGCGAAGGTCGACTCGATCGGGTTGGTAGTGCGCAGGTGGATCCAGTGCTCGGCCGGATATTTGTAGAACTCCAGCAGCACGTCGAGGTCGTCGGCGATTTTGGCAACGACCTTGGGATACTTCGCGCCGTAGTCGATTTCGAACGCTTTTCCAGCTGCGCTTTGTCGATATCCTCGGCCATGTAGATGTCCTTCATGGCCGCGATTGCCCCGGGATGAGCCGATTTCGGCAGCGCGGCAAGAACATTCGCAGATTTGTGGAACCAGCAGCGTTGTTCCCGGGTTTCGGGGAACACATCCCGCAGGACTTTCCAGAACCCGAGCGCGCCGTCCCCGACCGCCAGCACAGGAGCGGTCATGCCGCGGCGGCGGCAATCGCGCAACAGATCGGCCCATGATTCGGTGGACTCGCGGTAGCCGTCAGTGAGCGCGACGAGTTCTTTGCGGCCGTCGGCGCGCACCCCGATCATCACCAGCAGACACAGTTTTTCCTGCTCGAGCCACACGTTGGTGTGGATTCCGTCGACCCATAAGTACACGTAATCGGTGCCCGACAGATCTCGCTGGGAGAAGGCGCGGGCTTCGTCCTGCCACGACGCGGTGAGCCGGGTGATCGACGCCGCCGACAACCCGGCACCGGAGCCGAGGAACTGTTCCAGGGCGGGACCGAAATCGCCAGTGGACAGCCCATGCAGGTACAGCAGCGGCAACACCTCGGTGACCTCCGGTGACTTGCGTGCCCAGGCTGGCAGGATCGCGGAGGAAAACCGTTGCCGCGCACCGGATTCGGGATCGACCCGCTTGTCGTTCACCCGGGGCGCCCGCACCGTCACCGCGCCCGCCGCGGTGACGATTTCCCGTTCGGCGTGATAACCGTTGCGTACCACCAGGCGGTGGCCGTTCTCATCGACCTGGTCGGCGAACTGGGCGATATAGGCGGCGACCTCGGCCTTCAACGCGGCGGCGAGCATCTGGCGGGCACCGTCGCGGACAATCTCATCGAGCACCGACCGGGGCGAACCGGCCTCCTCGTCGGCAGCGACGACGTTCTGAACTACCGTAAGCACGGACGTACCTTCCCGACCGGCGTTGGCGCGCCGGCATGATCAAGACTTCGGACTGATAGATCATCCGGGAAGGTGCTTCCTTCCCATCATCCACAGTTCTTGATCATTTCTCAACAGTGGCTTCGCGAGCGAGGTCCTGACCGTCAAACAGGTGGAAGTAAAACTGAAGGCTGAATGCCGGGCGGGGGAATGATCGAGACTTGTCGGTCTGCGAGTGAGCCATGAAGTTCTCGATACAGCGGCAGACCGGTTAGTGCTCACCTTTGCCGGATGAGGGTGCCGGTGCGCCAGCACCCGTTCGATGTTGTTCGAAACCAGCTTCTAGCATTTTTCGGACGCTTGCGCCCTGACTTCAATCCATAGACTAGCTTCTAAACTGTGTCAGACCTTCGGTTTATAGTGAAGTACGCATGGCCGGTGTAGCGCAGAGAAGATTGGAGGTTGCGGTAGTGGCATTTCCGTTGTACCCCGAGCTGAAGAGCAAAGTAGAAAAAATGCTACTAAAGTTCTTTGAGCAGAAAGCCCGTGAGGAGCTCGGTCCGCTCAGGGATGTCCGAAGATTTTCCGTGCACGAGGGCCGGAAGCTCGTTCACAACACGCTGGACAACCAAGAAGACCGCGGGCATATGGCCTATGAAGTTGGCTCAGTTGAATTCGCCATATCCCATGAGGAAATGGCCGAGATGACAGTGGATGATGTGCGTGCTCTTCTGGAAGAGAAGGCCAAGGAGTTCGGCGCGCAGCAGGCGCAGCAGAGTTACATGGCGCTGGATCGGGTCACCACAGAGACGGGAAACGTTATCGATGCTGGCGGCAAGCCGCTGACTGTTGATCTATTTTTGGAAACAATCAGCAAGATTAGCTTGACGTTTGACAAGTTTGGCAACCCGCAGATGCCTACTATTGTCATACACCCGAGTATGGCGGAGAAGTATCGAGCTTTGATCGAAGAAGCTAATAATGATGAGGATATCGAGCGGCGATTGAACGAAATTCTTGCCCAGAAGAAGGGGGAGTATGATGCAGAACAGGCTCGTCGAAAGCTGGTTGATTAGCTGCAAAGAACTCAGCTTTACCACTCCCTTCGTGCAGCTGCTCATTAAGGAAGGCTACACCGTCCTGCGTGCACAGGGTGGACTCAATGAGCAGGGGAAGGATGTAATTGCACGGAACCGCGAAGGTGAGATCTGCTGCTTCCAATTGAAATGCGGAAACGTAAAGGCTAAAGAATGGGCCGAGATTAATGGCCAAGTGAACGATCTCACTCAACTGCC
This sequence comes from Nocardia sp. NPDC051990, assembly GCF_040680755.1. Taxonomy (NCBI): domain Bacteria; kingdom Bacillati; phylum Actinomycetota; class Actinomycetes; order Mycobacteriales; family Nocardiaceae; genus Nocardia; species Nocardia sp. NPDC051990. Next base: position 118,468 of record NZ_JBFAXH010000014.1, on the reverse strand, counting down.
GCCTGTCCACTCCTCGTTCCGCACTCCTCCCAAAGAATGGAAATGCTATATAGTTACGAATGGCGCGTTCCTCGGGACGGTCCCCCAGACCATTGTTGACTACTCGAACGTACAGCAGCGATCCGGCCATATGGCTGTTCAGACCATCGACAAAGAAGAGTTGGTTGCGCGATTTGTTGACGGCTATGGAAGCTTCTTCCCGGCCGACCCTCAGGACCTCAATCTCTTTCTCAACATCTACTGCCGTAACGGTGACAGTACTCTAAATAGGGAAGAATTCAAACTTTTTCTGGAGAATTGGCTTGACTCGTATTCGAAAGAGAAGTCGAAACAGAAAAGGTTCGAAGCGCTGCAGGCGGCGGGCGTTCTTTGCGGCTACCTCCTTACGAACAAGTACGTAGCTCAGAACTATATAGAGATAGTGAACGCATGGGTACTAACGCTCGTAACCATCCTGCATTTTGCTCACAAATGGGAAATATCCGATCGACGTATTGCGCCACTTGAGTCCACGATTCTGGGTGAGATAGAGGTCGTATACAACAAACTCATCAATGAGGTGGCGGCAGACTCGGGCAATTTCGTTGAATCCAAATACGGGTTCTTCTCTGAAGGCGTGCTCACGCACAAGCTTCGCTGTACTGAACTGCTCGGTCACATGTCTGCATACTTGAACTACTGCGGAATCCGGGACGTGACACCGAACTATCCTGTGGCTCTCGATGAAAAAAGTGGGCAGCTATCAGGTTACAAGGCTATTTTTGGTGAAGTCTCCGCTCCTTTACTGTACAACTACATTGCGTCTTTGCTTCGGTCAGAGCAGCAGCAGGTTTCTGAAGCTGAGGTCGTTGGTCTACTCAATGGTCTATTGTCCATGTATGCCGACGAAGGTTCTGGCCTCCCCAGTCCGTACTATACTATCCAGCAGACGGCGGAATGGCTAATTGGATTAGACAGGGAAACGATAACCGAGAGTTTTCAGAATCGTTCGTACTGTTTGTGGGCTGCAATCCTGCTTGCCGCGCGGTGCAATCTTCGTGAGCTCCTAGAACATCACTGGCTCCTGATCAGCTATATCTCCAATCAAGAGGTGATAGCGGATGTCACTAACGACTTGCTCTTGTGGAATATTGACAAGGGGGGTCACGTGTTGGATGTATTCCCAAATGCAACTCAATCGTGGCGAGAGCTCGTGGACCTATCGTGGCAGGATGCGGAAGTATTTCTCCCAGAGCCGCTGCGGTCACGTCGGTTTTTGGTCCCACTCTGGATCAACGCAATGCCGCACAGATGTACTCATAAGACTGTTCTCGCGATACTAGATGCCTAGTTGCCGATACAGTGGTTCTATGGTGGCACCGAAGAAGGCAGAGTCAGCTAACTACTGAATGGGAAGCGTGTGGGCGACCGAATCCGATCGCCCATACGCTGCAAATAGAACGCAAGCCCTCGCGCTGCGGAGAACTGCGAGATTAGGCGGAACCCAACTTGATCTTCGCGGTCGTATCCCCAGATGCGCGGTCGGACTTGATCGCGCGTATAAACGTGAACTGCCCTGCGATGTGCATCCGATGCAGGTCGAAACCGTACTCCGCCAGAACGTTTCCGAGTCGATGTTGGTCATCACCGATGCTCGATGTCGGTTCACACAACCACAGGTATCCATCGACCGGCAGGATCCGGTGGGCCTCGCGCAAATAGTCGAGGTGGTTCTTTCCCATGAGTGCCAGGCACAACACCGCAATGTCCACCGACGCGTCATCCAGCGGGACCTCAGCAATATCGCAGATGGTCACACGCTCATCGAATGCCACATGGTCGAACGGCAATATCGTGTGATCGACCGTGATCCGATCTGCGAGCAGCATTTGCCCGCACCCGAGATCAGCGACTATGCACGGCCGGCGGCGTTGGTCGAGCCAGTTGGCAAATATGTAGGCGGGCACAATCTCCCAACTTCGGCGCGCTTGGGTGTAAAGGTCGTGATATCGCTGCCACTCTGACGGGTTGTCAGTCAATCTGCTGTGTGTGACAGTGGAATTCGTCGACGCCCACGCGCCGTGCACCATTGACAGATCACTGAAGCGGCTGAGCTTCGCCGGCGTGCTCAAGCGGTCGACGTCCTCGCCCAACAACTGATCGAGAGGTTCACGCGCAGCGGAACGGGGGCCTGACTCGGTGAGCCGTCGTAGCCATTGGACCGAGGCCCGCGCGGCCTGGGTCGGGGAGATCAGCACACCTTTGGGCAACACCCCATCGACCGCGCAGTCCGACAACGTCTCTTTCATCTCAACCCGCGCCCAACGCTGAGCACACCACGACCATTGCTGGAATTCTCCTTCTGGCGTGGTGAGGGTCGCGAATGTTGTGGGAATGATGACTTTCACAGTCTCGGCGCTCTGCCCTTGCCGGTGGATACGACCGACGATCTGCTGGAAATTCGCATGTGTCCACGGCAATGTCGCGAAAATCAGTGTGTCGCACACGTGCTGCAGACCGTCTACGCCGGTGGCGACGGCTTCGGAGCCGATGAGCACATCGACCTGATCCTCGGCGGCGACCGGGTCACCGTTGGGCCACGTGCCCACAAATCGGTGATACCCGTTCTTTTCGTGACCAGTGAACAGCCCGACTCGCAGTCCAGCCTTCTCCAACGCGTCCGTCAATGGCTCCACGACATCGGTGACGAATTGGGTGTAGATCAAGCTCTTGCGACTACGATCGCAGCTTTCGACAATGACGTCCAGCTTGTCGGTCAACAGCAGCTGATCCAGTGCCGCCGGAGTGGGTGTATTGCCCAGTGCGAGTACTTGTTCGAGACGTTCGCTCACGTCGATGGGTACGGTGATCGCCTCGAGATGGGCAGCGTAGTCAGGTATCCACCGCGAGCCAACCCGCACCAGAAACTGATGAATGCGCATCGCGTTCGGCACATTCTTCGTCGTTGGTAGATCCTCGAGCTTCACCCCCTCAATCAATTCCAGCAAGCTGCGAGCTTCGTGCAGGTCGTTGACCACCGGAGTGGCAGACATCCCCAACACGGCCAGATTGGGGTTGGATTGCGCTGCGTGTACAGCGATCCCGGTCAGCACCGCGCGACGGAGCGACGGAGCGACGTTCTCGCGTTCCTTGACGTAATGCACCTCGTCGATGATCAGCATGTCCACGCGATGATCCGCTATCAGTTCCCGGATGGTGCCCTCGTGGCCCGGCAGTCGGTCGAAGTTCAGCACCAGCCACCGAGGACCCGCACCTTCGCCCCACACTGGAGTGAGTGTCTTGGCTGCGATGCGCGCGTGCGGGTTGCAGTTGCTGATCGCAGCCGTCCAGCCGGCCACTACATTGTTCGGGCAAATCACCAGCACGAGTCCGTCACCTCGGCCCGCTTCCAATAACCTTGCTGCCAGGATCGCCGACACGGTCTTGCCCGCACCCGGCCCGGACCAGTTGCCTACACGCTTACGGGCCAGAACCTGGGCGGCAACGTGTCGTTGCATCAGATTGGGTGCAGTGATCGCGCGGGCACCGGCAGGACGGAACGACCAATCCTCAGGCACCGCAAGCGCGATCGCCTGTTCATACTCCGAGCGGAACCTCTCACGAATACGCTCGGCGTATTCCCCCTCGCGCGGTGCGATCGTCTTATCCAACTCCGCCTGCAACCGGCACCGTTCACCATCGGAAATGCTCGCCGAGTCCAGCCGGTACGCAATACGCCAGATCTGGGCAGCCGCCGCAGCGGTCAAGAAGTCCGCGGCCTCGGCATCCAAACTGGCGAAGAACCTGTCCCCGACCCCCAGAACATCCTCGACGCTCAGGCGGGGAAGGGACACGGTTCCATCTACCGATTGTTCACCGTGAGTAGCGTCTTCAGCTGCACCCGTCGTTGCGGTTGCGATCTGCGCCGCGCTTGGAATCTGCCCGGTGGGATCCAGGACAACGAGGCTCTGATCCTCAGGTAGCGCCGACGAATCACTCGGTTCTTCAGGCTCTTCAATAGCTGGTGTGTCCTGCTCAAGTTGGGTCCTGCGCTGATCGATCAGCTCCTTCAGAACGACAGGATCTGACAACACCTCACTGATCACATCGGCTTTCGAGGACTGCAATACCCCGGCCTGCTGACAAACCACGTACAGCATGGCCGGGGTCATCGCACCGGTGTGGTCTATGAGATCTGCGACGAATCCTTGAAGGCGTCGAGCGCTCCAGACCCTCGCCTCGCAGTGGCAGCCCAACGGCCGTACCGCTTTTGTCCGCCATTCGACCCGCATCTGGTAGCTGTGTCCGTTCGGGCACAGCCAAAACACCGTGCGATCCGATCGTGCGGCAACCTGCCTAGGCGTCAGCGGCGCGTTCCTGGTGAAGTCCCACTCCGCGGCAATCTCGGGACACTGCGATGCCAGATCGTTGACACCAGCAATCGCACGACGACCCGAACAGAACGGGCACCCGGTGCCCATGCTGGTTCGACTGACGATCGACGCCTCCCACTGATGTCCGGCTTTACTGCACCACCAATGCACACTCTTGTTGCTGCCGGGAACAACCTGTTCAGGCGTCAGGTCACCGTTACGGTCGTGATCCCACTCCACAGCGATGTCAGGACGACGGGTACCCAAGTCGTTGAAGCCGGCCTCGACCTGCTGGTTGGCGCAGATCGCGCAGCCGCTGCCTGCGGTTCGACCTGCGACGATTGCCTTCCACCGATGCCCGCACGTCCCGATCCAAGACACCTTCTTGTTGCTGTTGGCGGTAACTTCATCGGGGCGCAGAGGATAGTTCGCCGCGTGATCCCATTGCGAGGCGACATTGGGATCGGTTGTGGCAAGGTCGTTGACTCCCGCGCGGACCGTTCTGCCTGAACACACCGGACAGCCATTGCCGTTAGCCCGCTTCGCTACTTCAGCGGACCACGAATGACCACTGTTGCGGCAGACCCAAAAAACCTTCTTGTTGCTTCCCGCGGTGATGTGATCCGGTGTCAGGTCACCGTTGCGGTCGAAGTCCCACTCCCGTGCCAGCTCCGGTGACTGCGAGAGCAAGTCGTTGAATCCGGCCAGCACCTTGTTGTTCGAGCAGACCGGACAGCCCGTTCCCCCACGAGTTCGCTCGGAGATCTTTGCCTCCCACTCGTGTCCATACGCCGCACACAACCAGTGAACCTTCTTGTTACTTCCTACCCCCACCTGGTCCGGTGTCAGGTCGCCGTTGCGCTCGTAATCCCACTCCGCAGCGACAGCTGGATCCTGAGATTCCAAATCGTTGTATTCGGCTTTGACCTGCTGGTTCGAACAAAAGGGGCATCCGTGCGCGTTCTTCTGAGTGCGCTTGGAGATCACAGCCTCCCACCGGTGTCCTTGATGACACCGCCAATGCACCTTCCTGCTGCTTCCCGGCGTGACTTGACCGGGTGTCAGATCCTCGTTGCGGTCAGGATCCCACTCGGCAGCGACCGCCGGGAACAGAGAAGCGAGATCGTTGAACCCTGCTAAGACGACCTTGCCGCTACAGATTGGACACCCGGTCGGGGCCTTTTTGCGAGTTCGGTTTGCGATAGGCGCCTCCCACTCGTGCCCATGCGCTGAGCATTTCCAGTGAGCGGTCGATCGGCTCCCAATGGTGACCTGATCGGGGGTTCGTCCCTGGTTCTTGTCGTAATCCCATTCCGCAGCGATCAGTGGAGCCTGCGAAGACAGATCATTGAACCCCACTCCCAGCGCCTTGCCCGCGCATACAGGGCACCCGGTGCCGCTGGTTCGGCTTGCGATCGTCGCTATCCATGAGTGGCCCCGCGGAGTGCACCGCCACCACACTTTCTTGCCTGACGAGGGCGTGACCTGCTCAGGCGTGAGCTCTCCGTTGGCGTCGGGATCCCACTCCGCAGCGATCTCCGGAGAACGCGAAGCAAGGTCGTTGAATCCCGGGCTCGCCACATTACCTGCGCACACAGGGCATCCGGTGCCGCTGGTGGTACGACTGTTGGGGCTCGCCACCCACCGATGCCCATGGGCGCGACACTTCCAGTGCACCTTCTTGCCCGAGCCAGGAGCTACCTGATCGGGTGTGAGATCGCCGTTTGCCTCGTGATCCCACTCAGAACCGAGCTGCGGGTACCGGGTTGCGAGATCGTTGTCGCCAGCCAAGATCTTCCTGCCACTGCAAATCGGGCAGCCATAGCCCTTGCGCGTACGGTTCACTACCGTCGCCTGCCACTCGTGTCCGCGCACTTGACACTTCCAATGCGCGTTTAGGTTGCTTCCGGACGAGACCTCGCCTGGACTCTGCTCGTTCTTGTCGTAGTCCCACTCAGCGGCTACCTCGGGAAAATCCGCCAAGAGTGAACCTCGTGCTGCCATCGTTGTCCGTTTCTTGCCCGCAGATCCGCAGGCGATAACAGATCGCATGTGGGCACTGCGTGACGCCTAGGGAATGAGATCTATTGGAGCTGAACGATATTGGTAACACATCTCGAAAAGCGGGCACAGGCCAGTGAACACACCCCCACGCGTGCGTGGCGACCACCCGCCCCTTGGCCGAAGGTCGCCAGCAGTTGCGGAAGATCAGCTGTTGAGTGCCAGAAGCTCACCACTGTGTGCCACACGCGGAACCATATTGCTCTGGTGTGACAGATTCGAGCGACGGCGATTCTGGGACGGATTCTGCCTAAGGCTCTCTCGGATTGGGCATCGTGATCGTCTCGATGGAACCGAGTAGCACTGCGGCCCTGCGGATCTGCATCACGACCACAGAGATGGTCGCGACAAACGAAATCGACTGCTCTAAGTAGGCGAGTTGATCGAGATCAGTCGCTATCGGTTAGGAGGATCTCGATCTCATCATCTTTGCCGAGTGGCAGGTCATGGGGTGCTGCTCCGGATCCAATGATGTTGGTTATGGCCGGTTTTCGCCGGTTGCGGTCCAGCGTGAGGATCCGGGTGATATTCGGGTCGCAGGGGTCGAACGAGGCTTCGTTGTAAGGCTGGGCGTCGGCGGTGCGGTGAGCGATGCGCGGGCCGTATTCGGGCAGGTTTTCCAGCCTGTGCCGCTGGGTTACGGTGCTGTCGACTCTACCTGGTCTTCGTGACACCGACCCAGTTTCAAGAGCTCTCCCGGCTTCTCACCGCACACAGAATGGGCGCTGAAAGCGTGCGGCGTGGCTGCTGGACGCAGCGCATCAATCCGGAACAGAGCGCCGCGATCAGAGCCTGGGCTATAGCCCACGGGGGGAAGGTCAACGCCCGCGGGATGATCACGGCGATGGTCGCTAGCCCCGAGGAGACCGAACCGGACCCACTCGCCTGACACATTGGTTCGGGGCCCGGAAATCCTCGCCCCGAGGCGGGAGTGGGTGGCAGCGATCCGCACCTGGGCCTCAGCCCAACCGCACACGGCGGTAATCAGCCAGGGATGGCTCGACACATCCTGTAATCGGCTTACAGTGAGTTCGCTGATGATCGGTGTCGATCCGTCGCCCATGCGGGAAGAGACTCGCGCGCCGCCAGCCACTCCTCCGGTATTCCGCGTGTCGAGCCTCGGCAGCCGACCCCCGTATGCGCTGCCACGATTCCACCGACAATCGCGGCCGTGGTGTCCGCATCCCCGCCCGCTTCGACACACGCGGTGACGGCAGCCGGATAGTCGCCGAGGAAGCTCGCAGCCGCCCACAGCGTGAACGGCACCGTATCCTGCGCGCTGACTTGGGCGCCGTTGCCGAGTTCGTAGGCAGCTTCGGCCGCGGATCGGCGGAATAATTTTCGAGCGCGACGGACACCTTCCGCGGTCCGACCATCGACCAGATACGGCTCCACCGCATCCAGTAATTCATCGGGCGCACAATCTTTTCCACGGGCCGCTGCCGCGTAGCTGGCGGCGACGGCAACCGCCATGGCGCCAACGATCGCTTCCGGGTGCCGGTGGGTAACCTCGGCGGAAAGCGCAGCCTGCGCCGCTGCTCGATCCAGATCTCCGGCGAAATACGCCCCGAGCGGGGCGACCCGCATCGCAGCACCGTTTCCCCACGATCCGCGGCCGCCGAAAACAGCACCTGCCGCGTCGACCCAGGGGCGGCCGTCGCGAATCTCGTGCAGCACAACGACTGTGCCCGCGCCGTAGCCACGATAGGGCTCACATCGATCAGCGAACACGGCCGCGAGCACGTCGCGGTCGATATGGCCACGGTCGCGGACTTCCGAATACACCGAACAGGCCATCTCGGTGTCGTCGGTCCATTGCCACGGGGGCGCTGGCGGTCGCCCGGCGCGAAGGTCAGGTACGGAGCGACCGGGAACAAAGAACTGTGCACCCAGCGCATCACCAACGGACAAACCCTCGAGGCTGTCATACGCGGTGTCGGTGTTCGGCATGCTCAGACGATCCTGCCAACAAAAGACATCTACCGCAACATTCAGGGACGATGACCATCCCATATTCGGCAGTAGCGGACGTCCCGCCGGGCGTCGGATCGGCACGGCGACTTGATCTTCCATCTCCCGGCGCTGGCCGGATAATCTGTGGTCCGCAGATACGTTTGTGTGCTTGGGTTTCGGTATGGGATGGCCGTTGCTTCAGCGATGGGGTTGATGCCTTCGTCGGCGGTGTGCCTGATTAGTTGCTGAGGTCCTGGATGAGATCCAGCGCCGGGTATAGGACCGGGCGCAGTGGACGGAGTCTCGACAGTGCCACGATGCGTTCGACCAGTGGGGCGGTTCGGCGGATCAACAGTCGGGTGCGTTCCTGGTCGGGGCTGCGGTCGTGGACCCAGAACAGGACGATGCCCATGTGGGCCAGCCACAACAGATTCGGTAGCTCGGCCATCAGCCGCTTGTCACCGTTGACATCCGTGCCGATGACCAGGTCGCTCATGATGGCGGTGGATGTCTGTCGGGCGGGTCGGCTTTCGTCGCTGAATGGGCTGAGCGGGCTGGTGGGTTCGGCGGCGATGGCGAAGAATTTGCCGCCGAACTCGTGGTAGGACGCGGCTACGTCGACGAAGGCCAGTTCCATCGCCTGCCATCGGGCGGCGAGGGAGTCGCTGCGGGGACCCTGCTCGACCCGCTGTTGGTGCAGGGCCTGGATGTGCTGGTAGAAACCCTGAACCAGGTGTTCCTTGGATGCGAAGTAGTAGTAGGCGTTGCCGACGCTGACACCGGCTTCGCCCGCGATCGCGCGCATGGTGGTCTTCGTAAAGCCGTTCTGCTCGAACAGGCGCAGGGCGGCGTCGATGATCTGCTGGCGAGTTTCCTCGCCGCGCGCGGTCGCGGGCTCGGGGCGGGGCATGGGGCTCAGGCTAGCTGCGCGGCGTCGACCGGAGCCGGGGGGACACCGGCCTGCTGCTCCTTGTGCCGGCTGCGGCGGATCTTGTTCAGAGCGACCAGGTTTGCGAAGTGCATGGCGCCGAGTACGAGCAGGACCTTGCCGAGTTTCATGGCGAGTTCCTCGATTGCGACGCGCGCGTCGCCGACTGGGACGCTGATGCGCAAGGCCAGTGCCACGAAGCCTGCGTTGACGAGCCAGAACCCGACGACCAGCAGATGATTCACGGCTTCGGCGAGGTCGCTGTCTCCATTCATGACATCCACCAGGAACCGTGCGCCGGTGCGATGCAAGACCCGCGCCACCCAGAACGTGACCACCAAACTGACGGTCGTGTAGGTCGCATATGTGACGACGACAAGATCCATTATCCCAGCTCCCTGCAGATTTGAACGTGTTCAACTGCGAGACTAAGTCATTTCTTGAACGTGTTCAAGTATGAGCAGCGCAACACGTTGAGCGCCAAAGTCTGCACCCACTCACCATGGCATCGGCATCCGATACTTGACCGTCACCGGTCAGCTCGGCGGCACCGTCGCTTTCGCCGACTCGGCATCGGGACCGCGTAGCGCGGGCAATTCTGTTCTGACCCACGTTTCTGATGATGCGTTGTATTCTGTTGTGGCTGAACATAATTCGTAGGGGAACATGGCCTGCCGGCGTGGCTGACTTCGTTACCTTCGCGGGGTGTTCGTTGGGGGCGCTGCCAAATGTCGGCGCCTCGCCGGACCGATGAGTCTCATGAACCTCTTTGTGGGGGGTCAGGGGTTCGAGTCCCCCTTCGCCCACAGAGGTAGTGCAGTAGAGCCGCAGGTCAGCGCTTGTTCGCGCGGATCTGCGGCTTTCTTCGTCAAAGGATTATGTTGACTGGCATGTCAACGGGGACGTGGGTTGACCTGTCCTGGTGTTGATGGTGGTGTCGGTGTTCTTCCCTGGGGGTGGGCCCCTTCGATTGGGCATGCGTGGTTCCCCTGTGTGCCAGTGCTTTTTGGGAGTCCCACCGATGTGGTCAGATCGGAGGGTGAAGCGGGACTGGGGTATTGGGTGAAGGGGGTTCGTAACACTCCCGACCCCGTGCCTCGGAGGAGCGGGTCGAGCCAGTCTGCAGGGTGTCGCGATGTCGATTCGGGGGCAGCGGGGAGCGACCTGCGCGGCGCGGGTTTCGGGTGGCTCGATCATGCGTGGCTGCGGTGATCGTCAGTTAACTGTGCGTGTGCTCTGCCGGGCCGACGAGGTCGCGTCGGAGCATGTCGGTCAGTGCTCGCATTGCGCCCGCCATGTCGATGGATTCGTCTTGCAACCACAGCTCCGCGAGACCCGTCATCGCCCCGATGACGACCAATGCGATCGCGGTGCTGTCCGCATCGGCTCGAACCTCACCGGCCTCGATGCCCTGGTCGACGACTTGGCCAAGGTGGTCTCGGAACGTCTGCACCCGCTGTACCGACCAGTCGCGTGCCAGCTGCGGTGTATCGCCGGAACCGGACAGCACGAACTGGCCGAGTCGAGTCAGCTCCCGGTGCTTCTGGCTGCGCACGGCCAGCTCGTCGACGATGTCCAGTGCACGGTGGACGGCCGGACCCTGGTAGTCGCGATCGACGTCGACCTCTTCGAACGCCTGCAGGTCCAACTCGGCGAGGACCGCCGTCAGCAGTGTCTCCTTGCTGGAGAAGTGGTGCAGGAGGCCGGGGCGAGTGATTCCGGCGGCAGTCGCCACCGCCTCGAGCGATGTGCCGCGGTAGCCGCGGTCGGCGAACAGCGTCCCGGCCGCGGCGATGATCTTGGCGCGCCGAGCAGCCCCGGATTGCTCGGCATCTCGCGTCCTGGCCATCCACCAACCTTCCCGCCCGGCCCATCGGCCTTTCACTGTTACACACCTTTTGGCCAGCCTACTGGTCAGTCACTCAGCTCAACGACGGCGCATCCACGCCCTGTGAGTGTGCGCTGAAATGAGCCGTATTCGCACTCTCGACTAGGCGGGGTTGCAGCGCTAAGCTCACCGACTGACGAGTCAGTATGCCACCGTGCGGTGAGCGAAGTCGGAAGGACCGCTATGCCCGAATCTCAACTATTGGCCGGTCGAACGGCCGTGGTCACCGGCGCTGCCGGTGGCATCGGTGCGGCGCTCGCGACCGAACTCGGCGCCCGCGGTATGTCGGTGGTGCTTGCCGATATCGACGCCGAAGGAGTGCAGCGCACGGCAGTCGAATTGCGGGCGCGCGGCATGCGTGTGATCGGCGTCGAAGTCGATGTGTCCGATCCGGATTCGGTCGCGGCCCTTGCCGACACCAGCCTTGCCGAGTTCGGCTCGATCGAGCTGCTGTGTAACAACGCGGGGGTGCTGCTGTTCGGCGCGGTCGCTGACGCATCGATCGGTGACTGGCGGTGGCTGGCGTCGGTGAATGTCGAAGGCATGCTGAACTGCCTGCACGCCTTCCTGCCCGCGATGCGCGCGGCGAGCGGTTGGCGGCATGTGATGAATACCGCGTCCACCCATGCCTTCCTGCCGGATACGGCACACACCGCTCTCTACAGCGCCACCAAGCATGCGGTGCTCGGCATCTCGCTCGGCTTGCGCCCTGAGCTGGCCGACGACGGTATCGGTGTCACCGTGCTGTGCCCAGGTCAGGCGGCGACCGGCATTCTCGACTCGCAGCGCAACCGGCCCGAGACGTTCGGCCGCCGTGGCGCCGAGCCGTTCGGTACCGGTGTCATCCCGATGGCAATCGCGCCCGAGGAGGTCGCCCGCCTCGCGGTCGAGGGCATTCTGACCGCAGAACCGATCGTTTTCGCCCTGCCCGAATACACACGCGACCAGTTCCGCGATCAGGTCGAGCAGCTGTGGCGTCTGGCCGATGATGCCCTCGGCCATCCCGGTGACCCCTACCCGGAGAGTGCCGGATCGCGGCCTGCCGCCGGTGCGTAGGCCATTGCGATGGACGAGTCACAGACCCCGACCCGCGAGCCGAGTGCTGCCGGTCGGGCGGTCCCGATCGGGCCGGATATGAACTCACCGGACCCGGCCGACTGCGCCGCGCTGCCCGGCCCGGAGGTCAGCGTGCGGATCGATCGCCGACTGCGGCGGCTGCTGACCTCGGTGCCGTTCGCCAGCGCCGCACCGCAACTGGGCTTCGCGGTGACCGCCTACTTCATGGCACTGCAGGTGCAGGCGATAGACGACGCCGCCAAGGTCGCAAATCTGGCCATCGTGAACGTGGCCGGCGCGATGGCTGCGGTGGTCACGCAGCCGTTGATCGGCGTCGTATCGGACCGCACCCGCACTCGTATGGGTGCGCGAGCCCCGTGGATGCTCATCGGCGCGTTGATCGGATCGGCGGGCATGATCACCGCGGGCCTGTCGAGGAGCATCGCCGTGCTCGTGGTCGCGGCGATGATCGTTCAGTTCGGATTCAATGCGCTGTCGGGCCCGCTCTCGGCGATCCTGCCCGACCGGATTCCGAATCGGCTGCGCGGCCGATACTCCACGCTTGCCGGGTTGGGCTCGATCACCGCCGCTATTCTCGGGCCCTTTCTTGCCTCGGCCTTCATCGACCGGATCTTCCTTGGATACGGCGTGGTGGCCGCGATCATCCTGGTGATAGTCACGGCGTTTATCGTGTGGAACCCGGAATCGGACAATCGCGGTGTGCCACGGGAGGCGTTCGCGGCGCGAACATTCGCGACGTCGTTCTGGATCAACCCGCGTCGTTATCCCGATTTCGGGTGGTCGTTTCTCGGGCGAATCCTCATCTTCGGCGGCTATTTCATGTTGCTCAGCTATCAGCTATATCTGGCGCAGGGCTATATCGGGCTGAGTACGGCCGAAGCCGCGAAGATCATTCCGCTGATCGGCGCGGTCGCATTGCCCGGATTCCTCATCGCGATTCTGGTAGCGGGGCCGTATTCGGATCGCGTCGGCCGTCGCAAGCCGCTAGTGCTGTTCGGCGGCCTGACCATTGCCGCCTCGGCATTGATTCCCTGGCTGGTGCCGGCCACCGCGAGCCTGTTCGCTCAGGGCGTCGTCGCGACCATCGGTTTCGGGGCGTTCACCGCGGTCGACCAAGCGCTGGTCTCGGAAGTCCTACCCGCACAGGAGAATTCCGCCAAGGATCTTGGGATCCTCAATATCGCCGCCACCCTGCCCGGTGGGGTGGCCCCGATCATCGCCGCCACTATCGTGCACCTCTTCGGCAGTTACGGCGCCCTGTATCCGACCGCGGCGGTGGTGGCGTTGCTCGGCGCCCTGGCCGTGTTGCCGATCAAGGGCGTCCGCTGACCATCACATCGAAAGAAGTTTCGGAGTAAAGCAATTGATGCTCATACGATTCGCGGTCGCAACCGCGCTGGTGGCCGCCGCGGCCGCGCCGGCAGCATCGGCGTCGGCCGATCCCACGCTGTTTCCCGCGGGAGCCGTTGTGCCCGACCATGATCCGTTCTACACCACACCCGCCGACCTGAGCGGGTATCGAAACGGCCAACCCATATCCGGCCGCGAATTCACCGCCCGATTCCCGACCCCGGTGCGCGCCTGGCAGCTGTCGTACCGGACCACCGACTCACACGGCGTGCCGGAACTGGCGGTCACCACCGTCATCGTGCCGCTGGTGCCGTGGACCGGTGGCGGACCGCGCCCGGTCATCTCCGAACAGATCCCGGAGGATGCCACCGGAACCCGATGCGCACCGTCATACGGAATTGCCACGAACACACTGCAATCCGGACAGCAGATCGACCCGATGCTGGCCGCGGGCTGGATCGTGGCCGTGCCCGATTTCGAGGGACCGAAATCGGCCTTCCTCGCGGGGCCGCGGTCCGGTCACGCCGTGCTCGACGGAATGCGCGCGGCCGGGCAATTCGCACCGGCCGATATCGGGCCCGACGCGGCCTGGGCGCTGGACGGCTACTCGGGGGGCTCGGCCGCCACGGGTTGGGCGGCGCAACTGCAGCCGTCCTACGCTCCGGAGTTGAACATCGTCGGCGCGGCGATGGGTGGCGCGCCTGCCGACCTGCCCGCTCTCGTCGATCACATCGACGGCGGCCCGTTCTCCGGCTTCCTCTTCGGCGCGCTGGTCGCCTACCGGCGGGAATTTCCCGAAGCGGATATCGACGCCCTGCTCGACGATCGGGGCCACGCGGACCTGGCCGCGGCCGCAGACTCCTGCGTGCTGGAACTGTTGGCCCGCTTCCCCTTCCGCGCCTTGGCCGACATCATCGGTCACGCGTCCTACCGGGACACCGCCTTCGGCGACACCTTGCGCGCCAACTCGCTCGGCGCAGTCGCACCGACGATTCCGATCTACGACTATCACTCCGATTCCGACGAAATCGTGCCGGTCGGGATGGACGACGAGCTGGTGGATACTTGGCGGCGCGGCGGCACGCCCATCATTACCCTGCGCGACCCGATCGGTGAACACGCCCTGGAGGCGACCGCGCGACAATCCGACGCCCAGGCCTTTCTGCGAGACCGATTCACCGGTGAACGACCGGTGGAAAACCTGGATATCACACGACCTGTGACGGGATCATTCTGAAAGAGCCGCTGACACGCAATTGAATAAATCCGGGTCGGAGCCATTTATTCAGACTTTCTCGTAAATGTGCCGATTTGATTCTGCATGCGCGGACCATGGCGGTCCGCGTCACCTTTCGTTGACCAGAAACGCCTGGTCGGCGACTTCTTTGTGTCCGGCGACAGTTGCTGCTCGAAAGAATTGAACTCGGAAAATAATTAATCGAAAAACTTCAAAACATTCGTATACCTGACGTAGTGTGCATCACAGCGCGCGCTGGTTGCGGACGAAAATGCTCCGCAACTCGTTCAAGACTGTCGAAACGGTAGACGCCATGCGTTTCGGGCGACAGTTTCTCGTAACAGTTGAGGTATCGAATTGAATCTGCGAAAAAGCCTGTGCACTGGAATCGCCGCAACGGCGGTCGGCGTGGCTGCCGTGACGATGAACGGGACGGGTACCGCGAGTGCGACTGCGACTCCGGCCGAGGCGGCTGCCGCCGCCCACTACCAAGCGGTTGTCCAGGATGCCAGCGTGCTGGCGACGATCGACAGCGGCACATTCACTGTGGACAACGACGCCGCTGTGGCGGCCTTGCGCGACGCCGATGGTGCAGTGCTGGATACGGTTCCGCTGTCCTACGCGCTCGACGGTCAGCGTCATCGAATCGACGCGCTGGTCTCCGACGGCGGTCGCAGCCTGCGCCTGACGCCGCAGCTGCCCGCCGCGCGACCGGCCGCACAGCCGATCGCATCTCCGCTCGAGAACCAGCTCGCGATGAACGACCTGATCAATGCGGTCAGCTTCGGGCTGTCGGCGGGCACTCTGGTAGGCACCATCGTTGGCGCTGTCGTGGGTATCGGCGCCGGGCTGGCGGTCTCCGGCGCGGCATGTGTGGCTATCAGCATCGGCTGTGTGCTGGCCGTGGTCCCGATCGTGACATTGCTGGGTGGCGTCGGCGGGCTGGCCGGTATGGCGCTGGGCGGAGCGCCCGGCCTGGTCAGCGGGCTCTGGAACTACTTCACCACGATGAATGCCGCACCCGGGGAAAGCCGGTACGCCAGCCAGCTTCCGGGATTCAGTCGGCCCGCGCCGAGTACTGAGGACGGTAAATGACGCTCCGGCACAACACCACAATCATGGTGACCGCGTCGGCGATCGCCCTTGCCGCGGCCATGAGTGCGCATCCCGCGTCGGCCGAGCAGATTGCACCGGAGGTGCACTATCGGACCGAGGTATCGGGCGGCACGGTTGCGACGACCATCGATGCGGGCAGTTTCGCGGTCGTGCCCGATGGCCGGTCGATCCTCGTTATCGCCGACGACGGCCGGCCGATCGGGCAGCTCCCGCTGGCCATAGTGATCGCAAACCGGAAATACGAAGTCCGGCAGCATATCTCGGCCGACAACCGCACCCTCGAGCTGTTGCCGGACTTGACCAGCGCGCAGCCCATGGCGCAGCCGATCGCCTCTCCCCTGGAGAACCAGCTCGCGGCCGACGATGCGCTCTCGAAGATGGCGCAGGCGGCCGCCGTAGGACCCCTGGCAGGTGCTGCGGCAGGCGCGATTCTCGGCGTTGTCGTTGCGGTGGCATCCTGTGCGGTACTGACGGTGGGCTGTTTGCTGACCGGGCTGCCGATCATAGGTGTCTTCGCCGGTGGCGGCGGGCTGGCCGGAACGATTCTGGCGGGCCTGGCCGCCGCAGGTTACGGCGCGTGGAACTACCTCGGCACCCTCGCCGCGGCGCCCGGGGAAAGCCAGTACGCCAAGGAAGGTCTCGGCACCAACGGCGCCGGTGCGCCCGACGCTCATCTGCGAGTACCGCAACTGCCGTCCGGCTCGAGTTCCGGAAGCGGCGCAACGAACTGAAGCCGAAGACGCCGGTCGGTCCGACCCTGATCAACGGTCGGACCGACCGGCTCATCCGGTGGCCCCTCCCGCCACCGCACCATCCCACCGGCCCGTGGACTCCGAAACTCTGTGCGGAGCGATGGGTTCGGCGTCACACATGCACCATCCCGAAAGGACCCCCTATGGCCTCCAATACATCTGCTAGTGGTGTGGAGCCACAGCCCGACTCACTCATGACGCCAGACGCGGGTCGCGATCTCCCAGGATGGGGCTGGCGTCAGGTCTGCTCACTCGCCGCGATCGTTGTGGTCCTCGAGACCTTGGCGCTCAGCTATCCGATGATGGCAACGGCCTCGCCCGCCATCATCACTCGATTCCACACCGCACACGGTGGCTGGCTGATGACATCGTTTCTGCTGGTCGGGGCGACCACCGCCCCATTGATCGGCAAGCTGGCCGATCTTTACGGCAAGCGTCGAATGCTGCTGATCTGCCTCGCCCTGTCGTCGTGCGGTGCGTTGATCTCCGCGATCGCAAGCACTTTCGTGATCCTGCTCGCCGGTCGATGCCTGTTCGGTCTGCTGGTGGCGACTGTGTTCCTGAGCTACTCGCTGATCCGAGATGTATTCCCGCCCAAGACAGTTGCCGTGGCGGTGTCGGTCGCGGCGGCGAGTTCCGCTCTGATCGCCATCCCCGCGCCGTTCCTGACCGAATGGCTGCTGGACAGCTACGATTTCCGGAGTGTTTTCTGGCTTCTGCTGATCTTGCTCGGTATTTCGGCTGCCGCGGTCGCTCTGACCACCGATGAGTCGCGGGTTCGGCTGCCGCTGCGCGTCGGTGTGGTGGGCGCGGTGCTGCTCGGTGCGGGTCTGGCCGCTGCACTGCTAGGTGTTTCGTCCGGACCGATTTGGGGCTGGGCCGCCGTTTCCACGCTGTCGTTACTGGTCGGTGGTGTAGCGCTGATCGCGATATGGGTGGCGACGGCCCGGGCGACCAAGGACGCGTTGATCGATATCGAGGTGTGGCGTCGCCGTTCGGTGCTGCTGACGGCAATCGCCGCCGGCTGTGCCTATGGCGTATCGGGTTTGTACACAATGTTGCTGCCGATGCTCGCCATGACGCCGACCATGCTCGGCCTGGGATACGGATTCGGTGTCGACGCACAGGGTTTCGCGGTGTTCCTGGTCCCGATCGGTGTGCTGAGTGAGATCGGTGGCCTCATCGTGGGTGTGCTGGTCGGTCACCGTATCGCCGGACCGCGGCTGACCAGTGTGCTCGGTATGATTGCGGCCGGAGCCGGGAGTGTGCTCACCGCCTACTCCCACGACGACAAGGGCATGGTGCTGATCTTCGCCGGCCTGGTCGGATTCGGCCTCGGCCTTGCGTATGCGTCGACCCCGAACTTGCTCATCGAAGCGGTGTCGCCGAAGTTGCAAGCCTCGACGGCCTCGTTGATCGGTGTATTCCAGACGGTGATCCCGGCGATCCTGCCGGTCGTCGTTTTCGCTGTGCTGAACAATTCGTACACAGCTGCGCTGCCGCCGATGATCACCCAGATGCTCGGCGGCGCAATCATCTACACCGACGCCGGGTTCAAGGCCGGATTCCTGATCGTGGCGGCGATCGCTCTGCTCGGCTTCGTCGCCGCTCTGCTGCTGCCCCGGACCATCGAGGAGATCACCATCGAGGCAGTTACCAGCGGATCCATCGATGCGGAGACGGAGAGCTGACGTCCCTGGCGAATGGACCGCACTGTCCGGAGCATTTCCGCTCCGGACAGTGGGGCGTTTCTAGACCGGCAGCGTGCGGATATACGGCCGGAGCAACTCGACCCATGCGGCGTAGCCCGCGCCGCTCAGGTGAAGACGGTCGCGTGTGAATTCGCCACGCAGGCAGCCGTTCTCGTCGGCGAGCGCGGGCCACAGGTCGATGTAGACGGCCTCGGCTTGTTCGGCGATCTCCCGGTAGACATGGTTGAGTTCGCGGATCCGCCCGGCGAATCTCCCGCGCCTGGGCATCACGCTCTGCACGAATAACGGCGCTTCGGCGGCTCGGTCGCGCACCCCGCCGACCAGGCGGCGCATATCCGCAGCGACTCGGTCGGTCGACCGCCCCAGACCGAGATCGTTCGTGCCGATAAGCATGAACACTGCCGCCGGAGCGTCGATCGCGGTGTCCAAACGGGTGAGCAGATTATCGATGGTGTCACCGCCGATGCCCCGGTTGACGGATTCGACCTCGGGGAACCATTCCTGCCACAGGCCGCCTTCGGTGATGCTGTCGCCGAGGAAGACCACCCGGCCGGTGGGCGGCGGGAGCTGCTCGAACTGCGATGTCCGCATCGCGATGGACGTTCTGAGCATGTACCTGTGTCCGAGTTTGTACAGCAGCACTATGCATTCTCCGTATCGACCGGCGGCAGTGCGTTGGCGCGGGCAAGACCGCCCAGCCAGGACAGGCTGGGTTTGGCTGTGCGAGTGAAGGTCTGGCGGTCGACGGCGATCAGTCCGAAGGTCGGAAGCCAATGTCCCCATTCGTAGTTGTCCAGCGCCGACCAATGCAGGTACCCCCGGACATCGATGCCATCGGCCATTGCCTGCCCCAGACTGGTGAGTGCTTCGGTGGTGTAGGCGATCCGCCGCGCGTCATCGGCTGTGGCGATGCCGTTTTCGGTCACCAACACCGGCGTGCCGTCGGTGACCTCCCAGGCGTGACGAACCGCGAGGCCCAATGCATCAGGCCGGTAGGCCCAGTTGGTGAGCGTGTTGTCCGGACTATCGGGATGCGGGATAGGGCCATCGGGGCCGACCGTCCGACTGGTGTAGGCCTGCGTGCCGAGGAAGTCATCGTCTCGCGCGGCGGCCAGATACGGGTCTTCCCAGACCCGATTGGCCTCGGCGAGCTGCTCCTGGCAGCCGGGGGACGCGACGAATGCCTGCTGCGCGACGCTCCATCCGACCGCAGCATCGGTCTCGGCCCGCAGGATCGCCGTCGCGGCGTGATGCGCGTCGATCAGGATGCGGCCACTGTCGAGGTCCGGCTCCGGCGGCAGGCCGAAGGCTATGTTGCGCAATGCGTTCGGGTCTGTGATGTGGCGTTGCACCGCCGCCATGGACGCGACCATATTCGGCTCGTTGATGGTGCAGATCCACGGAACGTCCGACAGGATGGGCGCAACGGCGCGCACGAATCCGGCGAAATGGCCGACCGCCTCCGGGTTGGTCCAGCCGCCCAGTTCGGTGAACCACCGCGGGTTGGTGAAGTGGTGCAGCGTCACCACCGGTGTGAGACCGCAGCCGAGCGCGGTATCGACCATGCGCCGGTAGTGGGCCAGCGCCGCGCGTGACAGTTCCCCGCGTTCAGGCTCGATTCGCGCCCACTCCACACCGAAGCGGTATGCGTTCAATCCCGCCTCGGCCAGCAGCGCCATCTCCTCGCTGTAACGGTGATAGCTGTCCAGAGCATCACCGCTGCGCTCGGGGATCAGTGGGATTCCGCTGTTCTCCAGCACCCACCAGTCGCTGTTGAGGTTGTCTCCCTCGGTCTGATGCGGCGATGTCGAGGCACCCCACAGAAAATTGGCTGGCAGCACAGAACTCATTGCTCGAACACCTCGTAACTTCGGCCTACGGACCTAACATACTGACTCGTCAGTCGGTTAGCTTAGTCGCTTTCGTCGGTCCAGAGAAGACAACTGGTGATGCCGCAACGGTGGCATGCGCCGACGATGTTTCTGTCTGGCGTCGACGTCCCGACCCAGCGAAGTCGCTGCCCTGACCGTCGGGGATAGCAGCCGGGACACCGGCGCCGTGCGAATCAACTCCGATCCGTGCGGCCTACTTCTATCAAGAAGCGTTCCTGCCCGCCTGCGTGAGCTGGTCGAGGTCGACGATCAGGGCACCGTTGTGGTGGATCGGCTAGCGGGCAAGCGCCCGAGTCCGTTGCGGCGCATCGGGATCAGTTGGCGTCTGTTCGCGGGGTGCGCCGATATTCGTGGTCTCTCGGGATGCCGAGCATGACTTATACGACGTGACCGATTTTGCTGGACGCTCCCAACCTGTACGGGCCCGCGGACCCCGGGTAGCGGATTGTTGACCGGGTCAACACGTGAGGGTTACGGTAGCGACCGTTAGCGTGCCGAAATCACGTGAATCGCAGGATATTGCACCGAAATTGACGTGCGAGCACGGGGAACCGGAAGTTCGAGTCCCCTTAGCTCCACCAGGAACCGCAGGTCAGGATCGGTATTGTACCGTACTGGCCTGTTTTATTTGGTCCAACCCCACGGAAACCCCACGGTTTCGGGATCCGGGATCCTTGTTCCAGTCAGTCCTTTCGAGGTGGTCGATCAGCGCCTGCCTATCGCCATCTCGTTCGAATCGATCGAGAACATATTGATCGCTCGATTTGAACATCAGAGAGCGGGTTCCTCTTCGCGGCCAGGGAGCTGACCGTCGTCGGGCTGTTCTCGTCTACAGAGACTGTCATGGCCGGTGCCCTCCATGGCATGGTTCGGCCGTCCGGCTGTCGACCGCGGCGGCATCATCATGCCCATGGGCTGCAGCCCGAATGTCATCCGCACCGAGGGCCATTTGTTCGATGACGCCGGCGGGGGATCGAAACGTCCACGGAATCTCCTCGTAGGGGATGACCTGCATTGATCGCTGGTAGGACTGATCAGGTCCGGAATCGTGGCGGTCGATGGTGCCATCGAAAATTGTCGCGCATATATCGCAAGACCCTCATTGTGGAAACAAATAATTATGTGAAATAAGCCACGTTGATGCGGGCGAACGTTGCATGCGCCCGGTTCGCTCAGCGGTGGCGAGGGTGTCCATACCGCGCTCCCGCGACGAGGCACCCCCGGACTGCAGAGTTAGTAAATTGTGGTTTACTAACTCTATGGTTCGTCCTCTGGAAACGACAAGCGAAGAGCTGCTCGCTCACGCACACGAACTACTCCTCGAGAGTGGAGCGGCCGGATTCACGCTCGGTGATGTGGCCGCCCGTGCGGGTGTCTCTCCTGCAACCCTCATCAAGCGATTCGGGTCCAAGTCTCAAATGGTCGTTGCCGTTTCGGAACGGTGGCTGGCCTCGATAGCGCCGGGGATGGCGTCCGCTATGCGTCCGCACGACGACCCTGTGGAACGACTCATCGCCGGCGCGCTGTGGGACACCTCCACGTTCGACCACGCTTTCAGGGCGAGCAGTCAGCTGGCCGCTTTTGCTGACGATCTGCGGGACTCAACCTTGCGGACTCTGCTTGCGGAAGGGTGGGAGCGGGAGACTCGAATCCTTCAGTCCGCGGTCGAAGAGGCTCGTGCGCAACTTCCGTCCGCTCCCGATCACCGCAAAGCAGCGCGTATGTTGCGCGCCTTGGTGGCCGGGATCCATCTTTCCTGGTCGCTTGCCCCCGTCGGCAGTCTGGTCGATGACGCACGTGACCAGCTCACCACCCTTGTCTACTCCTGGAAGGTCATCCGATGACTGCACCCGCCCGCCCCCTTACCGGACGCGTCGCTCTTGTGGCCGGCGCTACCCGTGGTGCAAGTCGCGCGATCGCCGTGGAGCTCGCGCGAGCGGGAGCGTTCGTGTATGCAACTGGCCGAAGCAGTGCATCCGCGGGGCGGTCGGAGATCGATCGGCCCGAAACGATCGAGGAGACGGGCGACCTCATCGCCGCAGTCGGAGACGGGCGCGCACTCGTCGTCGACCACCTCGACATATCGGCGGTGTCGAATCTGGTCGAGCAGATCGAGTCGGAAAAGGGCCGACTGGACATCTTGGTGAACGGTCTGTTCGGCGGCGACATCTATGCGCAATTCGGCGACAAACTCTGGGAGCACAACCTGGAGCGAGGTCTCCGGATGCTGCGACTGGGTATCGACGGCCATGTCATCACCGCGCACCAGGTGCTTCCACTGATGTTACGTCGGCCCGGATCGCTCTTGATCGAACTCACCGACGGGACAACCGAGTACAACCGGTCCTATCGCAAGGATCAGGGATTTTTCTATGATCTGGTCAAAGCATCGACCGAGCGGATGACCGGCGCCCTCCAATACGAGATGGCCCAGCACGGCGGTACGGCTATCGCAGTCACGCCGGGTTGGCTTCGCTCTGAAGCGATGCTGGACCTCTTCGGCGTCAGGGCGGACAATTGGCGCGAGGCGCTCGCGGCTGAGCCGCATTTCGTGATTTCGGAGTCGCCCACGTTCGTTGCACGGGGAATCGCGGCGCTGGCTGAGGACCTCGATCGCGATCGTTTCGGGGGTTCTGTCGTTTCCAGCTTCGAACTCGCATCTCGCTACAATTTCGACGATGTCGACGGCACACGCCCAGATGCCTGGCGTTACATCGTCGAAGTACAAGATCGGGGCCTGCCTGCCGACGATTCGGGATTTCGTTGATGACGGCCTACGACGAGGTTCCCCGGACGACGACGATTCGTGACGCGCCCGGATTGCGTTCGCACGAGGTGATCCGAGTACGTGGCGCCAGGGAAAACAACCTCGCGAGCCTGTCTCTGGACATCCCCAAGAGATGTATCACTGTCTTCACCGGAGTCTCGGGCTCCGGCAAATCATCGCTGGTCTTCGATACCATCGCCAGAGAGTCGCAGCGTCTCGTCAATGAGACGTATTCGTCGTACGCACAGAGCCATCTGCCGCGTCTATCTCGTCCGGATGTCGACGCGCTGGAGAACCTCGCGGCGACCATCGTCATCGATCAGAAGCCCCCGGTCGCCAATGCCCGGTCGACCGTCGGCACCTCGACGGATATCAACTCCATGTTGCGGATCCTGTTCAGTCGGCTCGGCCGGCCGCAGGCAGGGCCGGCGTCGTCGTTCGGGTTCAATGCGGCAGACGGCATGTGCCTTGGATGCCAAGGGGTGGGTGTTGTGAGCGACATCAGCCTCGAGGAGTTCGTCGACCGAACAAAGAGTCTGAACGAGGGCGCAATCACCGTTCCGGGCTACCGGCCGGGTGGATGGCTGGTTCGCCTCTTCGTCGAGGCCGGCGGTCTGGACGGCGACAAGAAACTCGCCGACTACAGCGAGCCCGAGTGGCACGAGCTCCTCCACAGAGAAGCAGTGACGGTGCCTATGAACGGCATAAATGCCCGACACGAGGGTCTCTTACCGAGAGTGCAGAGAACAATACTCTCCAAGGACAAGCACTTGGTGAAACCCAATCTCCGTGCATTCATGGAGCGGGCCCTCACCGATGAAGTCTGCCCGCAGTGCGATGGGACCAGACTCAACAGCACTGCACTCTTGTCCCGCATCAAGGGGAAGAACATTGCAGAGTGCTCATCGATGCCGGCACGCGAACTGCGCGACTTCGTAGAATCCATTCGCGAGCCGAAAGTAGCGCCGCTGATCCGGAGCGTCATCCAGTCGCTCGACTCGTTGATAGAAATCGGCCTGGGATACCTTTCGCTCGACCGCACATCCGGCTCGCTCTCGGGAGGAGAGGCGCAACGGATCAAGATGGTTCGCCATCTCGGGGCCGGTCTGACAGATCTTGTCTACGTGTTCGACGAGCCCACCGCGGGACTGCACCCTCACGACATCTGTCGGATGAACGACCTGCTCATACGCCTTCGGAACGGCGGAAACACGGTTCTCGTCGTCGAACACAGGCCGGAGACCATCGCCATAGCGGATCACATCGTCGACCTCGGACCGGGTGCAGGTATCGACGGTGGCCGCGTCACATACGAAGGTTCCCTGGCCGGGCTGCGGAGTAGCGAGACCATCACCGGCCGACGGCTTGACGATGCGATCGCCATCAAAGCGTCGCCGCGACGGTGGACAGGCGTACTGAGCATCGACTCTGCGAACACGAACAATCTACGGAACGTCAGCGTCGATATTCCGCTGGCCGTGCTGACCGTGGTCACGGGAGTCGCCGGGTCCGGCAAGAGTTCGCTACTTCGCGACTTGATCCCGCGCGGTGAGAATGTTGTATTTCTCGATCAAGCGACCATCCGCGGATCGAGAAGAAGCAATCCCGCTACCTACACAGGAATTATGGACGCCATCCGTCAGGCGTTTGCTAAAGCGAACGGAGTGAAGCCTTCACTGTTCAGTTCGAACTCCGAAGGCGCTTGCCCGAGTTGCAACGGAAATGGCGTTGTATATACCGACCTCGCGATGATGGCGACCGTGGCCACGCCCTGCGATGCGTGCGCCGGCAGAAGGTTCCGGTCGAAGGTACTGGAGTATCACCTTCGTGGGGAAAGCATCAGTGCTGTGCTGGCGATGTCCATCGCAAACGCGAGGGATTTTCTCGACTCGGACGTCGACTCGACCATCCTCGACCGCCTGATCGACGTGGGCCTCGGCTACGTCACCCTCGGCCAGCCGCTGACGACGCTCTCCGGAGGGGAACGACAACGCCTCAAGCTGGCGATCCAGCTGGCCGGACCTGGACGCATCTATGTTCTCGACGAACCCACAACCGGGCTACATCTCGATGACGTACAGCGGCTGACCGTGCTTCTCGACCGCCTCGTCGACTCTGGGCTGACGGTTGTTGCCGCAGATCACCATCGAGCCCTGATGGCTCGCGCCGACTGGATCATCGATCTGGGACCGGGCGCGGGGCAGGATGGCGGCCGGATCGTGTTCGAAGGCACACCAACCGAGTTGGTAGGTGCGTCGCAGACGGTAACTGCGCAACACTTGCGGAGTTATGTCGGGCTGTGAATGGGCGTCGAGTACCCTCGCTGTCGACTGTTTCGATCATCGGTCGCCCAAATGCGGCGACGGCTTCCGGACAGGATCACCCGAAAAGGCTCGGCATCATTACCGAGTCGGGTACTCCGCCGACGACATGCCGAGCCTCGGCAGCACGAAGACTGTGCCAGGATCGTGAACTTCACCCGGCGGCAAGGGTCGTCACGGCACCTTCCCGCAGCCCATCTGTGGGGAATCAGGCTGGAACCCTTCGACCCACAGCCTCCTGAGGCCGCGCTGCCCGCACAGTGGATTGTGATAGGCATCACAGTCACGTTATGTGGTGGCATCTCGTCTCATCCATATAAGTCCTGCGACAACGACGGAGTGGGTTGAATGTTTGAGTTCCCTGACCTGTTATGGCCTGTTTTGGTCCTAGCGTTCATTCAGTTCGGTGACGCGATTATGTGCATAAAGCCGTTTCAGTTCATCGCTGACTGTTTCGAAAGGGTGAATTGGCCCAGGAGATTTTGGTGGGTTATGTCACCTATCAAGTTCGCAGCCGGCGCAGGATTGATTCTCGGGCTCTGGGTGCCGTATCTGACCGCGGTGACATGTGCGGCGCTCGTGCTCTATTTTCTCATAGCCATCGGGATGCACGTCGCAGCACAGGATTTCGGCCGCAATCTGTTTTTGAATGCGGCAGCTATGTTTGTGATCTGTGTGGGCGCTGCGGTGCTGGCGTTCCCGACGTGACTACACACTTCTCGGCTCCGGGATATGTGCCCGTGTGCGTTCCGGGTTGGGTGAGGCCTGGCAGGCCCCACTGATGCCCTGTTGGGGTGTAGGCGCAGACTCGAGCTGGCCCCACGGTTACCCCGCGCTTTCGTCGTCGATGTGATGTCGACACGGGTGCCTCCCGAGGGAGGGCCTCTGGCAGAGCCCAAGGGGCATGGGACTGTCCCGAGTTTGGTTGACTCGCGGGTGTGGTGTTTCAGGCCGCGAGCGCGGGCTGGTTTATTGTCTCAAACTCGATCGGGGTGAGTCGGCCGAGTCGGCGTTGTCGTCGGGTGCGGTGGTAGGTTTTCTGGCTCTTCACAATCGAGGTGTGGCGGTGTCTGACGGTTCGAGGTGTTGGTTACGAGAGGCGAGCATCGTAGGTCGCGCGGTGTGTGAGGACCTCGTCCATGTGGCTCTGCGCCCACGATCTGAGGCCGCGGGTCAGGTGGTGGAGGGAGAGGCCGAGGTCGGTCATCTTGTAGGAGACGGTGACGGGGACGGTTGGCGTCACGGTGCGGGTGATCAGGCCATCACGTTCCAGCGACCGCAATGTCTGGGTCAACATCTTCTGGCTGACTCCCGCCAGCAGGCGCGAAATCTCGGAGTAGCGCATCGCCGCCGCATCGCCCGCCGCACCGGGCTGGTCGGAAGCGTCGCCAGCGAGGGCGCACAGAACGAGCACAACCCACTTGTCCGAGATCCGGTCGAGCAGCTGGCGACTAGGACACGCCGCCAAGAACGCGTTGTACTCCACCTTGGCCTGCGCTCGTCTCTGCGCGGCGCTTGTCGTCCCCAACCTGATCACACCTGTTCCTGAGAGTGAGTTGCGCACCTTGGAGTGCCTACTTCCGGATGGGAAGTAACTCCCCAATGATGATCCGTGGTGGCGACACGCGCTACCCCTGATCAGGGAGCAGAACGAAGCACGATGAATGCATCCTCCACTTCACTTCCCGGCGGCACCTGGACTCTGGGCGACTCGACCGTCACCCGCTTCGGCTACGGCGCGATGCAGCTCGCGGGCCCGTGGGTCATGGGGCCGCCCGCCGACCACAACGGTGCCCTCGCGGTGCTGCGCGAGGCAGTCGAGGCCGGGATCACCCACATCGACACCAGTGTCGCTTACGGCCCGCAGGTCACCAACGAGCTGATCCGCGAAGCCCTGCACCCCTATCCGGGGTCGTTGTTCATTGCCACCAAGGTGGGGGCGAACCGCGACGCGCAGGGCGGCTGGCCCACAGCCCGGCGACCCGAAGACCTGCGCAAGCAGGTCCACGAGAACCTCCAGTCCCTTGGCGTCGAGGTACTCGACCTGGTCAACATGCGTATGGGCGATGCCGAAGGCCCCCAGCCCGGCTCGCTCGCCGAGGCGCTCGGGACGCTCGTCGACCTGCAGCAGAAGGGTCTGATCCGCCACCTCGGGGTCAGCAACGTCACCACCGAGCAGGTCGCCGAGGCCCAGAGCATCGCCCAGATCGTGTGCGTGCAGAACATGTACAACCTCGCCCACCGCTACGACGACGACCTCATCGACCGACTCGCCGACGACGACATCGCCTACGTACCGTTCTTCCCCCTCGGGGGCTTCACGCCGCTACAGTCCGCGGCGCTCTCGGGAGTCGCGAACCGACTGGGGGTAGCACCGATGTCCGTGGCACTGGCCTGGCTACTGCAGCGCTCCCCGAACATCCTGCTCATCCCCGGCACATCATCGACGGCGCATCTGCGCGAGAACATCGCCGACGCCGGGCTCTCCCTCTCCGACGAAGACGTGGCCGAGCTGGACAGCATCGGCCGCTGACCAGCCAACGGGAGGCGTCGGCAAGCAGCGTCCGACGTGAACGACGCTAATCCTGGTCCAGGTCTCTCCCGCGCTGACCTGACCACCTTCTGTCGACTGGACGAGCTCGGGCTCGAAATCACCGGCCAGTGGCTCGATCCCGACCGTGCGGTCCTCGCATGCCGCGCGGCTGGCCTCACGCTTCGACGACTCGCAGGCGGGTGCGCTGCGCGCGCTGGTCAACAATGCCGCCATCCAAATCAACGCACCCGTCGAGACCCTGCCGCTGGACCAGTGGCGAAAACAGTTCGAGGTCAACCTCTTCGGCCACATCGCCGTCACCCAGGCGCTGCTGCCCGCGCTGCTGCGCGACTCGGGCCGCGTCGTCAACATCAGCTCGGTCGGCGGGCGGATCGCCATGCCCACCTACGGCCCTTACGCGGGCACGAAATTCGCCCTCGAGGCGGTCAGCGACTCGCTGCGCCGGGCCAGAAACTGCTCCATACCCCGTTGATGCATCAGCAGGACAGCACACCGACGAGCAATTTCGTTCGAGGAGCGATCCAGCGCAATCGGTTTGCAACGCATAGCATTCGGGACATGCACCGTGGCAACTGGTTCCGTGTCCTGCTGTGCCTGGCCGTGCTCGGCAGTACCAGCGGATGTATCGGGGCGGTGGACCGCGCGGATTTCGAGGACCAGATTCGAACACGCGGCGGCGGATTGGTGAGCGCCCTGCCGCAGGCCGCGATCGCCGCGCTGGCCCAGCGCATCAACGCCAGCGACCCGGATGTGAACGTTATCCTCCTCACGGCACCGAACTCCACCCAGTTCCGGCTCGTCCTGAACAACCAGCCTGCCCAGGTGACCAACTTCCTCGCCGGAAGCGATTTCGCCGCCCGCGAACCCACTGTCCGCCTGCGCGTCCGGCCGCCCGGTCTGTCCCGCGTGATGGACGACTATTCCTTCACCCTCGGCGACCTGAGTGCCCCACGCCCCGTGCGGGTTTCCTCCTTCGACGACCTGGACGGCGAGAACTTCACGATTAGCGAGGTGCCCGGCCTCTCGCGTATCGAAGACATAGTCGACACCGCCCGCACGCGCAGCGAAATCCCCGACGGGCAGGTCACCGCCATCGTGGTGAGCCGCTTCGGCCGCGACGTCCGCATCGTCGCCAACGTGGTCTCCGCCCGCTCGGAGGTGGTCGCCGAATTCGACCGCACCGGCGTCTTCCTCCGAGCCCAGCAGGTATAGCCGATGCCCCGTGCAGTGACAACCCTCTCGACCGGCCTCCTCGTCGGCGCCTTCAGCTTCGTCGTGCCCGTCGCCATCTGGCCTGGCGAAGCGAAACTCACCGCGCCCCTGTTCTGTTCATCCCAGGCCACCGAACCCATGGTCGTCTCCGACA
Organism: Nocardia sp. NPDC051990; assembly: GCF_040680755.1. Lineage (NCBI taxonomy): Bacteria > Bacillati > Actinomycetota > Actinomycetes > Mycobacteriales > Nocardiaceae > Nocardia > Nocardia sp. NPDC051990. Next base: position 89,142 of record NZ_JBFAXH010000014.1, on the reverse strand, counting down.
CCTTCCACGACTCCGAAGGCACCTCCACCAACTACACCCTCTACTGTGTAGGAGACCACGGCATTCTCACCAACGAGGGCTTCGCCCTCCCCATGTTGGTGATGCTTACCGCGCACATCGTGATCGCGACAACCTTGGTACTGCTCGCCACATTGTTCAAAACCAGGACAGAGCCTGTGCGCGATCGGCCTGTTCAAGGTCCCCTTCAATCAGAACCGAATCCGCACATCAGTACTGAAGACTATTTCGAATACTGATCCTCCGGCCGCTGCTCGGCGGCGGGCGTGCCTGCGCGTATCCGTTTCCTGGCATCAGATTGATTGAGACGCTGATCCTGTTCCAGCTCAATCAATCTCAATCAATCTGATGCACCGCAGGTCACCGACTTGGCTCAGCATCACATTGGTCGAGCCGGAACATGGCTTCAAGACGCCACTGCCACGCAATCTCCAACGGGGTTGGTGTGCACCCCGGTCGGGATGCCGACCTTGTGGGCGCTGGCCGACCCGAAAATCGATGAACGTGAAGTACTTTCGGCCATGCTCGAGGTCGATGCGGACGTGGCGGGTGAGCACCACGGTATCCCGCTGATCTGCGACAAAGGTTTCGCGGGCCGCGAATTCGAGACGCTGCTGGGCGAGTACGGGATCACCATGCTGCGACCGTCCCGCAAGATGAGAAAGCCCGCTACGGCGAGCCACTGTCGGGCTGCTCGGGCGAGTGACTAGCCGCGGTCGCATAGGAGATGGATGGCGGTGTCGACCTGGTCGGGCGACAGGCCGCGGCGGCGCATGGGTATCTCGTGCTTGTGGAGGAAATTGCTGACTGTGCGTCGTTCGATGCCGAATTGGGCGGCCAGTTCATACACGGTGGCTCCAGCCTGGTCGCCGGTGATCAGCGCCGCGACTCCGTCGGCATCGAGTTGCCGTACCCGCCGGGGTTCGGGTCGCTGCGCGACCGGGTCCTTCCGTGCGGGGCGCGTGTACGGACGCCGCGGTCGCGCAGCCGGTCCAGGTCGTCGCCTTCGAACGGCGGATAGTGGTCTCGGCCCATCTGTTCGGCAGCATCGATATAACCGGAGAGAGCATCGCGAGACTGTGCAAGGGTGTGCATCTGCTCGTCCAGCCGCCGCAACCGGGACCGCATCGCCGCCAACAATTCGGGGCACCCGACGAATTCAGGGGCTTCTCCGTTCGCGCACGGGAGCAGGTAGGCGATGTCCTCCGAAGACAAGCCGGCACCGAGTAGGTGCCGGATCTGCTTCACCCGCAGCACGGCGGTCTCGTCGTACTCGCGGTAACCGTTGCCGGTCCGGTGTGCTTCCAACAGGCCCTGGGCTTCGTAGTAGCGCAGCTGGTGGTTTCTGACCCCGGTACGCCGGCTGAGCTCGCCGATCTGCACAGTGCCCTCCCTTGACCTTCATACCGGTATCAACGTTGATCATACCGACATGAACGACAAACCCTTGGAACCCGTAACAGTCATCGGACTCGGCCTGATGGGCTGCGCTCTCGCCAACGCGTTCCTGAATGCCGGGCATCCCACCACCGTGTGGAACCGCACGACGGCCAAGGCCGACCAACTGGTCGCCGATGGGGCAGAGCTGGCACCGTCGGTCGGCGCTGCGGTCCGGGCGGGATCCTTGACAGTTGTCTGCGTCACCGACTACCAGGCCGTGCGTGATCTGCTGGATGTGGACGATGTCGAGCTCGACGGCACCGTGCTGGTCAACCTGACCTCAGGTGACTCGGCCGAGGCTCGGGAGACCGCCGACTGGGTCGAGGCGCGCGGTGCACACTACATGGACGGAGCGATCATGGCCGTTCCCGCCGCGATCGGTACGCCCGAAGCTGTGATCCTCTACAGCGGCCCGAAGCCGTACTTCGAGAGGTACGAGGCTGCACTCGCCGCAGTCGGTACCGCGACGTACCTCGGTGCGGACCACGGGACGGCATCGGTCTACGACGCGGCCGGGCTCGTCATGATGTGGAGCATTCTGAATGCCTGGCTCCAAGGCGTGGCCCTGGTCGAGACCGTAGATGTCGACGCAGCCACGTTCACACCATTCGTGCAGCAGGCGGCCCGAGGAACTAGTCGGATGGCTCAACGCCTATGCCCAGCAGGTCGACAGCGCGTCCTACCCCGCCGACGATGCGGCTCTGGAGACTCATGCCCGGAGCATGCGGCACCTTGTGGAGGAGAGCGAGGCGGCGGGTGTCGATGCCGAGTTGCCCAGACTGTTCCAGGCCATGGCTGACCGCGCGGTCGCCGCTGGGCACGGCAGCGAGGGCTATCCCGCCATGGTTCATCAATTCAGAGCGGGGCCGGCGACCGGTACCGGCGAAGGTACCGACGCCGACGCTGGGGCCCGACTGGTGGCGAAATACATCTCCACTTGGAACGAGCGTGACCCGCGCCGGCGACGTGCTCTCGCCGCCGAGGTATTCACCGCCCATGCGGAGTATGTCGACCCCAGTGTCCAGGCCGTGGGCCTTCGAGCTATCGACGACCATATCGCCCGCTGGCAGACGCAATTCACCGAAGCAACGTTCCAGTTCGGCGAGGTACACGGTCACCACAACTCTGTCTACTTCGACTGGAGTTTCGGGCTATCAGGTGAATCGCCTATCGGGCGAGGCTGGGACACAGTCGAGCTCGAACACGGCCGGATTCGCAGGGTCTTCGGATTCTTCGCTTCCCGCACTGCGGGATAGGCCGCCGAGGAAGGGGTAGGTACCCGCACCGACGCTCGGTCGGTGCGGGTAGTACAAGGTCTGTCTCCCCGGTATCTCCCGTGGACCAACGCGGTGCTCCGTTGTCGGCGCAACGACCTGCCGCCGCTCTTGCTGCATCTGCCGATCCGATCCCGTCGCCGACCGCGGCGCTTCGGGCCTCGCACCGATAACTGGCCGGACCCGGGCTAAAGGTCCCCAAGGTCCACTTATTCGAGCAATTCAGACCCGGTATTCGTACCGGGTCTTTCTTTATTTCAAGGTCAGTGTGCCAAGACTGTGCCAACCGGTGGACAGACATGTCGATCTCATTCATGGCGGACGGGTCGGCGTTGACAAGGAACTGGGAAGCGCGCGGAATCGCGTCGGGCAGCGGACCCGCCGGTTGTACAACCGTGGTGGAATCGGCGCCGACCAGCCGTGCTGTGCCACCCAGGGCGGGAGATGTTGCCCCAGGGTGAAAACGATCGCCACCTGTGGTGGCTATTCACGACGAGCGCCAGCGCCGAAGATTCTCGTCAAGGGCTGCGACCAATGAAGCGGCAGACCTCACCCACCGCGCGCCGATACACGAACCAGCTTCCCAGGAGTTCACGAATGCCGTCCACCTTTGTCGCGGATGTTCGCGACCGAGCCGATGCCTACCGCGCTACACCTTTCTCAGCGAGGAGGGCCGCGAACTGGTCGCGGAGGCGGTGAGCTACCCACTCGACCCGACGCACGGGCGGTGGCGGTCTGGCCACCGGACGGTTTGGAGGCCGATCGGGCGGTGCCGGTGCCGTATCCGCCCGGACGCGAGTTCCTGCGGGTGTTCTTCGGTTGCCCGTACGCCGGAGCGATCGCAGTACCGGCTGCGCGCCGCACGCTGCGCGCAGCATGCAGCGAACCAAATCCTCCAGGCGAGTCCGTGGAACGAGATGGTGCCGCCGTCAGCGGTGAGTCACCAGCATTCGCCGGATGTGTCGGCGCGAGAGCCTGTCGATACCCGAGCAGTCGTAGCACGCCAGCCAGCACCATTGGACTACAATCCGGAGGGGTATAGATCGTGTGGCAGTGGGGTCGCGCTTTCGCCGAAGGGGCCGAAGCCGTGTCGTCGACCAATTGGTAAGTCGACAATGTTCAAGCACCGATTCTCGATTTCGACCAGCCTGCGCGGATTACCCGCAACGCAGGCAAGGCAGTCGTGAACAACCTACGGCCGCCACTGATGCCAGGGTCGGCGTTCGGGAAATATCGCCTGCGGCGGCTGATCGGTTCCGGTGGGATGGGCAGGGTATTCGAGGCGCTCGACACCACCAAGGGCCGGGTGGTCGCGGTGAAAGTGCTGCCCGAACAGCTGGCCGATGACCCGGTCTATCGGGCCCGGTTCCGGCGCGAATCCCACATCGCCGCGCTGCTGCAGGAGCCCCACGTCATCCCGATCCACGATTACGGCGAGATCGACGGGCTGCTCTACATCGACATGCGACTTGTGCACGGCGAAAGCCTGCGCACCGTGGTGAGAACCCGCGGCCCGCTGCCGCCCGAGCAAGCTGTTTCGGTGATCAGCCAGATCGCAGCCGGACTCGACGCCGCACACCACGACGGCCTGATCCATCGTGACGTCAAGCCGGACAATATCCTGCTCACCGACGACGGGTTCGCCTATCTGGTCGACTTCGGCCTGGCCAACACGGACACCGACGAACGCCTGACCCAGACTGGATCGGCGATCGGCTCGTTCAACTACATGGCACCTGAACGTTTCCGAGCCGGCCCGACCACCCCGGCTGTCGACGTGTATGCCCTGGCGTGCGTGTTGCACGAATGTCTGACCGGTACCCGCCCTTACGCGACCGACGGCGGCGACGCCGCCATCATGCGGGCCCACATGATCGAGCTTCCACCCCGAACGAGCAGCTATGCACCGGGAATCCCGGTCTCGATCGACGCTGTCGTCGCGCGCGGCATGGCGAAGTCGGCCGATGAACGCTACGCCAGCGCAGGCGAACTGGCCGCCGCCGCCCACGCCGCACTCGCATCGCCTACCGACGACGCCGAAGACGATAGTCCCCTCGCCATATCCGAATACGATCCCACCGTGGCGGCGCATCCCACACCCCGGGCGACCTCCACACCCGAGGCGAGATCCGTCCCGGCGCCCAGGCGCCGGCCACGGCGCCTCTGGATCGCCGCTGCTGCTGCCGTGGCCATCGCGGCCGTCGGAGCCTGGCCGCTGCTCCACAAGCCCGCACCACCGACCCCAGGGTCGGCGAAATCCGAATTCACCGCCGACGATGTCACCCTGCTGAAGATCCTGCAAGACCCGTATAACCGCAGCATCTGTCACCACCTGAACCCAGAGGCGATTCTGGGGGAGAAAGCCCATCTCACCTGCGACGAGATCCCCGAAATCCGCGTGCCCAGCGCGGAGTTCTACCTGTTTCCCAACGCCGATGCACTAGGCAAGGCCTATCACGGGATGGTGTTACAGACCAGCAACTGTCCGGGCTATCCACCCGGCCCCGACGGCCCCGCGACGAGGGCCGGCAGGCAGGTCGGGCGAATGGCCTGCTTCACGAATACCACGACCACACCACCGACGTCGGGGGTGATCCAAACCGACGACGCGGCCATGAGCATGGCTGTTTTCTCCTTCACCGAGTCGGTGGGCGGTAGCGCTGGCTTGTCCTACTGGACACTGCACGACACGGGAGACGGGAATTCGCAATTCCAGACCACTCCGAGGGACCCGGACTTCTACACTCAGGCCGACCGCGATCTGCTCACCAAAGTGCCCAAAGCCTACGACCCACGATACTGTCGACACGAGGCACCCGAGAGCGATGCGACCGCCGTCGTTCTATGCTTGGGCAACGAGTCTGGTGCGCCGACAGCAAGGTTTTTCCAATTTCCCAACCATCCGATCGCGACCCAGTTTTTCGATGGTGTCATGAGGAAGTCCGGCGGGCGTGCGTGCAACGGTGCAACGGTTCCCGAGCAACCGTCGATTCGAAATGGTACGACCGTCGGCCGGTTCACCTGCATCACCGATCCCTTGCCGACGCTCGTCGCATTGGATCAGAGCAGCGACATCGCCATTCGAGCCGTATCTGTCCGTCCCGATTCCCCCTCCAACCGGCCCAAGACCGATCAGGGATTGTTCGATTGGTTCAAAAATAACCCGCTGTAGACGCCGATGTCTCCGCCGCGTCGGCAAACCAGCGTCGACCATACGTCGATTACTCGCGTCATGCGGACTGACGAAGTCAATTGGTCTTCGATGCCGATGCGACGTGCGAACTCGGTCAGTCCGAGCGGTGGCTGCTGTCCGTTGCTATCCAACACCAACACCATCACCAACTGAGGCAGGGCTGTGGCTCTGGCCATGGGTCCTTGGGCTTCGGTCGCTCGCTGGGGGGTGGCACAGCCAGTCCGCCCTGGTCCGGGGCTGGGGCCGGGACACCCCGGATCGATCTCGCAGGAGCCCCCGCCCCTCCGCGACCTGAAGAACTACCCCCGCCGCCCGGTAAGGAACTGAGTTAGCAGTCGAAGCGAGGACACCGAAGCATCGGCGGGTGCCCGTGGCTTTGCGAGGCGATATCGAACGACGACGCGGAGGCCGCCGGTAATGCCGGTAGCGGCAGCGACCCCGACATCCCCAAGACGCTGGGGCCGAACAGCATGAGTCCACCGGTAATGGTCATCGACAACAGGATGCGGCGCCGGGCACGCGAGCACATTCGCCTGCCGGGCGTCCGGGGGATCGATTCGTAGCTCGAGGCCGAGCTCTGCGGGGCAGAGGTCGGCCTCGCTGCCCGCGACTCGGTCCCGGGACGAGAAGACAGAGACTGAACAGCAAGAGGCATCTGCATCACTTCCCTGGGCGCGATATCGATCACGATGTGCACAGGATCAATCCTCGTCTGTGAACGGATCGCGCAACACCCACCCCAGGGTGAAAACTCGCACCCTCCCTGACCGGCTGGCCGATCGCATTTCGATGTCGAAGAAGACGTGCGCAACCTCCACACCGTGTGATCAGCTAGCCGATTTCGACGACTCGCGCCCACGCCGGCGGTCTGTCCGGAACGTAACCGGGATCGCGTTCGCTCCACGAAGCGGCCCGGCGGAACAGGCCCACGACGGTGCGGCAACACGGCTTGGCCTCGGGCCAGGGCGTCTGACCGTCGGTGAGGACCACGACAACGTCCGGGCGGGGTTGGGCGCGAAGGGCTTTGGCGAAGCCTGTGCGTAGGTCGGTTCCGCCACCGCCTACCAGCGGTATGCCCTCGGCCGCGCACAGCGGGTGCGCGATCCGGGCGGCCGCGTCGCAGGACAACACGGTGACCAGGTCGCGGCGGCCGCCCGCAGCGCGGCAGATGGCGGTCACTTCGAGTAGGGCGCTGCCGAGTTCGGCGTCGCTGACCGAACCGGAGGTATCGATGATCACGCTGACGCGAGGTGGCGTGCGCCGCAGGCTCGGCAGGATGACGCCGGGCACACTAGCCGAGCGTCGCGCTGGCCGGCCATAGGTGTAGCCCTCGCCAACCCCGGGCGCGGAGACGGCCGCGCGAAGTGCCGCGCCGAGCAGGTCGCGCCACGGCTGCGGTGGATGGAATGCGTCCTGTGCCCAGCGCCGCCATCCTTCGGGCACGTTGCCCGGGCGGCCGATAATGCCCTGCGCCACCCGGAAGCGCACGCCGTCGCGTTCCTGTTCGCTGAGGCCGTCCGCGCCGAGCGGCCCGAGCTCCCACTCGCGTTCCAGACCGTCGGCGCCGCTGCCACAATCGAGCCACGCCATGCCCGGCGTGTACGTTGCGAACCGGAACTCCCGCAGGTACTCCTCCATGAGTTTGCCTGCGGGCAAGTCGATGTCGGCGGGCAGGATCGCGCCCTCCGGGCGGACCAGTCCATCCCCGAAGATGTCGTCGTTGATCTCGAAATCTGCGGCGATATTTATGCGCAGCCGTTCCCCAGGGCCGCTCAACTCGTGCTCGCGGGCGAAGCGCTCACCACGGCCGTGATGGTCGCGCAGCAGGTGCGAGACCTCGTGCACAAAGACCCCGGCCAATTCCTCGACGGGCAGGCTGTCCACGAACGCGGGCGAAACGTAGCAGCGCCAGTACCGGTCCACACTCATCGTCGGGACGCGGCGCGATTCGACGATGTGCAGAGCAAAAAGGGCGGTCGCCAGGTAAGGCCGAACTCGGACGGCGTACAGCCGGGCGGCGAAGAGCTTTTCCAGATCCAGTTTCTGAACCGCTGCCGGCACCGTCATCGGCCGGCCCGCACGAGATTGGCGGCGCGATCCGCGCGCTGCGACACCGACACCACGCCCGCCAGCTTCTCGATCGACGCCGGCACCTCCCAATTCCCCTGGCGCAGTGTGGCGAGTGTGGTCGCGGGGACGACCACCAGATCCGGCGCGCCGGTTTCGATCGCCCGGACCAGCAGCACCCACGCCGCATCCCAGCGGGATCGCTCCGGGCGCTTACGCACCGCCGCGACCACACCGTCGAGCGCGGCTTGGCGCAGATCCCCGCGCTCGGGTAGCTCAGCGCCCGCCGGATCGGCCAGCAGCGTCTCGGGGTCCGGGAGGTCCATCCGGTCCAGGCTGGTCAGCAGCTCGAAACCCGGGCCATCCCCGACTGCGCCCCGGATCAACAGCGACAGCACATCCCTGGAAGACCCCGCGGCGGTGGCGAATGCGATCAGCCGCAGCGTCATCTCCCAACTGCGAGGCGAAGCCCAGGCGCCACCTCGGCGCGCTTCACTGCTCGGCATCTGATGCACGAGCTTCGGGCGCGCCGCGAGCAGCTCGCACACCGCGCGACGCGCGAACGCCACTGCCTCCGTGAGCCTTTCCGGGTCGAGCTGCGGCAGTGTTGCGCGCGGCCAAGTGCCGCCGAGACCCCGCACGACCACATCGTGATCGTGCACCCATTGCAGGTGCACGAACCGATTAGCCAGCGGCGGGCTCAGCTCCCAGCCATCGGCCGCCGACGAGCGCGGATTGGCTGCCGCCACGATCCGGACGCCGGGCGGCAGCGTCAGTGAACCGATCCGCCGCTCCAACACGAGCCGCAGCAGGGCAGCCTGCACGGCGGGCGGCGCGGTGGAAAGCTCGTCGAGGAACAGCAGCCCCCGGCCTGCCCGGACCAATCGCACCGCCCAGTCCGGTGGCGCCATCGGAATACCGTGCTCCGACGGGTCGTCGCCGACGATCGGCAGACCCGAAAAGTCCGACGGCTCATGCACGCTCGCGATCACCATGGTCAGCGGAAGATCCAGGGCTTCGGCGAGCTGCGTCAGGGCCGCAGTCTTACCGATCCCCGGCTCGCCCCACAGCAGCACCGGCAGGTCAGCGGCCACCGCCAGGGTGAGGGCCTCCAGTTGGGTGTTGGGGCGCGGTTCGGTGGTTGCCTCGCCGAGCAGTGTCAGCAGATCAGCGGCGATATCGAGCTGGGAAGCGTGATCCGCAGAGGTGTGAGCAGCGGAGGACGTGACAGCAGCAGACATATGAATCACCTTGTGTTGTAGGGGGATCAACGGATACGACGGTGGGAAGTGGTCGTGCCGCGCGGCTGTGCGCGGTAGTCGTAAGATCGAGAAGCAGTTGCCTCGCGCCGGAGCGCAGTGCTCTGGCAGGGTTAGTAGCTCGTCGCGTTGCGCGGGTGCGCGCGGCGATCTCGTGGACGGCGAGCGCCGGGGTATTCGGGGGCGAGTTGCGGTTCGGATAGGCCGGATCGATAGAGCCCATACATGATTCGCTGTTGCGCGGTGGCTGCCAGTTCGTCCCGGAGAGCGCCGTCACGCAGGATCGCCTCGGGACCGAGCATGCCTTCGACAACGGCGAGTGCGCCGGCGGTATCACCGTGTGCGAGACGTTCGCGAACGCCTGTCAGGCAGTCCGGTTGGCGATGTGCCTGATCGATGGCTTGCAAGCAGGGCAGCGGGGTGCCGGTCAGGGCGGCCAGCAGTTCCTCGCGCCGGATCTCGCCCGGGTCGTGGTCCAGCGCGGACAGCGCACCATCGACCAAGCCGATTCGATGTTGCTCGCCGCCGCATTCCACCAGGTGTGTTCGCTCCGCTTGGATTGGCCCCCAGACGGATTCGCTCGGCGAGTAGTCCGGCACCAGTGCCGCGGCGACCAGCGGATGCAGTCGATCGTGCGAGATCATGCCGGTGCGAAGGAGTTCCAGGTCGGGTGGTTGCCAGGTCGCGGCGTCGGGCAGCACCGGAAGCGCGGAGACGGCTCCGGCCGGATATGCCGCCGCGATCCGCAAGCCAGCAGGCCCCAGTTCGGCAATCACCCGTTGCCGGGCACCTAGCCGCACCAGAAACGTATTCTCCTGCAGCCCTTCGGAATCGAGCAGAATTCGTGCCTCGGCGCGCCAGCGATCAACGGCGTAGCCGCGATCCCGCGGCACAATCTCCAGCAGAGCCGGGTCCAACGCCGACCGGTCGGCACCCGGTTCGGCTCCGCACCGTATCCCCAGCTCATCGGCCCTGCGCGCATCCCAGAGGTGACGGTGTAGGTCCATCCGGAAACGCCGGTCCGGCCGGGGATGCGGATGCAAGCCGGTTGCGGTACCGGGTCCATCCCACAGCGCGAGGCCGATCCGCTGCCCGGCATCCGCCCAAGCCGGTGCGGTGCGGACCACTAGATGCACGAAACCGGCTCTGCCACCAGGGTAACGAGCTAGCGTGATCGTCAATCCCGGCCGGAGCAAACCATCCGGAGCAACCCTCGGCAGGTGCCAGCGCAGCAGGTCCGGGGCCAAATGCCGGAGATCGGACCGGACCTGGGCCACCAACTCCCGGCCGTAAGCCCTTGTCATAGAACGTAAATCGACATCGACATCGAAACCGGCGGCCGCACAGGCCCCGCCCCAATCCCCGGCGCAACGCCGAGCGGTAGCGGTCTCGATCATGGAGGGCGGCACGGCGAACTCACGCACGCGCAGCCAGAAAGAAGGGCGGGAATCGTCCGCATTCGTCTTCGCAGTGAGCATCAGCACTCACCTTGGACGAATGGGACCCCCAATCTGCGATCAGAAGGAATCATCATCGCGTCGATCATAGAGCGTGTTGCCGAACCTCGCCGAACATGGGCCGGGGAACAGGCTCGCGACGGCCGCTGTCGGACAGACTTCGTACCGTGTGCGAACGATGTTGGTCATGCGTGGGGTGTCGGCGCCGAGCTAGCGGAACTCCCAGTGGGTAGGCCGTGTCCGGTGCGAGTGAGTCGGTGGTTGCCGGCGTCGTAGTGGAATCCGTTGCGACGCAGCGTGGTAGTGAATGGCCTACCGATCGGTGAGCCGTCGGCCCACCGGATCGAGGAGGCGTCGAAGTCGGCGACGGGCTGTCCTTCGGTGGTGAGCCAGACGCCATCCGGGTCAGTGCGGCGATCTTGTCGCCGATGTGGTGCAAACTGTTGTCGACGCTGGTGGATGCTCAGGCCGGTCGTCGTCGCACGGCGTCGGAGATTCGGCTGCCGGACCCGGTGACCAGACGACTCGACCGGCGCACTCGACCGCGCAGTGACCGTCTGCCGGCAAAACGCAGTCGAGCACTCGGCACTGCCTGGAAACTCCACGCACGGTCACGCATGCAAATCGGCAGATGCGGACGTTCGCGAGATCGATTGCTGGCCAATGACGTTGCGCGACCGAGCGCGCGGATCGTCGCACTACCGGACGTCGTCGGGGCGGTTCACCCAGTTGCTGATCATGACCGACCGGACGCCCGGAATGCGGCGGCTATGGACGTGCAGGACGGTGGCGCGCACTAGACCAAATTCCTCAGCTTGCTCTAAAACCGCTGCGGCGCCGTCGATATCGCCGACGAGTGCGTCGAGCCGGGCCTGTTCGACCGAGGCGTTCCAATGATCACGGGTCTCGCCCTCGGGCTAGCGTAGCTGGTGGAACTCGTCGTACAAGCTCTCCATCAGAGCGGTGAACGACTCGTAGCGAGTGGGTGGTTCGGCCCGCCACGAGAACAGGCTGTAGGCGGCCCACTCTCCCGTATCGTCGACGTCGCCGGGGTCGAGGAACAGAATCCCGGAGTCGGCCTCCAACGAGATCAGCAATCCCCGGCGGAACGGGTTGTCATCGCTTGCATCCGGGTCAGGTTCATCGAGATCGTTCCACCACTCCCAGTGGGGTTCTATGTCGCGTAGCCAGCCGAGGTTGGAGGTGTCGCGCATGCGCCAGACAAAGCCGCCGGTCTCACGCCAGCCGTCTGTGGTCAGCAGGAAGTCCCGGTACGACGGCGGAAGCGACCTGCCGATCCGTGCCTCGGCCGCAGCTACGGCCGCCAGGGTCGCGGGGGCGAAACCGAGCCAGCGATCTCGCAGGACCTCCACATCCAGTTCGGTGGGGTCCGTGCTGCGGATCCACTCTTCGCTCCAGCGTGACAACCACGGTTTCCAGTCCATGGCGCTGCACTATGTCAGATAGGTAAGACAAAATCGTCGAACCCGACATGATCTGATAGCCGGTCAGTTCGGGAGCTTCGGCATGGAACATCGAATGGTGGTCGACGGTTATGGCTCACCGGTGCGATGGATTGCGGTAGCACGCTGGGATCATGTCGTCGAACATGGCACGGGCGTCGGCGAGCAGCCGTAACAACTCGACACAGGAGTCGAATTCACCGTCGAGATAGACGAACTCCATGTCGATTTCGACGACGGCGCAGTGCCCGACTCACCGCGGACTGACCATCCGCTCACCGACCAACCAGATGCATCGGTGCTCGGCCAACAGCCGACATCACGCGATCGGCATGGAAGGCGCTGGCGCACTCGCGTGATTCATTTCTCCAGTGCTTCGCGTTGTGCCGGGCTCAGGCGGTCCGGTCTCGCGATGAGGGTGTACGTCGAGGGCTCGATGGCCTGCAGGACAAGGGGATCGGCGATGACTGGTTGATGTTGGATCGCGTCCAGGGCGGCGACGGCGCGGTCTCGGGGCCAGTCGAGCGCGGTGGCCAGCGTGTCCAGGGTGAGCGGTCGGCCGGCGTGTACGAGGGCGGCGATGACGGTCAGCGCGTCGTACACGACGGTCTCGGCGAGGGAGCTGCCGCTCATCTGCTCGCTGAGCCGACCGAAGAACTGGCCCATCGTGTCGAGCCGGGCGCCGGCGGTCGTGTCGGCACCGAAGATCTCGATGCCCTGCTGCGCGGCGGTCGCGATCTCGCGGTGCGCGCCGGTATCGGCCTGCCATGCCTGGAGCCAGACGTCGTCGTCGATAACGTACCGCTCGCGGCGCCCACCGGAGTCCGGTTGGCGCAGTACCAGTTTCATGCCTTCGAGGTAGCCGATGGACTTGGATACCGACGCCGGGCTGACGTGTAGCCGCCCCACCAGGTCGGCTGACGTCAGGCCGCCGGCGTCGGCGGTGAGCAGGCAGGCGAACACCCGTGCGGTCATCCGGGGCAGTCCGGTCGCTGCCAGCAGGGTCGCGAACTGGTCCACGAAGCCGCGCACCATCTCGGTCGGCTGCGCGTCGGTCGCGGACTCGCTGGGTCGGGTTGGCTTGCGTCGGCGGGCGCGGTGGCTGGCGGCTTGCTGCGCGTGGTCGGCCAGGTAGTCACCGGGCGCAGTGTTGCGTGCGACCTCGCGACTGATCGTGGACGTCGGCCGACCGAGCCGACGGCCGATCTCGGCGTACCCGAGCCCGTCGGCCAGCCAGGCCGCGATTCGGCGACGGTCTCGATGGGTCAGTCTGCCTCCCGGCACCGGCGCACCTCCTCTCCTTGCGTTCACCCACAGTACATTGCAACGAACCGCAGTGGGTAATTGCATTCATTCGCAATCCTGTTGCAACGAATTTCGTTTTTACCTGCCTTTATTCAGTTTGTATGTTGATGGATCACAAAATGCAACGTAGCTTTTCCATATTCGGAAAGATTGAACAGCGAGGACACCATGATGCATGTGATAGCCGTGTCGACCGTCTCGGACATCGAAAAGTTCTGGGATGGCCTGAAGAAGGCGCACGCCAAGCTCCCCAAGGGCGCCAAGTGGAAGGTGGCGGTCGCGAGCAAGGACGGGGCCAAGGCGGTGAACATCATCACCCACGACTCCGTGGAGGATGTTCAGGACTTCGTCGAGGCGCACGCCGGCACGTACGCCACGACCGAGTATTTCGAAGCGGATGCCGCGAACGCGGTCGGTCTCCCGCGATGACGATCGACACGCCGCGCCTTCAGGCCCGAGTCGCCGAACTCCTGGCGGAGTACGCCATTCCGAGCGCGGCGATCGGTGTGCTCCACGATGGAGAGATCGCCGAATTCGCGATCGGCGTCAAGAACGTGGAAACGCGGGAACCCGCGACAACGGACACCATTTACCAGTGCGGCTCCATGACCAAGACCTGGACCGCGCTGGCCTTCATGCAGCTCGTCGACGAAGGCAAGGTCGACCTGGACGCGCCGGTGCGGACCTACCTGCCCGGTTTCACAGTGGCCGATCCCGAGGCAAGCGCCAAGGTCACCCCTCGTCACCTGCTGTACCACGCCAACGGCATCGAGGAAGTCTTCGATGATCCCGGCGAAGGCGACGACGTCTACGAGCGCATCGTGGACAACATCACCACCGCGCCCCAGGTCTTCCCGCTGGGCTACACCCACGGTTACAGCGCGGCGCTTGGCTACGCCATCCTCGCTCGGATCCTGGAGGTAATCGACGGCAAACGCTGGGACGACGTCATGCAGGATCGCCTCTTCGACCCCATGGGACTGACCAGCACGAACAGTTGGCGTGAACAGGTGGACCACACCCGGGCCGCGACCGGGCACCTGATCCGTTCCCTGGACGAAGGCCCCATCATCACACCGGTGGACCACTTGCCGCGCGCCTTCGGGGCCGGCGGCGGCATCACCTCGACGACCAGGGAGGTGCTCGCGATGGCGCACGTTCTCCTCAACAGCGGCACGGCGCCGAACGGGAAGCGCATCGTCTCGGCCGACAGCATCAGAGAGATGGCGAGTTCGCGGGTGCCGGTACCGGATCCGTACATGTTCGGGCCGGAATGGGCGCTCGGACTCATCGTTTGTGACTGGCGCGGCGAAACCGTCTACGCCACCGACGGCAGCACGATCGGTCAGAACGCCCGGCTCCGGCTCCTGCCGGACTCCGGCACCGCCATCGCGATGCTGACCAATGGCGGACCGCGGGAAAGCTTCTACCGCAAGGTGTTCAACGAGATCCTCATTGACCTCGGCACGGCCGCCATCCCGGATCTGCCCGCACCGGATCCGACGCTGAACCTCGACCTGGCCAGGTATGAAGGCGTCTACGGGCGACCCGGCGCGCGGTACGAGGTGTCAGCCAAGGGCGGAAAGCTGTACCTGACCTTGGTCCTCGACCCGATGCAGGCAGAGTTGCTGCAGAAACCAGACCACATCAGATACGAACTGCTCCCGGTGAGCGAGACACATTTCCTGATGCCACCGGCGGATCCGCTGGAGGACGCCCAGACAGTCGCGATCTACGACTTCGCCAACGGCACCGCCCAATACCTCCACACCAACTGCCGGGTGAACCCACGACTGAGCTGACCTATGAATAACCGTGCGGATCCGTTATCGATAAGCCGCGACCTCAATCGGCCGGGCCAGTTCGGCGGCCACCCGTCCGCCCATTTCGGGGACGGACCGACCAGGCCCGCGTCAGCTCCGCGCGGCTGATACTCCGAGCTGCGCCGCCAGCGCGGCGGCGGTTGTGGGAAACCGGTCGAGCAAATCGGTTACCTCGCGGTTTCCGGCCTCCTGCCAGCCGCCCTCGACGCCGAGCAGTCCGGCGAGCGCGTCGCAGGCGGCGGGGTGGGCGGCCAGTAGTTCGGTGACCGGCCCGCGTGGTGCCGCCGCCACCGGCGTTGCGGCCGTGGTGAATTCGATCGACCAGGGCGGCACGAAGGTGTCCACGGCGGGCAGTGCGCCAGGAAAGGTGCGGCCCGCTTCCCGGACCAGCCCCGGGATCAGGTCGCCCGCCTGGTCCTTCAGGGTGGTGATGAGTTTCGGCAGCCATGGCAGTAGCACCGCGTCCGGCAGCGTGCCGAAGGCCTTCGACAACAGCTCCACCACAAAGGGTTTCAGCGCCGGAGCAGGGTCGATGGCCTGCACGAAACCGCTCACGTACTGCGGAACCGTCGGCAGCACCAGTGGATTCGCCAGCATCCCGTCGCACCGCTCGCGCAGCTCGGCCATGGTCAGCATGCCGAGCTGGAACCTCGCCGCCCACAACAGGGCCATCTTGGAAGGTGCCTCCGGATGCGATTGCAGCACCGCCAGTTCCAGCTGGGTGTGATCGCAGCCCAGCGTCAGCGCCAGGTTCTCCATCCCGAACAGGAAACCCAGCATGGCCGCCACCTGCGCCGGTCCGGTCTCCTCGGCGGCGAAAGCGGTGGGCAGCAGGGTGCAGTAGTGCGCGTACCCGGCCGTCACGAACCGTTCGCACCACGTCGGCAGGCCGGCTTCGGTGGAGCGGAAGTAGTTGAGCAGTACCCGGATGCGCCGCAGCACGATGGGTGCGTCGTCCACCGTTCGTTCGGCGGCGAGGAGTTCGACCGCGCGATTCCCCAGCTCGGCGGCGAGCCGGACCGATCCCAGATAGACCAGCGCGTCCTCGACCGCGCCCAGCGCCACCGCCGCTGTCGTGTCCGGTGCGTCGACCGTACGTCGCAGGCGCTGCTCCAGCACCTGCTCGACCGACACGCCCTCGTAGCCGAGCTCCACCAGCGACCGCTGGTATGTGCCGAGCCTGATATCCCAGCTCTCCTGGATCGAGGTCTCACCCAGTCCGCGCGAACCCATAATGGGCCGCAGCGCATCCTGCGGCAGCAACCTGCGCAGCAGCCACAGCAGATCCGAGCATGGCCGCAAGTCCGGATTCACCTTCAGGTCCAGCAGCGCGCGCTGCAGCGTCCGCTTGGACAGGTCCAGTCCCAGCGGTTGCAGCCGGTCGAGCACATCGCGGGCCAGCGGCGGCAGTGCCGCGTATCCGACCTGGCCGATGCGGTCGCCGCCGAGCAGGATTTCGCACAGCCGCCGCACATCGCGCCGCCCCGGCACCCGGTCCTTCTCGAGGCAGGTGACGGCCGCGTCCTGGAAGTCGTATGGCGTCGGACGGGCGCGATTACGCAAGCCCGCCAGCAGGATCGAGGTCTCGAAGATGGCGATGGCGTCGGCGGTGCTGGCCAAGTAGCCATTGCGCCGGGCCAGCCGGACGATATCCACCGACCACTCCAGGAGTTCGGCCTCATCGAGTGGGTCGAGTACGGGCGGCCGGGACAGGAAGCCCGAAAGCCGGTCCGCTACTTCGGCTTGCGCTGCTGCCGGGAGCAGCGGCAGTTTTTTGGCGCGCTTCTTCGTCCCCTGCTGGCCTTCCAGCTGGAACGACTGCAATCTGCCGCGCCGCAATCCCTTCGCCCAGGTGGCCGTTGCGATCGACACCGCGCCGCCGGCCAGCCCGAACTGCGCCTCGATGGCGGAGTGGCTGGATGGGATCAGCCCGTAGTGCCATTTCGTGGCCGAGCGCGGCGAGATCTCGAACGGCTCCGACGCAGTCAGCCCGAACTGGTCGACCGGGCTGGCCGCATGGGCTGCGCCGCACACGTACAACGCCTGTGCCGGATCGATGTCGTTGGCGGACAAGTGTTCCCGCATACGGGTCCACATGTGCCGTTCGCGGTCCTCGTCCTCGACGGTGCTGCCGTGCCGCAGCCGCCGGAACAGGCTGCCGATCATCACCATGACCTGGCGGTAGGTGTCGTAGTCGGCGTCCACGAGCGGCTGCTCGACGTACTGGTCCCACCATTCCGACCAGTGCCGGACCTTGCCGTGGTGGAGCAGGTGTTCTTCCAGCTCGGCGAAACGTGGTCGCAGATCACCGATTTCGATGCCGACCGCTTCGCCGTGCAGGCCGTCGTCCTCGGGCTGCTCGCCGTCAGCGGACGTTTCCGACTTCGCCTCTTTAGGAGCCCACTGGAAGACGTGATCGGTGGACCGATCCACCAGCACCAGTTCGACGTCCGGCGTATCGAGCGCGTAGGCGATGGCCTGGTATTCGGCCGACGATTCGGTGATCGGCGCGACCACCGACAGCGGCGCCCACTCCGCCGGGAAACCCTCGATATCAGTGGCGAAGGCCTGCAAGGCAACCGGCAACCGGCAGTTGCGCAGTTCGTCCAGCAGTGGCCGCATGTCTTCGCACAGTTCCAGGTAGATGACGCTCGGCTGCTTTTCGCGCAGCCGCCGCACCATTGCCAGACCGGAGGCGGGCGAGTGGTGACAGACCGGGAAGATCTCCAGCCGCTCGGACAGCGCCCGGTCGACATCGTCGACCATGCCCGCCAGGATGTCGCCCGCCGTCCCGGCGAACGCGACGGCCGCGTTCGCCAGTTGATCCCGCAGCGCGGCAAAGGTATTCGGCGTGGGCCGGGTATCGGAGGCGATCACGACAGCCTCGCGATCGCCGCCTGGCCGCCCTCCAGGAATTCGCCCCAGGCGGCATTGCCCTTCTTGTCCTTGGCGCGTGGCTCGACCACCCCGTGCAGGTACTTGTTCAGAATGGCTAAGTCCTCGGGTGTGCGCCGGGCCAGGGATCCGATCAGCGAACCGGCGAGGGTCTCGGCGCCCAATTCCTTCGCACCGAAGAACTGGCTGTGCAGGATGGCGTCCTCGAGCACGCCGATCTGCTCAGCGGTGGACAGCGCCGATTCCAGCTTGTCGTCGTCGCTGGTGGCGGCGGCCGCGGCGGCGCGCAGATCGGCGAAACTCTCCAGCAGGATGTCCAGCAGCGTGGGCGGCAGTTCCAGTTCGATGGAATGGCGGCGCAGCAGTTCCGCAGTGCGGAAGCGCACGATCTCCGCCTCGCTTTTCTTGTTGGACACCACCGGAATGCGCACGAAGTTGAAGCGCCGCTTGAGCGCCGAGGACAGGTCGTTCACACCCCGGTCGCGGCTGTTGGCGGTGGCGATGATGGAGAAGCCCGGCTGCGCGAACACCACATTGTCGTCGTCGAGCTCGGGGATGGAGACGTACTTCTCCGACAGGATGGAGATCAGTGCGTCCTGCACGTCGCTGGTGGAGCGGGTGAGCTCCTCGAAGCGGCCGATCACGCCCTGCTCCATGGCGGCCATGATCGGGGATGGAATCATCGACTCCCGCGACTGGCCCTTGGCGATGACCATGGAGATGTTCCACGAGTACTTGATGTGGTCCTCGGTGGTGCCGGCGGTGCCCTGCACCACCAGCGTGGAGTTGCGGCTGATGGCCGCGGACAGCAGCTCGGCCAGCCAGCTCTTGCCGGTACCCGGATCACCGATGAGCAGCAGACCCCGGTCCGAGGCCAGGGTGACGATGCTGCGCTCGACGAAACTGCGGTCACCGAACCACTTCTGCTCCACCTGGCGGTCCAGTCCGTCGGCGCGTTCGGAGCCGAGAATGAACAGCCGCACCATCTTCGGGCTCAGCCGCCACGCGAACGGCTTGGGGCCGTCGTCGACGGACTCCAGCCAATCCAGTTCCTCGGCGTACTTGACCTCGGCGGGGGCGCGCAAAACGTCGTTCATGATGGCTGGTCTCCTAGTCGAGAAAGTTCTTGAGTTCGTGCACGAGCTTCTGGATGCGTCCGGAAATCACCGGGGTGCCAAGGTTTTTGAACCGTTCACGGAACCATGGGTTGACGCTCTGGTGGCCGGAGCTGTTCACCGAGCCGACCGGGATGAGCTTCACCCCGGAGCGGTGCACCGCCTCCATGGCCTCGAACAACGGCTGGGAGCGGTCGAACTCGTAGAAGTCCGAAATCCACACCAGCACGGTGTTCTTCGGGTCGGTGATCTTGGGTTGGGCCATGGCCATGGCGACCGGGCCGTCGTTGCCGCCACCGAGATTGGTCCGCAACAGCACCTCGAACGGGTCGTGCACCCACGGGGTGAGATCCAGGGCGCGGGTGTCGTAGGCGATGAGATGCACATCCACCTTGGGCAGGCCCGCGAAGATCGACGCCAGAATGGTGCAGTTCACCATGGAGTCGACCATGGAACCGGACTGGTCCACCACCACGATCATGCGAGCGGGGACGGTGCGCTTGGCGGTCTGGCGATAGTAGAGCCGGTCGACGTAGAGGCGCTCGTCCTCGGGGTTCCAGTTGGGCAGGTTCTTCCAGATGGTCCGGTCCACATCCAGGTTGCGCAGGATCCGCTTGGGCGGGACCGAGCGGTCAACGGTGCCGACGCTGGTCTGGTGCACCTGGGCGCGCAGGACCTCGGCGACCTCGTCGATGTAGCGACGGATGAGGCGCTTGGCATTGGCCAGGGCCACGCCGGACAGATTGTGCTTGTCGCGCAACAGTTGTTCGATGAGCGACATGCTCGGGGTGAGCTGGGCGGCCAGGTGCGGATCGGCCAGCACTTCGCGCAGCCGCATGCGGGACACCAGTTCGCCTTCCAGCCCGGTGAGCACGCCTTGCACGGTGCCGGCCTGCTCCTCGCCCAGGCTGCGGCGCAGCCAGTTGGCGTCGGACTGCCAGCCCGCCAGCTGAGTGGCGCTGACCTGGCCGGAGCCGGTGGCGAAGACGTTCAGCAGCAGCTTGGAAACCAGTGCGGCGGTGCGGACATCGGCCGCGCCGATGGATTGGGGCGCGGCGGCTTCGGTCTCGTTCCCGCCGTCATCGGTTGCCGCTTCCTCGGTCGCGGAGTCACCGGTTTCGGAGAAGTCGAGGCTTTCGAACTCCGCCTGCATCTCCGGATAGCGTTGCACCACATTGTCGATGGAGATGCTCGGATCGAGCACGGCCAGCGGCAAACCCAGATCGTCGACGATGCCCGCGCTGGCCTGCTCCAGCGTCGGTTGCTGATCTCCGGTGAAGACACCGGCCAGGAGACGCCAGTACAGGATCTGGCGTCGCGTTTCATGATTCGTCATCGAGATTCTTCCGTGGGAACCCCGGCCTTCAGGCCGGGAGGAAACGCAAGCCGGCCGCCGGGCTGGCGGTGGCAGCCTGTGGAGCTGGTGTAAGACCTCAAAGGAGTACTCCTTTCGGGCGGTCGGCGACGAAGCAGGAACCCCTGACTGCGAAGCCAGGAATCCCTGTCCTTTAGGGCGGGGAAGATGTCAATTGCGCAGCAACCGTCCCGCGCGCTCGCGCAGCACTGCCACGGCATCGCCCGACCGAGCCTGTGCCTTGGCGACTTTCGGATCCGTCGGGCCGAGCGCCCAATCACCGTTGTGGAAGGTGGTGAGCGCGCCCTTGACCTTGCGCTGCACGGCCAGCGGCCGCACCGACCAGACGCCCGCATCCCAGCGCAGCAATCCGATCATGGCGCCGGAACCGGTCACCCCGGCCGGAGTGAGCGGACTGGCGGACGGCAGCGCGTCCAGCTCCACCCGGATCCGCTGCTCACCCATTTCCAGCACACCGTCACGGAACCGGTATCCCTCGAGCACAACTGGTTCGGCGATGTGCACCGGATCGCGATCCAGCGGCGCGACGGCCGGGGCCTGTGCCTGCGGCAACTGCACGGTGGCGGTGACGAACGGATCGGCGGCCTCCCCGGCCTTCGCCCGATCGTCATCCCACAGCAGGTCACCGGTCGCCGTCAGCGGCATGCCGGTGAGCTCCAGCGCGCGATGCTCGGCCAGCGCGGTGAGCAACTGCCGGTGCGTGCTCAGCAACTGCCAAACCGCCGGTCCCACAATGGTGTCCACCTTGGTCGCCGCCACCGACGCCTGTACTCGGCGGGCTGGTGCGCCCGCAACCTCCAGCACGCCGTGCACCTGTACCTGCACCGCGGTCCCGTGCTCGTGCAGGTCCACGCCCAGCGGCAGCAGGCGACCCGAAACAGACTCGCTCACAATGGATTCCGCGCCACGCCAGGACAGCAGCAGGGCGCGCGTCCACAGATCGGCCCAGCGTCGCGCGGGTACCCGGTCCATGGTGGCGATCGGTGCGGACGCGCCCAGTTCGGCGGTGAAGCCGTCCAGCAGCATCGCCAGCCGCCGCAGCGCGGGTTCGGCCAGCAGCGACTGCACGGTCTGATCCGCGGCCGCCACCAGGTCGTGGTCCACGCCGCGCCATCCGGCGATGGCCAATTCGCCCAGCCAGGCGCGAGAACCCGCCGCGAGCGGGCTCGGGGCGGCGGCATCCGGTGTGGCCGTCCACTCGGATCGATTGCGGCCCAGGGCCGTATCGGCTTGGTCGACCAGTGCGTCGTGCACCGCGCCCAGTAGGGCGGCACGGGCGGCTGCCAGTGCCGACAGCTCATCCGTGCCGATCGCCCCCTTGCTCACCTTCGACACCGCCGCCGCCACCGCCTCGGCCAGTGGCGAACCCGCCACGGCCGCGGCCAGCGCCACCAGTGCCGCGCTCTGCGGTTCGGAAACCCGGGCGAAGCCGTTGACCAGCGCGATATCGAAGCCGCTCACCGCGTCCAGGGCCGCCGCGACGCCGGTGGGCGCATCCGCCAGCGCGGCCAGTTGTACAGCCTGCATCAGCGACCCACCCCCGCCGGAAACCAGTGCAACTCCGGGATCGGCGTCGCGCTACGCGGCAGCTCCAGATAGGTCAGATGCCGCAGGAACCGGCTGAACACCGCGGCGGCCGGAGCCGGGTCACGAGTTCCATTGAGGCAGTTCGTGAGTCGGGAGCCCTCCGGGACCTCGACACGAAGGAAGCGCGCCACCCGGTCCTGCCCGTACTGGAGCACCGCTTCATCGATGAGTGCGTCCAGATGCTTGCAGGCCCATCCCTGGTTCAACCCACCGCACGGCCGGTTGTTATTGGTGCTACAGCTCAGCCCATGGGTCCCCGCGGTCACCGATGCCACGTACACGCGTGAGATATCGGAGCCACTCGACACCACGCCCTGCAGGCGTCCGTCGGCCAGTTCCACGAACGGCACCTTGTTCAGTTTGCGCGGTGCGACAGCGGGCAAAACCCGCACGACAGAAGCGCTTTCCCAAGCCGGTTCATCCGGCGCGGCACTCGGATTCGAGGCCATCGTTCTCCCTCCCGGTCGATCATGATGCGCCCAAGATAGGTGAGAGCACCGACAAGTGCCGTCTCAACCCCGAATCGGCTGGTGAAGAACACTTCCGCGTCGGCTGGTGCTTCTGCGTTTCGCATTCCTGTGGATCGGCGTCTACCTCGGGCTGCTGACCCATGCCAACCCCGAAGCCGTTACCGCGGTACGCACTATCGAATTCCCGATCGGTTTCCTCGGCCACCCCTTCGTCGCCAT
Organism: Nocardia sp. NPDC051990; assembly: GCF_040680755.1. Classification (NCBI taxonomy): domain Bacteria; kingdom Bacillati; phylum Actinomycetota; class Actinomycetes; order Mycobacteriales; family Nocardiaceae; genus Nocardia; species Nocardia sp. NPDC051990. Next base: position 66,182 of record NZ_JBFAXH010000014.1, on the reverse strand, counting down.
CGCCACCATGCCCGCCTGGCTCGGCGCCATCGCCACAGTGCCGCGATCGCTACCGGTCTCGGGTTCTTCGCCGTGGGCGCCGCGAACGCCGACACCTTTGTGCCGCTGCCCGGTGCGCATCTGACCAAGACGTTGTCGGATGGCACGGTCGTCGATATCACCTTGACCGATGAGTCGGCGAATATCAGTCCGTCGATGGGGGCGACGCCAGTGCATCGCAATGCGTGGGTGTCGGGCACGGCCAGGGTCGAGTTGTCCGGTCCCGGCGTGCGGGGCGGCCGAATCGACCCGGGCTATGTCGTCGGCTGCCAGGTCGATATCGCTGGTGGCGGTGCATCCGGCGGCGTGCAGGGGACCTTGGATTGGCGCGATGGGAAGAACATCAGGCCCGGCGTCGGTGCCACCTCCGGCGGCAATCTGACCCTCGGTCCCGGTCAGGCGACGGCGTTTCATCTGCTCGACCTCGAGCAGGCCGATGACTTCGGCCAGGAGGTGCACCGCTGGCGCCACCAGTTCAGCGGCGGCAGCGGGGGTGTCTCCTGGGCCGATGAGACCATCGGTCTGAGCGGATGTGCGGGCTACGCGCAGGCGCGTGCCTTTGTGAACGTCGAGGTGGAGACCGAGGGGGTCGTTACCTGGACCGTTCTGTGGGGTGCGCCGTTCAGCATCGGCTGAGGTTGAAACTGTTGCGGCACAATTGATCGCAGACTCAGCCGCTCCCGGGGCAAGGCGTAACTTCATCACGTTCACGCCGGTCGGCTTACATTCGTTGCGCGGTGTAGGGAATTATTGCTCTATATCCATTGCGCCGCGAATTCAATCGTCCTGTTCGACAGCGACGGAAATCCGTCCTGCACGACATATCCGGATTTTCGGTGACCAGAAGTCGAAAGAGGATTAACGTCGTCAGTCGACTATCGGTTGCGTTCGATTCCTTACTGTGAAGGAGCGATCTCGTCGATGAACAGTTCTTGGATTTCGCGTATCGCATTCACCGGCGCCGCCGCGGCGTTCGCGGTGGTTCTGCTGGCCGCGCCCGCGTCGGCACATGTCACGGTATCGTCACCGGATGCCGCGCGGGGCGGCTCGGCGGTGTTGACTTTCCGGGTGCCCAACGAATCGGCCACCAGCAGCGCGACTGTCGAGCTGGTGGTGCAGATTCCAGGGTTGACAGCTGCCGATACCCAGATGATGCCGGGTTGGCGGGCCGTGGCGAGCAAGGACAGCGCCCGCAATGTCACCGCGATCACCTGGACCGCCGATCCCGGCGGTGGGATCGGCCCCGGTCAGTTCGGTCAGTTCTCGGTGCTCGCCAACGGCTTGCCCGACACCGACACTCTCACCATGCCCGCGGTTCAGACCTACTCCGACGGGCAGGTCGTGACGTGGGATCAGGAAACCACGGCCGGTGCCAGCGAGCCCGAGCATCCCGCCCCGTCACTGGCGTTGGGCGCCAAGCAAGCCGGTGGCACGCATAATCACGGCGACATCCGTACGACGGCTTCGGCGGGCGGGTCGTCGAGTGACACAATGGCCCGGTGGCTCGGCGTTATCGGAATCGTGCTCGGTGCGGTCGGCTTGATCGCCGGAGCCGGGTCGCTGATCACGCGCCGCAAGGCCTGACCCGGTAAAACGCTCTTGATCCTCCTGTCTACAATCATGGGTTCATGGGATGAATCGGTCCGGTGCGCGGGCACCCTCCGGGCATCGGTTGCCGCGTGGGTGCGACGATGAACAGTGCTATGAATGGTTCGCCCGTGTCCCCAGCAATGCGGGTCACACGTGCGACGATTTTCGCGGCAATATGTGTTCTGCTTTCGGCCATCGGGCATGGGGAAGTGTCGCGCCATTCGGTGGCGCCGTCCGCGTTGCTGCTGGCTTTCGCCGCGACGTCGGCGGTGTCTTGGGCGGTGGCCGACCGTCAGCGCGGGATCCTCGCCATCGGTAGTGGGCTGCTGGGACTGCAGGTGGTGCTGCACCTGTGGTTCGGGGTGGCGGCGGCCGGTGCCCACGGGGGCCACGATATGTCGGGTGCTGCGGGGGATCCTCGCGCGCTGGGCATGATGGCCGTGCACAGCGTGGCCGCGGTGGTGTGCGCGGTCTGGCTCTGGTGCGGGGAAGTGGCGCTGTTCGCCCTGCTGCGTGCGCTGTACGCGCGGATGGTGGTGCCGCTGCTGTTGGTGCTCGTGCATTCGAGCGTGACCAATGGGGTGCCTGGTTCGGTGGTCGGCGTCGATCCCGGGGTGCCGGTGTTGCGCGGGGCCTTGTTGCGTTATGTGATGGCCCGGCGTGGGCCGCCGATCGGGCTTGTCGCCTGATTGCCGCGTCGCGGGCTGCCGGAATCCTTTCGGCGTGCCGTGCTGGTTTCTGCCTGTTGTGCGCTGCGACGGCGAATCTCGACCTTTTCCACGGCTGTTGATCGCTGCCCGTGTGGGGAATCGACATGACGGCTGGACTTTTCGATGCCATGTGGCATCGCTGAATCGAAATTTGTTGACAATGCATGCGATTATTTCACCGCTGCGCGCTGGCAGCGGTATTTTCTTGATCCCGCGAGCTCTTTCGCGCGGTTCCTGCTCCGCCGACGATCGGGTTTGTCTATCCGGAAATAGATCATGTCCGACGAACAACTGACCGCGCTCGCGATCGCCGCTGGGGATGGCGACCGGGCTGCGCTGGCGGAATTCATCAGGTCGACTCAACGTGACGTCTGGCGGTTCGTCGCGCATCTGACCGATGTCCAGTCCGCCGACGATCTCACCCAGGAGACGTTCTTGCGGGCGATGGGTAGCCTGCCGCGCTTCGCCGGCCGATCCACCGCGCGGACCTGGCTGCTGTCGATCGCCCGCCGGGTGGTTGTCGACCGGTTCCGCAGCGCGGCGGCGCGACCGAAGAAGGCGAACGTGGAGGACTGGCAGCAAACCCTGGAGCAGCACCGCCGCGATCACGACGTGCCGGATTTCCCGGAGGAGGTGGCCATCGCCGAGCTGCTGCGCGCCCTGCCCGATGATCGGCGCGAGGCATTTGTGCTCACCCAGGTCCTCGGCCTGTCCTACGCCGAGGCCGCGCAAACGGTCGGGTGCCCGGTCGGCACGATCCGCTCCAGGGTCGCGCGGGCACGCGAAACCCTGATCATCGAGTTGCGGGCGGCCGATGGACACCGGCAGGCGGACGCGGAACCGATAGTCGCTTCGGTGCGATTACTGCCAGGTGCGCGCGGTTCGGCCGCGGCGGGTTTCGCGGAGGTGGTGTGATGGGCGGGTTGGATCTACGCCTGGTGGGGGTGTCGTGTCGCCACGGTGGCGTCGAGGTGGTCAGTGATATCGACCTGGACGTGCGCGCCGGGCAGCGGGTCGCGTTGACGGGCACCAACGGATCCGGCAAGACGACCCTGCTGCGTGCGGTGCTCGGCCTGCATACCGCGGTGCGGGGTGAGATCGTTGTCGGTGGCCGCACCGGGCGCGGGGCCGCCGAGATTTCCCGCCGCCGTCGCGTGTGCGCGTGGATTCCGCAACGCCCTGCCGCAGGCCGGTTTCCATTGCTGGCCGGTGAACTGCTGGCCAGCAGCGGCAACCGCGAGCAGGCGGCGGCGATGGCGCACCGGCTCGGCGTCGGCGCGCTGGTCAACCGGCCGCTCGACACGCTCTCGGGTGGGCAGTTGCAGCGGATGCACCTGTCGCGCGCGGTCGGCTGTGTCGCGGCCGGTGCGGGCATCGTGCTGGCCGACGAACCAACGGCGGCACTGGATTTCGCGGGCCAGGAGGAGGCGGCCGACGTGCTCACGGAGTTGCCGGTCACCCTCGTCGTCGTCACCCACGACCGGGCCGTGGCACGACGCTGCGACCGGGTGCTGGAAATGGCGGCGGGCCGGTTGCGGGAGGTGGCGTGAACGGACCTGCTCAGCTGGGCGATTTGCTCGGGCTGATGCCGGTGCGGCGGGCCGGGGTGGCGCTGGTACTCGGTTCGATCGGGCTACCGGTCATCGGGGTGGTTATCGTCGGGCTCGACATCATTCCGGTGCGGTTCGCGATGATGCACGTCGCCCTGCTCGGCGCCGCGGTCGGAATGCTGACCGGTCTCGATCCGGCGCTGTGTGGACTGGTGGCTTGCGCGGTCGCCGGAGCCGGGATCAGCCCGCTGGCTCGCACACCGGAAAGTCTGTCCGGGGCAATGGGTTTGCTGATGAGCCTGGCGATCGCGGCGGCGCTGCTGGTGCTTTCGGTGGCCGGGGTGAACGCCTCAGCGGCATTCGCGCTGCTGTGGGGTTCCATTCTCTCGGTGCGGACCCAGGACGTGGTGGTGCTCGCGGTACTGGCCGTGCTGGTGCCCGCGCTGTTGTGGTGGCGGCGCCGCGATCTGGCGCTGCTGCTGCACGATCGGGAATTGGCGCTGGTATCCGGCGTTGCGGTGGGGTGGCTCACTCTGGTGCTGCTGGTGTTGGTGGCCGTCGCGGTTGCCGGTGCGATCCGGCTCACCGGGGCGTTGCTCGTCGACGCGCTCACCTTGCTGCCAGCCCTGGCCGCGCGTCGGCTCGGGCATTCGCTGGCCTCGATCATCTTCTGGGCCATGGGCATCGGTGTCACCGTCAACCTCATCGGATTCCTCCTTGCCCTCACCTTCGACCTGCCTCCGGGGCCGGTCCTGGTGCTCACCGCTGGGGCGGTCGCCCTCGCGGCTCACTTCATTCCTGAACGGAGAACACAGTCATGGCACGTTTCCGCTCATTGATCGCGGGCCTGTCCTGGACAACCGGCCTCGCGGTCGCTGCGGGTGTGCTGCTCGGCGGCTGTTCGAGCACCGATGACGAGCATGATCACCACGATGGGCAGCACCAACCGAAGGTCGTCGCCACCACCGCGTGGGAGGCGGCGTTCGCCAAGGCGGCGGGTGTCGAGAGCGTCAAGGTCATCGTGCCCGCGTCGGTGCACCACGCGCCGGACTACGACCCCAAACCGTCGGATCTGACCGCGGTCGCCGAGGCCGACTTCGTGCTGTACGCGTCGTTCGAACCGTTCGCGGGAAAGATCAAGGAGGCGGCGGGTTCGAAGGCGAAGCTGATCGAGGTGAATCTCGATAATTCCGCCGATAAGGTGACCGCACAGGTGAAGTCGCTCGGCACCGAATTCGGCACCTCCGACCATGCTGATCCGTGGGTGACCGCGTTCGCCGCCGAATACGACAAGCTGGGCAAGGACATTCGGGCGGCATGGCCCGGCAGCAAGCAGCCGACCGTTGTCGCACAGGTCTTTTCGACCTGGGCCGCGCAGCTGGCCGGTGCGGATATCGTCGGCACCTATGGACCCGAAGCCGTCACTCCCGGGCAGTTGGCCGGTTTGGCGGCCGAGAAGCCGGACTTCGTGTTCGACAATGCGCACATGTCCACCGGAGCGGTGTTGCCGGATTCGGGCGCCAAGCAGGTCTCGATCGTCAACTACCCGGGTCAGGACCTGGATCTGTTGACCGTCTACCGCGACGCCGCGACCACGCTGAAGAAGGCCATGTCGGGCTCCTGATCGTGGCGATCAGTTGCCAAGCAGGTGTTGAAAGTGCCTGCCCCGCAGCTGGTTTCAGCCTGTCGCTGCGATGAGTCGGGACTGCAGCGCGGCGCGGTCCGGTTTGCCCGCCGGGGTCAGTGGTAGAGCGTCGAGCAGCAGCAGGGACTCGGGGTGTTTTCCGCGTTCGAGTCCTTGGGACCGCAGGTGAGCGCACAATCCGGCGAGGTCGGGGCGGCGATTCGCGCGCGCGACCACCACCGCGGCCAGTTGTTCGCCCAGAACCCGGTGTGGCACACCGACACACACGACATCGCGCACGTCCGGATGGGCGGCCAGCAGCTGCTCTACTTCGGCGGTGCTGATATTCGCCCCGCCCCGGATGACAACGTCTTTGAGCCTCCCGACGACGTGCAGCCGTCCCTCGGGGTCGAGGACGCCGAGATCGCCGGTGCGGACCCAGCCGTCGTCGGTGCGGTAACGGGCGTCGAGTTCGGGAGCACCGACGTAGCACAGCGGTGTCATGGGGCCGCGCGCCACAATCTCCCCGGTCTCGCCGACCGCTGCCATCTCGCCGGTCTCGGTCCGGGTGATCCGGATATCGGCGACGCGCGGATCGGGCCGCCCCACCAGGACACCGGGACTCGCGGTAGCCGCTGCGTCCTCGACCAGTCCGGTATGACAGTTCACACCGTCTGCCGAACCGTAGAGGTTGACGACCGGGCATCCGAAAGCCCGCTGTGCCTCCTCGGCAGTTGCCCGATCCAGTGGCGACCCGCCGAGCACCAGCGCTGTCAGCGCGGAAGTGTCGGCGGCGGCAGCATTGTGGTCGAGCATCATTCGCACCATCGTGGGGACGCCGAACACATGTGTCGGCCGATGGCGTTCGATCGCGGCGATCGCGGCTTGCGGGGTGAAGTGGTCGAGCAGGATCAGTGCGCCGCCGTGGCGGGCCAGGGTGACCGCGGTGCCGTTGCTGCCGAACGCCGAGGCCAGCGGGACCAAGAACAGACTGCGCGGCGGTGCGCCGTCGCGCAGCAGGGAAGCCATGAAGTTCCCGCGCCCGCCCATGAGCGCATTGTGGGTGTAGGCCACCATTTTCGGTTCCGTTTCCGACCCCGAGGAGACCAGGATCCGGACCGCGGCGTCCGGATCGGGGCGATTCGGGATGAACGCCTCGTCATCGGCGCGCAGCAGCCTGGCGAAGGCGAGACATCGGTCTGGGGTGTCGGTTCCAACGGAGACGACGAACCGCAGCGTGGGCAGCCGGGTGCGCAGTTCGGACAGCTCGGTGGCGTGGTCGCGGCCACGGAACTCGGAGGTGGCCACGACGGCGACGGCTTCGGCACGGCGCAGCAGCGATTCGGCCTCGCGTATGCCCCGTCCTGCGGGGAACGGCAATGCCACGGCTCCGAGTGCGGCGAGCGCGAGGTCGATGATGACGGCCTCGCGGCAATTCGGCAGTTGCACGCCAACGACGTCGCCGGGGCCGATGCCTTCGGCGGCGAGCCCGGTCGCCAGCCGCCGTACCAGTACGTCGAGCCGGGTGTAGCAGAGTTTGCCCTTGGCATCGAGGACGGCGGTGCGGTGTGGGTCCAGGCACCGGTGCGCGCGGAACAGCGAATACAGATCGAGGTCGGGGCAGGCGCCATCGGCGGCCCAAGAACGGCGTAGCCGGTGCGGGACCAGGTCGCGCATCAGGACGGTCATCGGAACCTCCAAGCAGACGAAACAGCGACAGCTCCGTGCCCGTCGGTGGTCAGGGCGTCGGCGAAGCGGGGATCGGCGGGCAGGTCGGCCAGGTCGGTGGTTACGGCCGTGGCTTGAATGCCGTTGTCGCGCAATAGCGCAATGGCGTCATCGGTGGACAGCTCGCGAATCCTGTTTGTATAATCGGCGGCCGCGTTCGCGTGCTCATCGGTTGCGGCCACCAGACCGTCGCCGGTGGGCAGCGGGCGGCGGAATCCGGCCGGGCGGCGCGGTTGACCTCCGGCCCTGATCCGGTCCAGCGCAGGTGCGGTCAGCAGGTTTGCCGCGGCCAGCAGCGAGGATTCGACCCGCATACCTCGGCCGGTGTGCTCGCGGGCGAGTAGACCGGCCAGGATCGCCTCGGTGCCGAGCATGCCGCCGAGCACATCCAGCAGCGTCATCAGCGACGGCATCGGTGGTTCGTCGGCCGGTCGAGCAGCCTCGCCGACTCCGGTGCGGGCCTGCACCATGAAATCGGTGCCCATCGGGGCGTCGGCCAGCCGATCCGCCCAGCCGCTGGTGTAGGCGTAGACCAGGCCGGGGTTGACGGCCGACAAGTCCTCGGCGCCGAGTCCGAGCTGCTCGGCCTTGCCGGGCGCCCAGTTGTGTAAGAACACATCGGCGTCAGCGGCCAACTCGGACAGTCGCTTTCGATCAGTGGGCGATTTGATGTCGATCTCCACTGCGTCTTTGCCGCGGTTCAGTGCCAGCCAGCGGGCCGAGATATCCGAACAGGCGGGCGGCATACCGCGCAGCGGGTCACCGCCCGGGGGTTCGATCCGCACGACATTCGCGCCGAGCAGCCCGAGTAGGTGCGCCGCAAGCGGCGCCTGCACGCGGCGACCCGCCTCGAGTACGGTGAAACCCGTCAGCGGAAGATCGGTCGATCCGGTGGAACCGCTGCCAGCGGTGCGCCTTTCGGCTCCCGCAATCAATTCCCACGGCAGCACCGGCTCGGTCTGAATCTCCGTGGCCCGCTCGGTCAAGGTGTGTAGTCGGCACACGTCCGCTCCGGACGCATTCGCCGCCGCCCGCACCTGGATCCAGGTGCGCGCCGAGGCAGTGTGATGCAGGTCTTCGGGGAAAGGTGCGCAGGCCGTTGCATAACGGAATTGGAACGGCCGCCAACCCTTTCGCAACGCGGCCTGCGGTGCGTCCATGGCCCGCCAGAACTCGGCCCACACGCTGACATCGAGCGCTTCCACCTCGAATCGGACACCATCGGCCGTGGTAAACGGCGGCCCGCCGGGTGCGAGCGCGATGGCTTCGTCGTCATCGGCACACGCGGCGGCCAGATACTGGGAGATGGTCAGCAGCGCGACGCGATCGGCCGAAATGTCCACGGCGGTCGCGGATCCGCCGCGCACCCTGCCGATGAGGGCAGCGAGCAGCCCCTGCATGGTGCTGATTCCGGTGGCGGTAGCGATGTAGTCGACCGCGAGACCGCGCGGTGACCCGTCGCGGCGGCCGTGCACCAGCATCAGTCCCGCGGCGGCCTGCGCGGTCGCTTCGTCATATACCTGATTGTCCGCACTGCCCCAGGTCACTCGCGCCTCGACCACCGCATCATCCGGGGCGGTCAGCAGTACCGCATTACCGCGTCCGGTGACCGGTTCGGCGCCGAGCAGGCGCAGATGCTCGAGAGCCGTCGCAGGCCCGCTACCCGCGTGAAATCGCATGCCGCGCAGCGGTATCGAAGGTGGGCTTATATCCGATGTTCGCATGGTGCCGGGTGTCATGGCTCTCCTCTTGAACGACGTGCGCCGTCGGGAACTCGGCGGCGGTCGCCACCGACCAGTTCCACGAACACAGGAGTCGGACCGTCGAGTCCCCGGGTTCCCGGCCAGTGCGGAGGAGAAATCATGGAGTCGTTCACATCTGGGAGTTCGGTGCCGACCATGGGCGTCCCAACCCCTGCGGTACAGCCGAATTCAGATCCAGAGGCACTGCGTGAAAGGGTCACGACCTTCATCGACCACCAGGTGGTGCCGAGAGAGACACAGCTCGACGCGGGCGGGTCCGCGGCCGCCGCGGTATCGGCCGAGCTGAAGGCGGCCGCACGGGCAGCGGGACTGTGGGCATTGCCACTGCCCGCTGCGCTGGGCGGGCAAGGGCTGCCTTTCGCCGACTATGCGCGACTGGCCGAGGCAGAGGGCGCGAGCGACCACGGGCCCGCGGTGCTCGGGTCGGCGTCGCTGCTGGATGTGCGGATGCTGCAACAACACGCCACCGACCCGATCCGCGAGACCTACCTGACACGGCTGGTATCCGGAGAACTGCGCGCCGCCTACGCGATGACCGAACCCGACGCCCCGGGCACCGATCCCGCCATGACAACCACCCGCGCGACCACCGGACCCGACGGCTCATGGACTGTGACCGGCCGCAAATGGTTCGTCAGCGGCGGCGCGGACGCCGACCTGATCACGGTGCTGGTCCGCACCGACGGCATCGTGCCGAACCGTGCCGGACTGTCCCTGCTGCTGATTCCCACCGACGCTCCTGGCGTCCGTATCGTCCGGGAAGTGCCGATACTGGGCGTCGGCGGACAGTGGGAGATCGCCCTGGACGAAGTCCACGTGCCCGGCACCCACCTGATCGGCGAACGCGGCGGCGCTCTGCGCATCGCGGGCGAACGCCTGCAACTCGGTCGCACCCTGCGCTGCCTGCGCTGGCTCGGCCAAGCAGAGCGAGCCTTCCGACTGATGTGCGACCGTGCCCGCATCAGGACCCAGGCGACGGGCCGACTAGCCGATCGACAACTGGTGCAGCAGCACGTCTTCGAGTCGCTGCTCGCCATCAGCAGTACTCGTCCCCTGGTACACAAGGCCGTCGCGCTCATCGACGCTGGTCACGATGCCCGGATCGAAGCCGGACTGGCAAAGGTCGCGGCGGCCCGAACACTGCAGCGAGTCGCCGACTCCGCGGTCCAGGTCTACGGAGCCGCCGGGCTGGGCCCCGACACCGCATTGCCCGGACTGCTCAGGACGGGTCGGATGGCACGCATCCTCGACGGACCGGACGAACTGCACATCGAGGCGGTGGCCCGCCGTGTGCTGCGGTGAGGGCGGTTCAGGTATCGAATGGCCCAACGAGACCGATGTGGATTGCCAAGGCCAGCGCGAGAAAGTAGTCGCCCCAGACGAGTTCGTGTTCGGTGGCCGATCCGCGATCGAGATCGTAGCAGCCATCCAGCAACATTCCTGCGGGCCGCGCGCTGGTTACGTCGCTCAGGTGGATCGTCACCAGATTTTCGATCATGTCTGTCGCTCGACTCCGCAACCGCGCGGTGCTGTACGAATCACGTTGCACAGCAGCAAGTTTCAGTAATGCTACGGCCTCGATCGCGGCCGCGGAGGTGTCCGGCGGCGCGGACCGCACCGTCTCGGCGGCCGGGATCAGGGGCGACTCGTAATCGATCAATTCCTCGGCGACGTAACGGTAATCGGGATCGACATGCCAGGTGGCGTCGGCGAGTCCGAGCAGCAGCCATGCCCGGCCCCGACTCCATCCCGGCCGCGGCTGCGGACACGGCACCCAGGAGCTGTTGGTCCATTCCCAGGCCGGTGTACCCATGGGCTCAGCACGCCATCGGGCGAGGTGGGTATCGATATGCCTACGCGCCGCCGCGAGGCCGGAGGGGGCCTTCGATGCGGCCAGTAGCGGTAGCAGACCCGCAACCCCGTCCATTCGCGCCAGCAATCTGGGGCCACCGAATGCCGAACCCCAAGGCAGTACGCCCAATTCGTGGTCGAAGTCGGCAGCGCAGGCGCGCGCGGCTGCGTCACGCAGTTCGGCGGCGGCTGCGTCAGCTCCGCGACCAGCCGCCAGAGCCGTTGCATACCAGAAGATCAACCCTCGCGTCGAGGTATCGGCCGCAACCCACGAGGCCAGTCGACTGGAGACCTCCGCCGCTGTGGCCCTGTCGATCTCCGAGCCGCTGCGCAGCGCCCGCAGCCACAGCAGTCCCGCCCAGAAGCCACCGGTCCATGCCCCCCGCGCCGTGCTCACCCATTCACCGGACCTGCTGTCGGCGTACAGCGGAAACCGGTCGCCGACCTGCTCGTGGGTGTCAGCGACACGGCCAAGCACGGTGTCCAACGCGGCTGCGGTCCTTGCGCTCACGCGTGCACTCGATCGCGCATCGCCCACATCGCCGCCACGCCGGCCGCGGTGGCGAATTCCGCGGCAACCATCAGCCAACTGGAGCTGTAACCGATCCTTGGCACCAGAGAACCGAAAAGCGGTGGCCCCACAGCGAATCCCGCGAAGAAGCCCGCCGAGACCAGCGCGGAGTCCCGTCCGGCCCGCCCCGGTGCGGCCCGCTGGATCACCAGCACCATCGACACCGCATTGCCCGCCATCCCGAACACACCCACCGAAACCACCGCAACCCACACCAGGCCGCTCACCATCGGAGCCACAGCCAACAACAGCGCCGACACCGCCGACCCGAACCCCAGCCCCGCAGGCAACACCACCGCCACACCCGCCCGCCCCGCGACCCGCGCCCAGCCGATCCGACCCGCGATACCGGCAACGCCGAGCACCGCGACCAACATGCCGGCCGCAGCAGCGCTCAACCCCAACCGACGCTCCCCGAACAACGCGAGATACGTATTGATCGACGCCATCCCAGCACCAAGGAACACCGAAAACACGGTCAGCCACGGCACCACACCCACGGTCACCGTCCCGGTCGGCCTGGCTGCGAATCGCGAAGCGGCGCTGGCTTGTTCGTCTCGGTTCGGATCAGCGGGCAATGTCCGCCACACCCACAGCGCCGCCATGGCCGCGGTTCCCGCCGCGACCCACACCGATGCCCGCCACCCCGCCACCGAAGCGAGTGCGGTCAGCGGCAGTCCAGCCGCGATCGCACCGAACTGGACACCGGACTGCTTGGTGCCGGTCACACCGGCCCGACGCACGGCAGGGACCACCGCCAAAATCGCCTTGTTCGTCGCAGGATTCGCCAACGCCTGTGGCGCACCACCGAGCCCCACCGCCAACAACAGCACCCAATACTCCGGCGCGGCAGCGATCAGCGTCAGCGCCACAGTAACCAGCCCCAACAGCGCAGCTAGACATCGGCGCGGGCCGAGCACATCCACCATCCGCCCGGCCATCGGTGACAGCAACGCCGCCATCCCGAACCCGACGGTTGTCGTAAGGCCCAGCATCGCCGGTGACAAACCGAGATCCGGCACGATCCGCGGACCCAGCGCACCGAGCAGGAACAACTGCAACATCGAAAACCCCATTGCCGCAGTGAGCATCCCGGTCACCGACGCCATCGCCACCGGATCCGAACGGACCTGCGGACCCATCTGCACGCCCCACTCCTTCCAACCGCATCGCCGCGTAGACAGCCCCGAGCTGAAATAGTCGGACCAAGCACCTTCCCGGTTCCAGACATCCACGCACTACCCGCGGTGGTTCTGGAACGGCTACGCCCCTCCTCGGACCGGCGACCGCGCCTTGCGTCTTCGCGGTGCGTCAAGTCGGTGTCGAGATGACCAGCGGCTCATCGACAAAGGTGCGTTCCTGCCTGCACTTCATCAGCCTCAACTTTTCGAAATGTGTTGAAGGACTGGCATTTCGAGATGTTTCCTGCGCGGTCGGTACTGGCAAAGGAGAACAGCACTCCGCGCTTGCCGAGGCATTGCGGCGTGGACAGGCGGTGGCTGGCGGTCGAGGTGAACTGTCGATCAGGCCGGGGCTGAGGGGTTTTCGAGTTGGTTGCCGGGGCCGACGATGTCGACTTCGCTGCGTCCGACGGCCATCTCTGCTCGGCGACGATTCGTGCGATGCGCTGGTCTGTGCCGTGACCGAGGGTTACCGTTGATGCCAGTAACTTGCAGATAGATCCCGAGGAGTTTCGATGCACATTCCGGACGGGTATCTATCGCCGGCGACCTGCGCGGTGGGTTACGCAGTGGCTGTTCCGATGGTCGCGGTGGCGGCGCGTCGGGTCGAGAATGTCGTCAAGACCAGACAGGTCCCCACGCTGGCGATGCTGTCAGCGGCGTCGTTTCTGGTGATGATGTTCAACATTCCGATCCCGGACGGTACGACGGCGCACGCGGTGGGTGGCGCGTTGATCGCGGTGCTCTTGGGGCCGTGGGCGGCGCTGATAGCCGTGGCCGTCGCGTTGGCCTTCCAAGCACTGTTGTTCGGTGACGGCGGCGTACTAGCGTTCGGTGTCAACATGTTCAACATGGGCGTCGCGCTGCCGTTCTGCGCCTATGGGATCTATCGACTGCTTGCCAGCGGGAGCACCCTGACCTCATGGCGCCGGGGCGCGGCTGCCGCGGTCGGTGGCTACGTCGGCCTCAATGCCGCCGCCGTCTGTGTGGGCATAGAGCTCGGCATCCAGCCTGATCTGTTCCACGATGCCTCGGGCACGCCGCTGTATTCGCCCTACCATCTGTCGCAAGCGTTGCCAGCGATGCTGTTTGCCCACCTGCTCATCGCGGGGATCGCCGAAGCCGCGCTTACCGGTGGTGTCGTCGCGTACCTGCAGCGAGCCAATGTTCCGCTGCTGCAGGTCAACAATGCGGGAGTGCCCGTCGATGCGGCGGACAACGCGGCGCCGAAACCGAAACCGCGCCCGGTCGTGGTCGCACTGTCGGTGATGGCGGCGCTGGTGCTGTTGACGCCGCTGGGTTTGTTGGCGCCGGGCGGTGCCTTCGGTGAAGATTCGCCAGCGGAGCTTGATCTCAGCGATCTCGGGCTCAGCACGGTACCGACGGGGCTTGCGAAGTATGCCGGGTTCTGGAACCACACATTGCTCGGCGACTACGGATTCTCCGATGGTTCCCATCCCAATATCGGCTACCTGGTGTCGGCGGCGGTTGGGATCGTCGTGGTCGGCGCGGCGGTCTACCTCGTCGCCATCGGCTTGCGCATGCTCGGCTCGCGCCGTTCGACCGGGGCCCGGACCGAACCCACCCGCAGCCCGGCCGATACCGGCGCATGACCACCCCAGCGGCCACCGATCCGCGTCCGGTGTCGGCCCCGAACTGGTTGCTCACTCGTGATGTCGCATTGTGCCCGTGTGGGTGTATCGGCAAGCGCCGCAAGGGGTCCTATGTCGAGAAGACGCTGGCCGGCGGTGCGGACCTAATGCGGCGGGTGATGTTCAGCGACGACACCTCCGTCCACCATGGGTTGCTGCAACGAATCGACCCCCGCGTCAAGATCGTCACCCTGTTCGGGCTATTGCTGGTCGGGGCGTTCCTGCACACCATCGCAGCACTGATTGTGCTGTATGCCGCGACGCTGGTCCTGGCAGCGGGTAGTGCGCTGCCGGTCGGATTCTTCGTCAAGCGGGTGTGGCTGTTCGTCCCGATTTTCACCGGGATCGTGCTGATCCCCGCGACATTGAGTGTGGTCACCGACGGCGACGTGATCGTGACTCTGTGGCATTGGCACGGTCGAGCCGAGGGGATCACCCGGCAAGGTCTCATGGCGGCATTGCTGGTCGTGGCCCGCGTCGCGTCCTCGATCAGTGTGGTCGTGCTACTGACGCTGACCACGCCTTGGACGCGGCTGCTGGCGGCACTGCGCACTCTCGGCGTACCGCGCATGTTCATCCTGATCATCGGGATGGCCTATCGCTACTTGTTCTTACTGCTGGCGACAGTCACCGATATGTACCAGGCGCGCAAAGCCCGCACGGTCGGCGCCGAGAAGCAGGACAAGTACGCGCGTCGGTTCGTGTTCGCCACCGCTGGCGCGATGTTCGGGAAAGCGATGGCGATGTCGGAGGAGGTGCATCAAGCGATGGTCGCGCGTGGATATCGTGGTGATGCGAAAGTCCTTGCCCAGCCGCGACCGTCGAGCAGTGACCTGCATTTCGCCTTCGCTGTTGCGGTATTCGGGGCAGCACTGTTGGTGGGTGAGCATGCCATCGCCGGATGAGGAGTCCACATCCGGTCAGAGCTGTCTTCTGCCTTCGAACGACGAGCTGATCCTGAAGTGTGCAGACCTCCGATACCAGTATCTCGGAAGGTTCGATGCCCTCTGCGGGGTATCGCTCGAGGTGTCAGCGGGGGAGAAGGTCGCGCTGATCGGGGCGAACGGCTGTGGCAAATCCACGCTGCTGAAAATATTGGACGGCTTGATGTTTCCCGACAGCGGGACCTACGCCGCGTTCGGCGAAAAGGTCACCGAGGACGCCCTGGAAGACGAGCAGATGAACATGGGCTTCCGATCACGGATCGGCTTCGTGTTCCAGAACAGCGATGCGCAGGTGTTCTCGCCGACGGTGCGCGACGAACTCGCTTTCGGCCCACTGCAACTCGGCCTGGACCGCCACCGCGTTGCGGCCCGGATCGAGGACATCCTTGCCCTGCTCGGCATCGCCGATATCGCCGACCGTGCGCCGTTTCAGCTCTCGGGTGGGCAGAAGAAGCGCGTCGCGATCGGCACCGTCTTGGTGATGAACCCGGAAGTACTGCTGTTCGACGAACCGACCGCCGCACTCGATCCACGCACCAGCGAGTGGCTGACCGAACTGATCGAGGATCTCGCCGACGCGGGCAAAACGATCGTGCTGGCCACCCACGACCTCGACAGCCTGGATCGATTCGCGGACCGCTGCATCGTCTTCGGCGAGGACCACACGATCCTCGCTGAGGCAACACCGGCCGCCGTCCTTGCCGACCGCGAACTACTGCTTGCAGCCAACCTCATCCATGCGCGCACTCGATTGCCGGTCCAGCAGCCCGAATGACCCACCCGGTACAGCTCAGTCGTGGGTGTGCGAGTGATCGTCGAGCAGATCGCTTTGATGCACATGGCGATGCGAATGTTCCACGCCGTCATGGGTATGGGTGTGTTCGTGTTCGACGTGGTCATGCTCGTGTGTGGTGTGGGCGTGGGTATGGGTCAGTGTGCCGTGACTGTGCGCGTGAGAATGCGGCTCGTGATGGGTGTGTTGGTCGGTCATCTCTGGATTTCCTTTCC
Organism: Nocardia sp. NPDC051990; assembly: GCF_040680755.1. Lineage (NCBI taxonomy): Bacteria > Bacillati > Actinomycetota > Actinomycetes > Mycobacteriales > Nocardiaceae > Nocardia > Nocardia sp. NPDC051990. The sequence continues at coordinate 49,971 of NZ_JBFAXH010000014.1, read as the reverse complement.
GTCTCGAGCGGGTTCGCCGGGCACTGATATCGACACCGCCGCGGTGCTGCCTGGACCCCTGTGCGGCGATATGGGCTGTGCCGAGAAACAGTTGACGCACATGGTTGTTGTGAGCCGATAGAGCACCAATTGCCTTCATCGCGGGTGCGCACTGATCGCGCCATCCGCAGTTTCGTCAGGTGTTAGGGGGCACCTGCGGTGTTTTGGTTACCGACATGGCCAGCCAGATCGTTCACAGACAGTACGGCATCGATCGGAGCCCGCAGTGTGTGAACACGGGTCGAATCAGCGAACATCCTCAACAGGTCGACGACCAACGCAGCTGATCATGTGGTAACCGCATTACCAGATAATCTGCATTCATACGCAGATAGTAGCGTTAGAAGAGGAAAGCGGTTCCGTGGCGAACGAGGTACACCATGAACGAGGTCGACGATTCGGCGACAACCGCTTCACCGTTCGTGGGCCAGACCGTGATCGACAACGACACCAGGCCGAAGCCTACTGCGGGTGCATCCGGCGACCCAGCGGTCGAGCGCGCACGATCGATCCTGCGCAGTTGCGGGTTACGTTGCACCGCACCGCGTTTGGCGGTGATGTCGGTGCTGACCAGCAACCCGGCAGCGGGACACCTCACGGTGCAGGAGATCGTTGCGCGACTCACCGAACGTCGGGAACCCGTCGACTTGACCACGGTTTATCGCACCCTCGCACGGATGGTCGAGATGGGTGCCCTGCACGTGCTCACCGTTGGGGAACGGGCCGCGAGCTACGGTCTGACCGTGCGTCCCCACCACCATGCCGTCTGCACTCGCTGCTCGGTGGTGATCGAAGTCCCCGCCGAACAGTTGACAACCGCGCTGGACCACGCCAGCCGCGGCAGCCGGTTCGAACTCGCCGACACCGCAGGTCTGACCCTGCATGGGCTGTGTCCTGCCTGCCAAAAGGTGGCGTGTTAGCCGAACTGCCCCGCGCTCATCCCAGCGCAAACCTTTCGTCGAGCGAAACATCTCGCAGCAGACCATGTTCCTGATCGGTGAAGTATTCGCAGATCGCTTGGGATACAAAGTCTTTGATCGTGGCCTGCTGCGCACAGCTGCGACTCAGACCAACGTGAAGTTTCCGCCGCTGCGAAGTGCGCGCTGGATTTCGTCGGCGCGCAGTTTGTGATCGGCATCGACTGTCACCGTTGACAGTCCTTCGATATCGAGGTCGACACTGACACGATGGACATCGGGAATCGCCGAGATCGCCTTCTCGACCGTTCCGACGCATCCCTGACAGTGCAGACCATCCACCGAGAACGTGACTCGAGACATGGCACTCCTGTCATCTGCGATGATGGGTAATTCCGGCGCATGGGCGGCAGTGATTCAGCAGACGGGATCTGAGGGCGATGGTACTGCGGTTGCCAGGCGTATACCAGGACATGGAGCTGGCCGGTGCTGATAGGCGCCGTGACTGCACATTCAGGACGGCCACGGCCCGACGCACCTCACTTTTAGAGAATTGTCTCTAAAACGAATTCGAGCATAGTCTCCACGCCATGGGAAGACCGGCCAAGCACAGTACGGACCGCTTGCTCGACGCCGCCGCGACCCTGCTGGCCGAGTCGGGTCCGGCGGCGGTCACCATGTCTGCGGTAGCGCGGGCGGCCGGCGCGCCCAGCGGGTCGGTGTACCACCGGTTTCCGGACCGGTCCGCCCTGCTGTCCGCGCTGTGGTTGCGCACCCTGACCCGTTTCCAAGAAGGAGTTCTCACGACCCTCGCCATCGATCCGCCGGAGTTGGCTGTGCGGCGGACCGCCCGGCATGCCGTCGACTGGGCGCGCCGGCATCCAGGGGATGCGGCCGTCGTAGCGGCCGGGGCGGAGGAGCTCGGAGCGCGCGAATGGGACGACGCGGCACGGGAATCGACCCGACGGGGCAATGCCGCCGTGCAGGAGGCGATCGCCGATGTCACCCGTCGACTCGGCGGGGGCGATGACCGCGTCGCCGATCGGGTGATACTGGCAGTGGTGGACGTGCCCGCCGCGATGATCCGGCGCTATCTACGGTCGGGTCGCCCGATTCCGAGTGATGCGGCCGACCTGGCCGAACGGGCGGCAGCCGCGCTGTTGATGAGCTGAGTAGGGCAATCCGGAGGCTGATCACCTCGATTTGGTGGCCCACAATATGACGTTCGTACCGAAGAATTTCTTGTGCCACCCGATTTCCCGAAAATTGAGTTCGTGCAGAATGTCGGCTATCTGTTGTGGTGACACGAAGGCGAGCGTGGTGGATCCGAGATAGGCGTAGGATGCTCGGTCGCGCGCCACGATCTGCCCCAAAAGCGGAACCATTTTTCGAAGCGCCCATTCCACAGCCGATTTCACCGGGCCACTCGGTGGGCAGGTTTCGAGTACTGCGAGTCGGCCGCCGGGTTTGAGAACTCGATGCTGTTCGCGAAGAACTTCGCCGAGGTCATCGACATTTCGGAGTAGATAGCCTTCGGTAATCCCGTCGAAAGATTCGTCCTCGAACGGTAGCCGTGCCGCATCGGCAACCTGCCATCGAACCGCGCCCGCCCCGGGCTTGGTCCTGGCCCGACTCAGCATTTCCTCCGAGAAGTCGATGCCTGTCACAGTCGCGGCAGGGTACTTGCGTGCCGCTGCCAAGGCGATCACACCTGTCCCTGTGGCCAAATCCAAGAGTTTCCCACCCACCGGCGGTGCGACTCGTGCGGCCACCTCTCGGCACCATTGTTCATGGCGGCCGAGGGTCATGACGAAGTTCATCCGATCGTAGTATCCGGCGATCTTCTCGAATATCCTGCGTACGTCGGAGCCGCTGTCCCGACGTATGTCGTCAGCAGTCATCTTGCGAACCTCTCTGCTCGGCGAATTTCGCCTGGATCATCGATACTTTCCGACTCGGCGTTCAGCCCCAGTCGATAGCAGAAAGCCCCTCGTGACAGGACGGGAATCGAGGCGACCAATTCAGCTCGCGTTTGGCCTTTTCATTGGACAGGCGAATACGGGTGCGCACCATCAGCGCATGCATATACGGGGTGGCTCGCAACAGCCACGACGGTATTCGGCGCGGTTCTGGGGCTGCGGCCGCTCGGGCGATGGCTCGGACGTATTCGTCGAAGCCGACCGGGTGGTCATCGGCAATGTTGTACGGCTCTCCGCCGCGCCCCCTCTCGAGGGCCGCGACGGTCGCCGCCGCGGCATCGACGATATGGATGGGTGAGGTGACGCCCGCTGGTCGCGAGACCGGCAGTCGACGCTTGCGCGCCATGTCCGCGAGGGTGTAGGTGCTGACCTCTGGACCGTAGAACAGGCCGTAGCGTAGGGCTATGCCATCCATCCCCGGCGCGGAGAGCACCTGGTTCTCGTTGGACAGCATCGAACGCAGGTGGCGGTCGAACGAGTCGCCCGCGGGTACGCCGAAGGGCGCGTCTTCGGTGACCGGATCGTCACCGTGGTCGCGGTAGCCGTAGCCGAGAAAGAAGGACTGGGTGATGAAACGGTGCGCACCGACGGCTTCAGCCGCCCGCAGTAGATGCGTGGTGCCCACATCGCGCAAGGCGTTGGTTGCATAGAGATGGCGATGCGCCGTCGGGGTCTGGGTGAGCGCGGTGGCTTCGTGAATCACCGCGTCGGCCACACGGCCTTCGAGAGCCGTCAGCAGTCCACGCTGGTCCATGATGTCGGCGAGCACTGATTCGGCTCCGGCCGCGGCCAGCCGTCCGGCTCCGGCCTCGGTCCGGCACAATCCGATTACGGTGTGCCCGGCGTCGATCAGTTGCGACACCAGTTCACTGCCCAGCGTTCCGGTAGCGCCTGCTAGCAAAATTTTCATCGGGCGGCCTCCATCCGTTGTGCCCGCAGCCGGACGACGAGTGCGGCAGCGGCGATTACCGACACCAGCCCGAGCGTCCAGAAGTCGGAGTCGTTGCCACCGAGATCGTGGTCCAGCGCATGGTTGATCGCGTGGAAGGAATTGGCGAACACAAACCCCGCCAGCGTGACCGCGAGTGCGTCGCGCCACCACAGCGCGCACAGCAGCATCAGTCCGATGCCGAGCTGAAAGACGCCCGCGTCGTGCAGAAAGTGCACATGGTTGGGCCAGTTCGCCCAGTCGGCGAATCCAGCGGGATCAACCCGCATCCAGACCCCGAACCCCATCATCATCGTCGATGCCAACACCGTCGCGGTCACAACGAGAGTGTTCGTGGGAACGTGCCGAGCACTTGTCATCGCGCCGCCTCCGGTGACCTCGGACCTATTGGCACCTGAATGACGGCTACCGACATCGTTGCTCACCCTTCCGTTTTAGTCATCGTTCTCTAAAACCAATTAGAGCACTTCCTCCAATAAGTGTGGAGAGCGGCGAAATATGATTTGCGACACCGCGTTCGATGCCTCTCGAACGCCTTTGTGCGACCGTGGTTGGACGGATCGCGGTGCGCGGGTCTGATGATGTGCCGGTGCCGATTGGTGTCGGGCTATGGCCGATCAGATCCCTTGGGACGACTGAACTATGCGGGCGATCTTGGTAGCTCGGTGTTCGGTGGCGCTGCGGCACACCGGTCGGTGGTCGTATGGAGCTTGGTGGCGCCACGACTAGGCCTGTCGGGCGGTGTCGGATCGGGCTGCGCTCGGTTATCAGGCTGGGACTGCGGCGTTGCGGCGATGGCGCATCCATCCGCGGACGCCGACGGCCAGCGGTGCCAGGACGGTGAGAAACCCTGACACGGGCTCGCAGACGAGGCCGAACACGGTGAGAGTGGCGGTTGCGGCGAGGACCGGCGCCGGCACATAGCCTCGGGTTCGCTCTGCCTCGATCACGGCGATACCGAGGCAGACGGCGGCGACGCCGAACGCGGTGAACCAGAAGTAGAGCTCGGCCTTCTCGTCGCCGATCGCCCACATGACACCGCCGAGCACGGTGTGCGCCGATCCGATGAAGGTGAACAGGCTGCCCGCCAACGGGAATCTAGTTTTTGAATCCACATTCCGAAACCTTGCCCTAAGCTGTCCCGTGTGGCAAGACCCCGGCGATTCACCGATGACCAGATCCTCGACGCGGCGCGCGATCTGCTCGCCGACCCGGCGATCGCCCGGCCGACCATCGGCGCGATCAGCGCTGCCTCCGGTGTGCACACCGGGTCGATCTACGTGCGCTTCGCCTCCCGCGAGGAGCTGCTCGCTCGACTGTGGCTGCGTTCGATCCGGCGCTTCCATATCGGGTTCATCGCCGCCCTGTCCGGAGCCGACCCACTGCTCGCTGCGGCGGTGTACCTGCCGCAGTACTGCCGCGAACATCCCACCGAAGCTCGTGCGATGCAGATGTTCCGGCGCGAGGAGCTTCTCGGAGTCGGCCCTGATGAGCTGCGCGCCGATATCGCCGCGGTCAACGACGGAATGAACGACGCGCTGCGCGGCGCCATCGTCGCGGAGTTCGGCACCGCCGACGAGCACCATGCGTCGATCGCGATGGCTGCGGTCAAGGCCATCGCCTACGGACTTGTACGCCAATACATCGCGAGTGCGGAGCCCATTCCGCACTGGGTCGACGACGTCACCGCCACCGCGACGGCCGCCGTCGTCGGCACCTTACGCCCGACCCGCGCCGGCTGCTAGACGGGGACCGCGGACCGTGGGGCGAACAGCGTGAGTCTCAGCCGAATTCCGTTGTTGCCGTGGGTGTCTGGGGGCGAGTGGCCGCTCGAGGACGAACGCGATCACACAGCATCGGCGAATGCGCAGACGGCCCAGAACGACCAGGCCAGACGCGTGGCGCCTCGATGTCCTTCCATGCCGCGATGACCTTCGGATGCTGGGTATCGGGGTTGAACAACAATCCTTCGATACCCGAGGCGAGCCGCCAAGCAGTCGGAATGTGTCCGCCGCGAGGCGGTTTCTCCGTTTTCGGAGTCCGGTGGGCCATCGCCTCCGGCTGGGAATGCGGCTGACTGGGATCAGCCGGTCGGGAGCGGTTGCTTCGGCGGCGAGTACTTCGATCGGGACGCCCGCGTTCATGTGAGCCGCGGCATCGACGATTGTCACCTTTGGCGAGACCGGCGGACGTATGATTCCCGCAGCATCGTTTCGGTCGGTGCCTTTGCAGTGGGGCGTGCGACGCCGCGGGATGGAATGACGACTCGTCGGCTGGCCATTGCACAGTGGCCTGAGCAGGTAGTGCTGACCAGGGTTCCGCTGGTGCCATCGTTGCAGGCGAGAACAGCGTCGATGGGATCCGGGGTTGCTGAAGGCAACAAAGATAAACCGTGAGAACCGATGTTTCATCTGGTGCCCGATTACCGTTCGAGCATTGCCGGCGCCGCAGCCTCGGTCCGCTGCGCTGAGGTCCGCGCCGCCGCCGCTCCCCAGGAAAGCGAGGATACCGATGTCTACTCATCAGGCTGTGCACGTGCAGTCCGCCGGTGCGGCACTGAAGCTGGTCGATGTTGAAACAGCCTCACCGCCTCGCGACCATGTGCGGCTGGCGGTCTCGGCGTGCGGGATCTGCGGCACCGACCGTGCCTTCGTCAGCGGAGCATTTCCGGACATGTCGTGGCCGTTGACACCCGGGCACGAGATCGCCGGCACCATCGCCGAACTCGGCGCCGGCGTCGACAACTACGCGGTCGGTGACCGCGTTGCTGTCGGCTGGTTCGGTGGGCACTGCAACAGGTGCGTCCCATGCCGGAAAGGCGACTTCATCTACTGCCAGAACCTGCAGATCCCCAGCTGGCAGTACCCCGGCGGATATGCCGAGTCGGTAACCGTGCCGGCCAATGCGCTGGCGCGCATCCCGGACGCGCTTTCCCTGGCCGAGGCCGCGCCGATGGGTTGTGCCGGAGTCACCACCTACCACGCGCTTCGCGAAACCAAGGCGGTACCCGGCGACCGCGTCGCCATTCTGGGGGTCGGCGGATTGGGCCACCTCGGCGTGCAGTTCGCCCGCGCGATGGGCTTTGAAACGATTTCGATCGCACGCGGCGCGGGCAAAGCGGAGGACGCTCGGGCGCTCGGCGCCCACCACTACATCGACTCGACCGCTGGCGACGTCAGCGAAGCGCTACGGCGGCTCGGCGGTGTGTCGGCTGTTCTGGGTGCTGTGGGCAGCGCGACAGCCATGGCCGAAACGGTCGGTGGTCTGCTACCTCGCGGTGAGCTCATCGCCATTGGCGTCACCACCGACCCACTGCCGATCAGCCCGATGCAGTTGATCAATCTCGGGGTGAGCGTCACCGGCCATGCCGCCGGCACCGCGCGGGATATCGAGGAAACGATGCAATTCGCGGTCCAATCCGGCGTGCGCACGCGAATCCAAGAACGGCCGCTGGACCAAGCCGCCGAGGCATATGCCGCTATGGAGCAGGGACGGGCCCGATACCGCATGGTCCTCACGGTCTGACCGATCAGGGTTGGCTGCAACGCAATCCTGATCCGACAGCTATGGAACGGAACCAGCTGGCGACGGGAGCAACAGCATGGATCTACATCTGTCGGGCAAGACCGCCGTGGTGACCGGCGCCAGCAAAGGTATCGGGCTCGCGATCACGCAGGCACTGGTGCACGCTGGTGCCCACGTCGTGGCCGGATCGCGCAGCAGAGGGCCCGGTCTCGAGACGCTAGAGGAGGCCGGGACGGTGACCTTTGTATCCGCCGATCTGTCGCAGCCCGGCGGTGCGGATGACCTGGTTGCGGCTGCGGCGGACCGCGGTGGCATCGATGTACTGGTGAACAACGCCGGCGCGGTCACCGTGCAACCGGGCGGAATCGCGCACGTCACCGACGACCAGTGGCAGGCATCCTGGGACCTGAATGTGATGGGGACGGTGCGGCCGACCCGGGCCGCTCTGGCACAGATGTATCGCCGTGGCGGTGGATCGATCGTCATCATCGGATCGGTCAACGCGTACTACCCGGACCCCGGGATCTACGACTACTGCGCCACCAAGGCCGCCGTCACAAACTTCGGTAAGGCCTTGTCAAAGGAATTGGGGCCGAAGAACATTCGCGTCAACTCCATCAGCCCCGGACCCGTGACGACCGGGCTGTGGCTGGACGAAGGCGCAGTGGCCGACACGATCGCCGACGCCAGCGGTCAGACCCCCGACGAGGTCAGGTCCGCGACCGCCGGTGCTGCCTCGATGGGCCGATTCACCACGCCGGAGCAGGTTGCCGACCTGGTCGTGTTCCTGGCCAGCGACCGGTCCGCCAACATCACCGGATCCGATCTGCGGATCGACGGCGGCTTCGTCGGCACCATGTGAGGTAGCGACCGGTCGCTCTCACAGATCCAGCACGATGTCGCTGTCCGGGCGGGCGCAACAGATCAGTACCTGACCGTTGTCGGGGGCTTCCAGCGGGTCCGGTAGATAGGTGGTCGGCTCCAGCCAGCAGCGCTGAGCCACTGCGTCGGCGCATGCGGGTGCGGTTCGGTGACGGATGGATCGCCGAAAGCGACGATGTGGTCCTGCTCCACGAGCCGGGTTACTATCCGGTGGCCTACTTGCGGTTTGGTGTCGTTCGAGCCCGACAAGATCGAGGTCTACCTCGACGGGAACCGGCTCGAACTCGCACCGGGCCAAGCGGTCGTGGCGCACGCTATCGACCGCGGCCTCGACCCCGACGAGATCCTCGCGCGGCGATAGGTCAGCGTCCTGCCGCGGGATTCGAATCAGCGGCTCAGCGCCGCGGCCAGCTGCCGTTGCCAGGCATGCCCTCGCCGGTCGGCCGCCAGCAAACAGGCCTGCCCTGATATGCGCCGAACCGGTCGCGCTCGATTAGGGTGTGGGTACGGCAGGGCTGCGTAGTCAAGAAATGCGTGAACAGCGGTACGTTCCGTGGTTGCTTCCACCGAATCGAAAGGCGCTGCATAGCAATGGATTTGACGCAAATCGAGCTACTGACCGAGCTAGAGCCGGTGGTCGCGGCCAATATCGACCGGCATCTGGCAACCGCCAAGGACTGGTGCCCGCATGATTATGTGCCATGGGACGAGGGCCGCAACTTCCTGGCAATGGGTGGCGTTGACTGGGATCCTGAGCAGTCGCAGCTCTCGGAGGTCGCCAAGGTCGCGATGATCACGAATCTGCTGACCGAGGACAACCTGCCCTCTTACCATCGCGTGATCTCCGAGAATTTCTCGCAGGACGGTGCTTGGGGCACCTGGGTCGGCCGCTGGACCGCCGAGGAAAACCGCCACTCCATCGCCATGCGCGACTACCTCATATGCACCCGCGCTGTCGATCCTGTCGCGTTGGAGAGCGACCGCATGGTGCATTTGACCCGTGGTGTACACGCGCCGAAGAACTTCGGCGGTGTGCTCGATCAGGTCGCGTACGTGACGTTCCAGGAGTTGGCCACCCGGGTCAGCCATCGCGCCACCGGACGGGTCTGCGACGACCCGATCGCCGACCAGATGCTGCAGCGCATCGCGGCCGATGAGAATCTGCACATGATGTTCTATCGCAACGTCACCGGTGCCGCGTTCGATATCGCTCCGGACCAGACCATGGAGTCGGTGACCAAAATCGTGAAGACGTTCGCCATGCCGGGCAACGGCATGCCGAACTGGCGTCGCAATGGCGTATTGATGGTCAAGCACGGGATCTACGACCTGCGTCAGCACCTGGACGAGGTGTTGACGCCGGTCCTGCGAATCTGGAATGTCTTCAAGCGCACCGACTTCACCGCGCGCGGTGAACTCAGTCGCGAAGAACTCGCCGAGTACCTCGACAAACTCGGCCGCGACGTCGTCCGGTTCGAAGAACAACGCGCCCGCATTCTCGCGCGCGAGGCGGCGCGCGTCGGGTAGCGCGTACCCTATGCGGCACAGTCGTTCGTGAACTTCAGACGACCGTGGGGTGCAGGCTCGCGCGTCAACGCTCTTCGACGGAGGCAGTTCGACCGCCGCGATCCATCCATGCCCGACTTCTACGGCGCGGCGGCCGAAATCCGAAAAACGACCGCGTTCAGGCGCGACGGCGCAGGGCCTCGATGATGGTGCGCGCTGCGTTGGACGGGGTACGCCGGGCGTTGTAGGCGATGGCGAGTTTCCACGGAATCGGTTCGGCTGCTTCGGAATACACGATTCCGGTAGCTCGTGTTGCTACCGACTTCGGCAGGAGTGCGACGCCGAAGTCGTTGGCGGCCAACTCCAATGCGAAAATTTGGTCGGCGACCTCGATGACGGGTTGGCGCTCGGGAAACAGAGTGTCGGCAATACCGCGGATGCCCCAGCCCGGCGAGAAGTCGATGAATCGGACTTCGTCGAGATCGGCGACGCGGAATCGGCGGCCCGCGAGGGGATGCCCCGGTGCGGTGCACAGCACGAGGGTTTCCGAGTGGACCGGGTGCAGGGTGATCCCGGATAGATCGGCGAACATGCCCGCCAGCAGGGCGATATCGAGACTGCCGTCGCGCAGTCCGGCGATATTGCCTGCGACACCCGAGGTGCTCTGACGCATCTGCAGCGTAATCGATGGAAATTGCCGGTGTATATCGGCGATCATGGCGGCGAGGTCGATGGTGTGGACGTTCATGAGGTTGCCTATGACGACCTCGCCGCGAACCTGTCCACGTGCCCCATCGATCGCGTCGACGACCTCGCGGCGGGCCCGCAGCATCGCCCTGGCCGGTTCGACCATCGCGCGCCCGGCCTCGGTGAGCTCGAGTGCCCGCGGCGTCCGGTCGAACAGGCGGGCACCGAGTTCGTGCTCCAACTTCGCCACACTCGTCGACACCGCGGACTGCACGAGATTGAGCGACCGGGCGGCTGCGGTGAAGGAACCGTGTTCCAGGCAGGCGAGGAAGCATTCGATCTGGCGCATCTCCATGTGCACGAGGTTATATCTAATCTATAGATGGCTCTATCAAAATTCATCGCTTTTATTGAATGTCTTGTTGGCCCACGATACGAGGCGTGACTATCTCGATCGCGAATACCGCCGGTGTGAAGCTGACTCGGCTGGTAGTGCTGCTCTTCGCGTTGACCGCCGGGTCTTCCGCGGGCTGCCTCTACTATCTGCAGCCACTGCTGCACCAGGTCGCAGGGGAGTTGGACGTCTCGACGGCGACGGCGGCGCTGTTGGTGAGTGCGGCGCAGGTCGGCTATCTATCCGGGATCGCACTGCTCGTGCCACTGGGTGACTTCCTGGACCGCAGGCGCATGGTTCCAGCCCTGCTGGTGGCTTCCTTTGTGGCCCTGGCGGTTTCGGCGGCGGCACCGAACTTCGCGGTACTGCTCACCGCGGTGTTCGTCACCGGGGTCACCGCGTCGGCTGCGCAGATCGTGGTGCCGTGGGCATCGGCGCTCGCCGATCCGGATCGGCGCGGCGAAATCGTGGGCACGGTGATGAGCGGGTTGCTGCTCGGTATCCTGTTGTCGCGCGTATTGTCCGGCGTCATAGCGGAATTGGGTGGCTGGCGTACGGTGCTGCTGGCCGCGGCCGCTCTGCAGCTGGCGATGTCGGTGAGCGTGTTTGTCGTCGTGCGCGATACGGGGCGCGCCGCCGCGGAGCAGCGCTACCCCGAGGTGCTCGCCTCGATCTTCGCGCTCATTCGCATCCACCCCGTGCTTCGGCAGCGGATGGTGCTGGGTTTCCTCGGAATGGCCTGTTTTTCGCTGGTGTGGACCGCGATCGTCTTTCTGCTCGCTGGCACGCATTCCAGTCCGTACCACTACTCGGAGTTCACCATCGGGCTGTTCGGTCTCGCCGGGGTGGCCGGTGCGCTGGGCGCGCCGGTGGTCGGCCGATTGGCCGACCGCGGATACCAGCGTGAGGTCACCACGGCGGTTTGGGTGACGGTACTTGCGAGCTGGGCCCTGTTGGCATGGGGTGGGCACAATGCGGCGGCCTTGATTGCCGCGCTGCTGGTATTCGACCTCGGTGTCCAGGGCATCCAGCTGTCGAATCAGAGCACGATCTACGCTCTCGATCCGGCCGCCCGCAGCAGACTGACCACCGCATACATGGTGAGCTTCTTCCTCGGTGGCGTCGCTGGCTCGGTCGTTGCCGGAGCCGCATACCAGACCGGCGGCTGGTCGCTGGTATGCGGAATCGGGATCAGCGCAACAGTTCTGGGCCTGCTGCTGTGGGGCGCATTCGCGCGCGGGAACCGCATCGGCTTGCCGAGCTAGAAAAGGCGGGACGGTCAGACGCCACCGACGTCGTCAAGTCGTCGCCACCAGGAACTGTTCCGCGCTCGGAGGTCGCAAACCGTCAGGTCTGTCGGCGAAGTAGCGCTGGGTCAGGATGGATGTCGAAATATGTTGTGTCGATGCGAAACCCGCTGCCTCGGCCAGTTCGATCAGTTCGTCGGGGCCGAACAGGCTGAGGAATGGCACGCCACTTGCTCGGGCGGCATTCTCGACGGCCTGGCGTATCGGGCGTTCCTCGGCATCCAATAAGTCCAGCGGCAGTTGGAATGTCATGGCCAGGGTAGAGCCGGGTGCGAGGGTCGAGATCCGTTGCAGGGTCTGAATATTCGCTTCGCGAGTGAGGTACATGGAGACGCCGGTTTCGGCGACCACCGCGGGACGCGACGGGTCGAAGCCCCCGGAGACGAGCCGGTCCCACCAGGATTCGGCCTCGAAATCGACCGGGACCAGCCGCAGCCAAGGCGGAATTCCGAAGCCGAGTTCCACCAACCGTTGCCGCTTCCATCTCTGCGGGTCGGGCTGGTCGACCTCGAATACCGTAATTCCGGAAGCGATTTCGGGTCGACGCTGGGCGAAGGTGTCGAGCCCGGCGCCGAGGATGACGTACTGATCGACGCCACGCCTCGCCTGTTCGACCACCAGATCCTCGACGAAACGGGCGCGCGCCACGACGCATGCACGCGAGAGGCCGGTCGTCTCGGGATTCATATCCCCTCGGGCGCGCCATGCGTCGTCGGGATCGATCAGTCGCAACCCGATCTCGTCTTCGAGCACATGCGGTGCCGGATCGATCTCGACATGCAAGGCGCGCCACAGCGCAACGCGCTCCGCCGTGCTCTCCGGGCCGATGACCTGTTGCATGGTTCAGCCGACCTTTCCGACTTGCAGACTCCAATTCCGGCCGTCCGGGTCACGGACCGTCATTTCCTGTGTCCCGTAATGGGTTTCCTCGAACGGTGTCACCACCTCGACATCACTGCTCGGCCGGAACGCATCCGGCTCGGTCACCGTCAGCACGAGCTGGGTCTGTGGGGTCTGGCTGCGCGGGATCTCGGCGATGAAAACATACGGACCATCGCCATTGCGGAACAGTCCGGAGTTGTGGTCGGTGGTGAATTCGGGTTCGAAACCGAGCGCCTGAAAGAACCGCGCCGATTTGCCCCAATTGTGCGTCTCGACGAATACGCCTTCGATGCCCTGCGTCGTCATCTCGTCTCTCCTTCTCGTGCTCACGGTTGCTGATCGTGGGCGTCGTCGAGGTATCCGCGCAGCGCTTCCGCGACCAATGCCGACAGCGACATACCGGACTCGATTGCTCGGAACTTGACCTGCTTGATCAATCCCACCGGCAAATACACGTTGAACTGCTTCACGTCCTCGTCGCCCACACGTCGATGCTAGCATCCTAGTAAGCTAGGAACAAGATCACCGTGCGCTGCTGGCGGCAAACATCGCGTGCGGAACCAAGTGCACGGTGATCTGATCGGCCGCCGGAGTGTGGGGGCGTTCGGCGGGTCGCGGGGCGGCGCGATAACTTGATCGGGTGATCGAGAGTTCGGTATCCGCAACAGCGGGGGCATGGCGGGCAGGTGACGACGTCCCGGTGACGTTGCGGGAGGCGACGGTGGCATGGGCCTTCGCGGCACATGCGCAGCTGTCCGAGATCGCCACGGGATACGGGAACTTCGTCACTGTGGCGGAGCTGGCCGAGCGGGTGCAGGAAGCGTCCGGGGTGCATACCGGTGCGCCGACGCGGATGTGGATGGATGCCATTCTGCGCAAGGTCGCGCGGCGCTGCCACAATGCGGGCGAACCGCCGCTGACCTCGCTCTGTGTGCAGGAGGACCACACCGTCGGCGATATCTACAAGTACGTGCTGGAACTCGCCAGGCTGCCGATTCCGAAGGACCTCGAGTTACATGCCGCCTACGCCCGGTGGCAGTGCTATGAGCAGCATGGCGCCGCCATGCCCGCCGAGCCGACCGCCCCGCCGCTCACGCCCAAGGTGGCGGGCAGCCGCTCGACGAGCACGACGCAGCAGGCAACCAAGCCCCAGACCGAGCCTGCCCGCGCGGCGGTGTGCGTCGAGTGCTTCATCGAGTTACCTGCCAGCGGAACCTGCCATTACTGCGTGTAGCGCGGCTCAGTTGTCCGGCGGGAATTGTCCGTTCGCGTGGACCAAGTATCCGTCGAGGGTGAAGGTCACCACGCTCGGTCCGCCCTGCGGGCAGCACAGCGCATCGTTGGGCTTTGCCCAGCGGTATCGCACCGAGACGGTGTCCCGAGTCTTGTCGAGTATTTCGGTGTAGCCGTACGGCTTCGATGTCGCGGTGCCGAGGTAGGTGCCGTTGGTGAAGAACAGGATGTGGGTGCCGGGGTGAATACCCCGCCACTCCACCTGCATCCACGACAAAACACCCGAGCAGCCTGCCTGGATCAGATCGTCGCTGCCGCCTTGAACAACCCATGCGTCTCCGACCGGGGGCGGCCCCAACTTGGTGAGTGCCTCGGCGGCCAGTGCCGAGTTCACATCGAAGCACAGACCGTGTCCGCTGCCATACGGTGCGGATTCCGCGGGCGCGGTCACCGGATGCGGGTCGACTGCGGGCTCCTGTCTTGCTGTAGCTTTCGGACTCGACGCCGAAGTACCCGGCGTAGCAGCTGATTTCGGATCCACCGCGTTGTCCGGAGCGGACGCACCGGCCGGTGCCGAAACGGACGTCCTGGTGGCACCGGATGGCGACGAACTCGTGCCACACCCGACAGTGCCGACCATAATGCTCGCCGCGAGTACGGTAAACGCGCATGACTTGATATTCATGGCTTCCCCTCGATACCGGTTGACAATACGAAACTCCCTGTGCCGCAACAAATTGCAGACATAGTGAGCATCGGATGATTCGCGGCCGGCGTTACGGAGAATCGGACGCGGAACGTGCCCCCAAATGTCGGGGCGGCGACGGGTGGGTCGATGAGGTCGCTGACCCACCACGGTGGAATCGTCCCACGTCGACGACACCTGAGCAGGTGGACGGAGGCAGGGGCCGGCACAGGGGACCGAGAGGTCGAGGCGGATCGGGCCGGGGCCCGGGGCACGTTGCTGCAGTAGACGCCGATGGGTCGCCGAGATCCATGTGACCGTTACCGGTGAGCGTGCCGGCGGCGGTGTTCCAAGTGCGGGTCGGATGCGTGTCGTAGCTCCGGATGCTGATGCTCGGGTTGACCGTGAAGGACACAATGCCCGGTTGGTCGATGCAGTTCGAGGTACAGACCGAATCAGAGTGGTGGAAGTCGACGCCCTCTCGTTTGGGCCGAAGTCTCGACGCTAGCGGCTCGGCGCGCGGAATCCGGGAATTCGACGCCGGACACTCAACGCACCCTCCATGTTCGCGTGATACCGGCAGTAGAAGGGGTGCGAGCCGACCTCGTCGGGTGCGGTGAAGGTGATGGTCTGGCCCGGGCCGATCTCGTGATCGAAGAGGCCGGGGCGCTTGCTGGTGATGCTGTGTTTCACTGAATCGAGGTTGACCACTGTCAGCACCGCGCCCGGTGTGATCGGGGGCGTGCCGGTGTAGTTCTGGTGTTCGATGGTGATGGTGACGGAGGGTATCGGCGCGGGGCCGGACCACGCGGGCGTGGCGCTGTCCTCCGAGGTGCCGCACCCTGCCGCCCATGCGGCGGTGAGCAATCCGATCGCGATCCGATGCCACCACCGAGAGGTTCGAGTGCTGTTCACCTACACCGGCTGCCCACAATCATTTTGTCTACACCGTCGAGCAAGCACCGCAGTCCGAATTCGAAAATGCTCTCCGGTTGCGAGGCTTCGAATGCGTCCGCACCGAAGCGGGCGATCATCGGCATGGTTCCGACGGCCAGCGCCTGCCGGATCTGCGCGTCGCGCGCGCCTAGCCACTCCGCACGGGTGTGCTTCGCGAACTGTTCTCGGGCAAGCGTATACGCCGAACTCTGCGCGTGGGTCCCCACCATGATCGCGATCCGGACCATGGTGGGGAAGTCGAGTCCGAGGTCGTCGACCGCGCGGATGCGCCAGTCGTGCAAACCCCACTGACGGGCGCAAGCCCGTCGGTGGATCGAGGCTTGGTGCCGCGCCAGTATCGTCGGGCAGGTGCAGCTCATAACCGACGGGAAGAGTTCGGCGTGGTAATGCTCCGGGTGGGTGTCGGTCTGGTCGCCGGAGTGGCGGTGGTCGTCGCGGGTGCCAATATCCGATTGTGGCTGGTATCGGCCGGGTATCGGTTCGGAGCCGCGGCCGCGCCGACGGTTCCGGTGGTGATCGTACCGGGCGCGAAAGTCGGGCCCGATGGTGCGCCGATGGCCTACATGCGTGGACGACTCGATGTCGCGATCGAACTGCTGCGGGCCGGAAAGGTGCGCGAGATTCTGGTGTCCGGTGACGCTGCGGGCACATCTGGCGACGAAATCGCCTCGATGACAAAGTATCTCGCGGACCACGGCATCGATCCGGCAGTGGTGCGCTCCGACGGCGAAGGGTTGTCGACCCGAGCGACATGCGAACGAGCCAAGAATCTGTTCGGTATCGACCGTGCGGTCATCGTCACCCAACACCGGCATCTGCCACGGGCGGTCGCATTGTGCCGCGGCGCGGGCATCGATGGCTACGGCGTCATCGCATACTGTGAATGCAAGCGAATAACTTTGGTTCGCAACACTATTCGTGAATGGTTGGCCGCGCCCAAGGCGGTCGCCGCGCTGACCTGGCGCTGATCCACCTTTCGTACCGAAGGCCCGGCAGTGCTGGAGTCATGGCTGCGTCATCCGGATTGCGAAAAGCGAACGATACTGGTGTGCAACACTATTCGTGAGTGGTTGGCCGCGCCCGCTGCGGTCGCCGCGTTGATCCGAGCCCTACCGGGGGCAGCGCTGGATCCATCGGATCGACCGGACCGCCGGGATTCGGAATCGGCGGCGGTCGCATCGGATCCGGACTCGGCCGCGTACCGGGGATCGGTGGCTCCGGTTTCGGGCCGGGCTACGGCGGTGGTGCCGGTCCGGGGTGGGGACCGGGCACCGGCGGTATCGGATCCGGGTCAGGACCTGGCACCGGCTCCGGACCGGGCTGCGGCGGAATCGGCTGCGGCTCCGGACCAGGTATCGGTGGATACGGTTCCGGCTCCGGATGCGGCTCGGGCCGCGGCATCGGTTCCGGACCAGGTTTCGGTGGCACCGGATCCGGGATCGGTGTCGGTGGCACCGGGTCTGGAATCGGCATCGGCGGGATGGGGCTCGGATTCGGTGGCACGGGACGAGTCATGCGCGTACCTCCTCAGGGCAGCGGTACCCATTCGACCGCGGGTGAATCAGCGGGACGTCCGACAGCGTTCGATCCGCGCTGCGGTGACCAACCCCGCGCCCGACGAATATCGAGCTGTGCCCTTCCGAATCTGGCGGCTCCGTTCGATCGGAGGATCGAAACCGGTTGACGGGCTGTGGGTTCGACGCGGCCCAACGGGGCTGGAAAGGGGTACCCGTGCAGCAAGTTCGTCCGCACAGCGCGTTGCCGATCGTTATCGACCCACGGTCGGCGATCTCGCGGGCGAGACCAGTCGGCCGCGCGTGGTCGGTCCACTCGCGCGAATCGACATACTCGGCGTGCCCGCCGGGACCGTCACCGAGTACACCACCGCCAGGCGGTTGCTCACCGGCTCTCGGCCGAAGCCACGATTCACGGTGCCGGTCGAGGAGATCCGCAATCCCGGTACGCACGCAGAACGACCTGGCCTCTTCCCGGTTCACCTGGCCTGACGCGCTCAGTTGGTTCGCGCGGCGTACCCCAGCGGCAGCTTGTCCGGTGGGCAGTTGATCACTGTGTCGTCGTCGAGATCCCGGGATTCCAGGAAGGTGATGCGCCCGGATGAGGCGACCAGGGTCAGCGGGTAGGTCGGTCCCTTCTCCCGGTCGGCGATAACCGCCTCGAGATTGTCCTCGTATCGGGTGAGGGTGCTTTCGGGATAGTCGAGCATCCATTGTGGGTAGGAGATCGTGGTGTGCACCCGGCGATCGCCGAGCCAGATGATGAGCACCGTCGTCGTTCCGGTCGGCTCCACCCAGGCGATTTTGTACAGATCATCGTTGAGTTGGACCAGCTTCGCCGCCTGATTCTTGGACCATCGCCCGAACATCGGTCCCATCAGACATCGCGATTCGATCCGCTGCGGACCCCGCACATACAACTCGAATTTCCAGCCGTTCTCGTAGGCGTAGATGAGGTGCTTGCCGACAATTCCGGAGAGATCGCCGGTTAGTGCCGAGACCGTGATCGCAGACTGCCGCGCGCTCATCGGTAACTCCTCTCGGTCGACCAACACGGTCGGGACCTGCGTCTATATGGTCAGCCTAATCACTTGACCGAGCATTGCGGTCGGTTTGCCGGGAACGGTGCGGTCATGGCCGCGCGGCCGCGTACAGGACCTCGCGTTGCCCGGGTAGTGCCTCCTGATTGGCCGATGCGCTCGGCCCGGCCTTGCTCACCTGGCTGTGCATCGGGATCGGTGTCGCGGGTTGATATATCACGGGGCTGATCCTGCTGGCCGCCGGTCTGCTCGCGCCGGTAATCGTCGCGAACGCGAAATCCCGGTGGGACCGGTACGCACTCGTGGCGGCATTGTGAGCCGCCAGCCGGTGGCCGAGAGCGCGATAATCGCCCTATCCGGGCAGGCCGACCAAACTCGCGCTCACTTCGCACAATTGACGGGCCCGCGCATCGTCGCGGGCCAGTCGTGACGGTTCGCGCTCGCGGGTCTTGCGGAAATAGGCTCCGGTCACCTCGGCGACGCTCGGATCCGTCGCGAGGAAGGTGAGCGCGGCGGCGCCCTCGGCCGCGGTGATGAAGAACAGGCGCTTGGCGAGTGCGACGACCGGTTGCCCGAACCACGGCAACGAATTCCAGATGCCGGTCGAGACCGCGCCGGGATGGAAGGCATTGACCGTCACGCCGGTACCGGTCAGCCGATCGGCCAGTGCACGGGCGTATAGCACATTGGCCAATTTGGATCGGCTGTATGCCTTTTCGCCGGTATAGCCGGTGCGGAACCCGAGATCGTCGAAATCCAGGGTCGCGCCGTAGTGCATCACCGAGGCGGTGAACAGAATGCGCGCCGGAGCGCTCTGGACCAGTAGATCGATGAGCAGTTCGGTGAGCAGAAATCCGCCGAGGTGGTTGGTGGCGAAGGTCGCCTCGATACCGTCCTCGGTTTCGGCGCGCATCTGGTGATATCCGCCCGCGTTATTGGCAAGTACATCAATGCGGTCATAGGCGGCTTCGACCGCCTTGGCGAGCTGGCGCACCGACGACTGCGATCCGATATCGCATTCCAGCGTATCGACCGCCCCTGCCCCCGCGGCCCGCACCAATTCCGCACTGTCGGTGAGCTTCTGCGGATTCCGGCCGACCAACACCAGCCGATCGCCCCTTGCGGCGAGTTGTTGCGCGGCTTCGAGACCGATGCCGGAGGTGGCCCCGGTAATCAGGATCGTCTTCATGTCCGATCACCTTGCCATCGATGGCACTGCCGAAATCGGCTCTCTTGGTGGTTTCGGCGAGTTGCCCGATATGTGCGGACGACCAGGTGGTCACGCGCGATCGATTGATTACGCAGCTCAGCGCGCGTGCCGAATTCGGTCCAGTGATGCTGCGCCGTAATGAGGGGCGATAGGGGGTAGGTCGTTCCATCCGAGCGGCAATCCCCGATCCCGATACGTACATCGCCGCCACCCACGGCGCGGTCGGGAAAGCGCAGCTCGGTGACGCTCGGTGCACCACCGGACGTACAGTGACCATCATCTGGAACACCGAGGAAGGGCCGATATATGCGAGATGCTCAGCGGTCGCCGGCTCCGGAAGCCGTCGATCCTGCGCCCAGGCATATGACCGCGGATGAATTTCGGGAATACGGTCGTGCGGTAGTGGATTGGCTTGCGGACTACTGGGACCGAGTGGAGTCCTTACCCGTCCTCGCAAAGGTCGAACCGGGACAGGTGCGAGAGCAGCTCCCGGCCCGGGCGCCGGAGCTCGGTGAAGATTTCCGTGCGGTGCTCGAGGACATGGACACGATCGTGGTGCCCGGTCTCACACACTGGCAACATCCAAGTTTCTTCGCCTACTACCCGAGCAATACCTCGGGACCGGCGGTGCTGGCCGAATTGCTCACTGCCGGACTGAATGTGCAGGGGATGATGTGGCAGACCAGCCCGGCATGCACGGAACTGGAGCAGCACGTCCTCGATTGGCTGGCCGGACTGTTGGGGTTGTCCGATCGGTTTCTCTCCACCGGCAGCGGAGGTGGCGTCATTCAGGACACCGCCTCCAGCGCAATACTGGTGGCCCTGCTCGCCGCGCTGCACCGGGCTTCGAGCGGACGGGTCACACGCGACGGTGTGGCAAGCGGTCGGTTCACCGTCTACACATCCGCCGAAGGACATTCGGCATGCGAGAAAGCCGCCCGCGTTGCCGGGCTCGGCGCCACAGCGCTGCGAACGATCGACACCCGCGCAGACTTCTCGATGGACCCGGACGCACTTCGGAACGCGATGAATAGCGATATCGCTGCGGGGTATATCCCCGCAATGGTGATGGCGACAATCGGTACGACCTCGACCGGCGCTATCGATCCCGTCCCAGGAATCGGGGCTGCCTGCAAGGAATTCGGTGCCTGGCTGCACGTAGACGCAGCACACGCCGGGGTGGCGGCCATCTGCCCCGAACTGCGCTGGATTCATCACGGCGTCAACGACTATGCGGACTCCTACGCCACCAACCCGCACAAATGGCTGCTCACCACGTTCGACTGTGACGCCTGCTATGTAGCCGATCGTGACGCGCTGATCGGCGCCTTGTCCGTTCTGCCGGAATATCTGCGCAACCAGGCCAGCGAGTCGCACGCGGTGGTGGATTATCGAGATTGGGGGGTGCCGCTGGGCCGCCGGTTCCGCGCCCTGAAGCTCTGGTCGGTCATCCGCTGGTATGGCGGGGAAGGGCTTCGCGCGCACATCCGGCACCATGTCGCGCTCGCGCAGCAGTTCGCCGAATGGGTTTCCGGTGACAGCCGATTCGAGTTGATGGCACCACATCCGTTATCGCTGGTGTGTTTCCGGTTGCGCGGGCCGGACGAAATGAACCGGCAACTCCTCGAAGCCGTCAACGCAACCGGACGGATCTACCTGTCCCACACCAGAGTTCGGGGAGCATATACGTTACGAATGGCCATCGGCGCGATCTCCACTCGCGACCGGCATGTAGCCGGCGCCTGGGATCTGCTCTGCCGCGAAGCCACTCGCCTCCAGACGGAATGAACAACCCTGCCTATAGTTCGAGAAGGCGACATCGCGAACGGGCAAGGCGGGACAGTACCGTCGTCGCGGGTGTAGTGCTGTGTGCAGCCATCCGCAGACTCGGGCTATGGTCACCGTCGAATCGAGCGCAGATACCTTGGTGGGCAAGGTAAACGGAGCGCAATGTGGCATGCAGCGCCTCGCGGTGTTCGGAGAACTCCACCGGCATGGCTTGCAGCGCCGGTCCTACCGCTCGCAGCAGTGCGACAAGGTAGGCGTGGTCAGCGGACGCGAGGCCGGTGAATTCTGCCGGCATGGCGGGACGCACCGTCCGGCGGTAGTCGTCGGAGGGGAAGTCGGCGGTGAATCGCAGGCACGCTTCGGATGCGGCCAGCATCGTGGTGCCATAGTTCAGCGCGGTGACCGCGTCACGCCACGCTGCACGTTCCGTGGCGTCCAGAAAACCGCGTAATCCGATGATGACGCATTGGGTGAGGACGAAAAACGCTCGGTGTCCCACTCGCCAGCGCCGGGCAGGATCAGCAACGCGGTGCGCGTGTGGCAGCGGAGAATATCGGTAACAGGTGCGCCTATCGGCAGGCAGCAGGAAGTTCAGCGTGTTGTGTATTCCGGCCGCCAATGGATGCCATTGCACCGGTGCGAGATTCGATCGGGCCGACCGTAGATTGTCGAGCACGCCGTGGAAGCCGATGAGGACGCCATAGGCCAGGGTGTCGCGGTCTCGTGTTCTGCGGACTCCGAAGTATGCGTCGTAACGAGCCTGTGCGGTGTCCAGCCGTACGGCACGGGCGTCGCTGTTCGCCATGATCGGTGGCCGGATATCCCGGAGGTCGGGTAGCGGCAGATCCTCGTCGTCCATCGTCGCAGTAATTGCCGCCGCGACCATGTCCGCTCAGTGACATCTTGCGTCGCTGATCCAAAGCCGGCAAACGGCTCGGATAGAGTCACCGGCCATGACGATCAGCCAGGCAACCGGTGGGCGGGGGATGGCCGAATCCGGCCTTGCCCCACAACGATTCGCGAAGATCGACGGGGTAGGCCTGGACGCTGGCATTGGCATGTTGGAAGCAGTCGTCGACGAGATTCATTGGCTGGACCGCTCGCCCTTTCTGGCCGCGTCCGCTCGCCCTTCTTTCCGTGCGGGACGCGGGCCTGAGCTGCATGCCTTTTCACCATTTTCGAACACCGATAAGGATGATCTCGGGACTGCCAGGCGTGCGGTGTGTGTGGCATTCGCCCCCGAACATGGTCCGACGGCCAGTGAGTGGGCTGCGGCCAGGGCCTTGCCGTTGCTTGCGCCCGACCAGGTGGCGTCCGCCTTCGCGGCGGACAAGCTCGACGCATTGGCCGTGTTCCTGGAAGCCGGCATCGAAACACCGGAATTCGTGCGAGTGCCGGCGGACGGCCGTGCCACCGCGAGACGGTACTGGCCCGATGCCTGGGAGGCGGTGGTAGTCCAACGCCGCGAGAACAATCTGATCGGCAGGGGCACTCGTTTCGCACGGAATCACGATGAGTTGCAGGAGTGTCTCGATGCCTGGGCCGGAAGGGAATTGCGAGTGGGCCGGTACGTGGACGGCCCCTCGGTAACCGTCACCGGGTGCGTCGCCGGAAACGCGACGATCGTAACGGCGGTGTCGCATCAGCTGGTCGGCATCCCTGGCTTGACCAGCGTCTGGGGCGCCCACTGCGGCAATCAGCTCATCGCACCCACCGATCTACCCGACGGCGCCTACGAAGCCATCCGCACGGCTGCGGCTCGCGTGGGCGATCAGCTGCGCCTGCGCGGATACCGCGGGGTCTTCGGCTTGGACTTGGTGCTGGAACGGAATCGGCCATTGGCCATCGAAATCAATCCCCGGTTCCAGACGGTCGTGTCGTTGGTGCAGGCAGCTGAACAGCGCGCAGACCTGTTGCCGTGCCTCGGTCTGCATGTGCTCGCGTGTTTGCTGCCCGAACTGCCGGTCCAGACCGTTGTCGCGCCGGTGCCGACGCTCGGCCAGCTGGTTGTGCATGCCGTCCGAGACAGGCAGCTGGGCGCACTGCCGGAATCTGGAACCTACCGACTGGAACGCGGTGCCCCAGTCCCCGGGGAAAACCGTTGCCTGACAGATCTTCCGGCCGGTCACGCACTGCTGTGGGCGCAAGCCCGACCCGGAGCGGAGGTGGCGGAGGGAGACGAGCTCATCCTGCTGCAACTCGCCGAAGCTGTCGCCGGCCTGCAGGCACATCCGCGACTGACCGCGGCCGGGTCCGACTGGGTGACCGCCGTGTCTGCCTGCGTCGAGGAAGCGTCATGCTGACCCGGCCGCCGCTGACGTTGCCGGCCGACCAGATGCGTGCGGCGGGCCAACGTGCGATCGAGCTGATCATCGAGCGCATGAGTGAAGGTGAGCTCGGGCCGGTGCTCGTCCGCCGGTCTCGCGATGACCTCGAACAGAATTGGGATGAGCCGATCCCCGAACATGGCCAGGACCTGGTGGGGCTCTTGGAGCGGCTGGCCGGCGACGCTCTGCCTTCCGGTATGCACTCCGACCATCCGCGGTGCTTCGCCTTCGTGCCGACCTCCGGCAACTATCCGGCGGTACTCGCGGACGCGCTGGCGGCAGCCTTTCTGTCGGTTCCCGGGGCGTGGCTGGTCGGCTCCGGACCCACCCAACTGGAGTTGGTCACGCTTCGCTGGCTGCGCGAACTCCTCGGTCTCGACACGTGTTTCGGCGGACTGTTCGTCTCCGGCGGCTCGATCGCCAACCTCACGGCATTGACCGCGGCGCGTGACAGCTTGCTCGGCGGCGAGCTCAGCACAGCGCGTGCCTACTGCTCGACCCAGGCCCATCCCTCGATCGCACGCGCCCTCCACATCATCGGCCTGAAACGTGACCAACTCGTGGTCCTGCCGCCCGACGAGCGGCTCCGACTGGACCCGACGCGATTGGCCGAGCGTATTCGTGCCGACCGCGACGGTGGATGGCGTCCGTTCCTGGTCGTCGCCACAATCGGCACCACCAGTACCGGCGCGGTGGACCCGATCGAGGACCTCGCCGACGTATGCAGTCGAGAAGGGATGTGGCTGCACGCCGACGGCGCGTTGGGTGCGGCGGCCGCAGCCACCGCCCGCGGCCGCCGCACCCTGGCGGGCCTCGATCGTGTCGATTCGCTGACCCTGGACCCACACAAGTGGCTTTTCCAGCCCTACGAACTCGGATGTGTCCTGCTTCGACGACCCGAGCAGCTGAGGGAAACTTTCGCGATCGCCCGGCACTTTCTCGATAGTGGCTACCTCGCGGTCGCCGAATCCGATGGCAGAGAACCGAATCTATCCGACTACGGCCCGCAACAGTCGCGCGGTCTGCGTGCGCTCAAACTGTGGTTGTCGCTGAAAACCTTTGGCGCGAACGTCTTCCGGGATGCCGTCGACCAAGGAATCACCTTGGCCGAGCACGCGGCCGCATTCATCGGCAACCATCCCGAACTCGAACCGGCCAGCGAGCCGGGGCTGGGGGTCGTCACCTTCCGATATCGCCCGCCCGGCATACCGCCGGGCAAAGGACTCGACTCCTTCCAAGCCGAGCTGGCCCGCACCGTGTTGGAGGCCGGGTTCGCCATGATCACCACCACAGCAGTGCACGACGAGACCGTCCTGCGCATGTGCACCATCAACCCACGAACGAGCGTCCGGCACATCGACAACACCCTCGATCACGTGGTGGAGTGCGGCCGAGTCCTCGCCGCTCGCACCGACCGTTCGGCAGCGGACAACGTGCCGCATTGACATCACACCTTCGATGTGGAAACCAGACCTTCGATCTCGCGCATCAGCATCCATTCAACGCCGAACGGCCATCTGGTTTTGTGTGTCGGGTCACACGCTCGCCCCTTTTGCTCTAGCGTTGGCAACGTTGCTGCCGAGAGGGGTCGTTGATGCGTACGGGGATGCTGGAACTGGCGCAGTTGCGGGCGCTCGTCGAGGCGGGGGAGATCGATACGGTGCTGGTGGCAATGACCGATATGCAGGGCCGTTTGCAAGGAAAGCGTTGTGCGGCCAGGTTTTTCCTGGACGAGGTGGTCGGGCACGCGACGGAGGCGTGCAACTATCTGCTCGCGGTGGATGTCGATATGACGACGGTCGACGGGTATGCGATCTCGTCCTGGGAGACCGGCTACGGAGATTTCGTCCTGCGGCCGGATCTGAGCACCCTGCGGCTGGTGCCGTGGCAGCCGGGAACCGCGCTGGTGCTGTGTGATGTCGAGCATGTGGAATCGGCGCGTCAGCCGGTCACGGTATCGCCGCGGCAGATACTGCGGGCGCAATTGGCGCGGCTGGCCGAGCGTGGACTGCGCGCCTATGTCGGGACCGAACTCGAGTTCCTGGTCTTCGACGACAGCTACGAGGATGCGTGGAACTCCGGCTATCGCGATCTGCGGCCCGCGAACCAGTACAACGTGGACTATTCGATGCTGGGGACCGCGCGCATCGAGCCACTGCTGCGTCGCATTCGCAATGAAATGGCCGGTGCGGGAATGTATGTCGAATCGGCCAAGGGTGAATGCAATCCGGGGCAGCACGAAATCGCGTTCCGCTATGACGAGGCGCTGGTGACCTGCGACAACCACAGCATATACAAGAACGGTGCCAAGGAGATCGCCGCCCAGGAGGGCCGCAGTATTAGTTTCATGGCGAAATACAATGAGCGCGAAGGCAATTCGTGTCATATTCATATCAGTCTCCGCGCCGACTCGGGTGCGGCGGTATTCGCGGGTGACGGCCCGGACGGCACCTCCGCATTCATGCGGCACTTTCTCGCCGGGCAACTGGACTGCCTGCGCGAGTTCACCTATCTGCTCGCGCCGAATATCAACTCCTACAAGCGATTCATCTCAGGCAGTTTCGCGCCCACCGCACTGGCTTGGGGACGCGACAACCGGACCTGCGCGCTGCGCGTGGTGGGCGAGGGTATGTCCCTGCGCATGGAGAACCGGATCCCGGGCGGCGATGTGAATCCCTATCTGGCCGTCGCCGCGACCATTGCCGCCGGATTGCACGGTATCGAGCACGGGCTCCCGCTCGAGCCGGAGTTCCACGGCAATGCCTACCGGTCACAGCGTCCGCGGGTGCCGCGTACGCTGCGGGAAGCGGCGCAATTGTTCGGCGAGAGCAAGGTGGCACGGACAGCGTTCGGCGATGACGTGGTGGACCATTATCGGAATGCGGCACAGGTCGAGCTGGACGCCTTCGACGCCGCGGTCACCGATTGGGAGCGAATCCGTGGTTTCGAACGGCTCTGAGGAGATCCGTCCGGTCATCGGCCTGCCGACCTACCTGGAACAGGCCCGATTCGGCGCCTGGGATGTACCGAGTGCGGTGCTGCCGCACAATTACGTGCGGATGGTGGAGCGCGCGGGCGGCATTCCGGTGCTGCTGCCGCCCATCGGCGTGGCCCGTGCGGAACTGGTGGATCGGCTCGACGGACTGGTGCTGACCGGCGGCGCCGATGTCGATCCGGCGCGTTACGGTGCGCCGCCGGATGCGGCCCTCGGACCACTGCGAGCCGACCGCGACGATTCCGAATTTGAGCTATTGGCCTTGGCACGCGCTGCCGGTTTGCCGATCCTCGCGATCTGTCGCGGGTTGCAGCTGGTCAATGTCGCGTTCGGCGGCACCTTGATCCAGCATCTGCCGGATCTACTCGGCCACGAGGACCATTCCGGTACGCCGGGCGGCTTCCACCCGAACCGGGTTACGACCGTCCCGGACAGCCGGGTCGCCACCATCACCGGATCGGAGTTTCCGGTGAATTGCCACCATCACCAGGCCGTCGCCATCCTGGCGGAGGGCCTGGTCGCGACCGCGCATGCGGCGGACGGCACGATCGAGGCGGCAGAGGCGACGGACGGTCCGTTCCTGGTGGGTGTGCAATGGCACCCTGAGGCTGAAGCGACCGACACGCGGCTGATGCGAGCACTGGTCGAGGCGGCGGGCACCTATCGAAAGGAACGGAATTCGTGACAACAACGCAGGTGGTCAACCCGGCGACCGAGCAGGTCGTCACGACACTCGAACTGGTCGGCGCGGCCGAGACCGATGTGGCCATCGAGCGGGCGCAGCGGGCCGCCGCCGATTGGCGCGCGGTCGCGCCGGGGGACCGGGCTCGGCTCTTGCGTCGGTTTGCCGAGGCCGTCGATGCGAATCTCGAGCAGCTGGCCCAGCTCGAGGTCGCCAATGCCGGACACACCATCGGCAATGCGCGCTGGGAGGCGGGCAATGTCCGCGATGTGCTGCATTTCGCCGCAGGGATTCCGGAACGCCTGCTGGGCAACCAGATTCCGGTCGCGGGCGGGGTGGATATCACCTTCCATGAACCGCTCGGCGTGGTCGGGGTGATCGTGCCGTGGAATTTCCCGATGCCGATCGCGGCGTGGGGGTTCGGGCCCGCACTGGCCGCCGGGAATACGGTGGTGCTCAAGCCCGCCGAGCTGACACCGCTCACCGCGATCCGGTTGGGTGAGCTCGCGCTCGAAGC
The DNA here is from genome assembly GCF_040680755.1 of Nocardia sp. NPDC051990. Taxonomy (NCBI): domain Bacteria; kingdom Bacillati; phylum Actinomycetota; class Actinomycetes; order Mycobacteriales; family Nocardiaceae; genus Nocardia; species Nocardia sp. NPDC051990. Next base: position 21,956 of record NZ_JBFAXH010000014.1, on the reverse strand, counting down.
CGGCGTGCCGGACGGGGTTTTCCAGGTGCTGCCCGGCAAGGGTTCGGTGGTGGGGCAGCGGTTCGTGACCCATCCCGCCGTTCGAAAGGTGGTCTTCACCGGGTCCACCGAGGTGGGCAAGGAGATCATGGCCGGTTGCGCGCGCCAGGTGAAGCGGGTGACGCTCGAATTGGGTGGTAAGAGCGCGAATATCGTTTTCGCCGACGCCGATCTGGAGCGTGCGGCGGCGACCGCGCCCTACGGAGTTTTCGACAATGCCGGGCAGGATTGCTGTGCGAGGTCGCGGATTCTGGTGCAGCGCAGTGTTTTCGACCGATTCCTGGAATTGCTGGAACCCGCCGTGCGCGGTGTGCGAGTCGGCGATCCTGCGGAAGAGTCCACCGAAATGGGGCCGCTGATTTCGGCCGCGCATCGGGCGCGGGTGGCCTCGTTCGTCGAGCCGTCGACCAAGGTCGCGTTCACCGGCACACAGCCCGACGGGCCCGGATTCTGGTATCCGCCAACGGTTGTGCTGCCCGACACGCCTTCGGATCGGGTGCTTACCGAGGAAGTGTTCGGGCCGGTGGTCGCGGTGGTTCCGTTCGATGACGAGGCCGACGCCGTCCGCATTGCCAATGACACCGAATACGGTCTGTCCGGCTCCATCTGGACCAATGATGTCGGTCGCGCGCTGCGGGTATCGCGCGGTGTGGAAGCCGGGAATCTGTCGGTGAATTCGCATTCCTCGGTGCGGTATTGGACCCCGTTCGGTGGATTCAAGCAGTCCGGGCTCGGGCGCGAACTCGGACCCGATGCGGCACTTGCCTTTACCGAGGCCAAGAACGTCTTCATCGCCACCTAGTTAAGGAGATGTGTTGCAGCGCTTACAGGATCGAGTCGCGGTCGTCACCGGTGGCGGGAGCGGTATCGGCCTCGCCACCGTTCGCCGGTTCGCGGCGGAAGGCGCAAAGGTCGTCGTCGCCGAAATCGATGCCGCCGCGGGCGAGGCCGCGGCCAGCGCGGTGGGTGGCCTCTTCGTGAAGGTGGACGTCACCGACGAGGCGCAGGTCGAGGCCATGTTCCAGACCGCCGTCGACACCTACGGTGGACTCGATATCGCCTTCAACAATGCCGGGATCTCACCGCCGGAAGATGATTCGATTCTCACCACCGGCATCGAGGCCTGGCGTCGGGTGCAGGAGGTCAATCTGACCTCGGTGTATCTGTGCAGCAAGTACGCCATCAACCATATGTTGGAGCGGGGAAAGGGTTCGGTGATCAATACCGCGTCGTTTGTCGCGGTCATGGGTGCGGCGACCTCGCAGATCTCCTATACCGCATCCAAGGGCGGTGTGCTCGCGATGAGCCGCGAGCTCGGAGTGCAGTTCGCGCGCAACGGCATTCGGGTCAACGCGCTGTGTCCGGGACCGGTGAACACGCCGCTGCTGCAAGAGCTGTTCGCGAAGGATCCGGAACGTGCCGCGCGCCGTCTGGTACACATCCCCATCGGACGCTTCGCCGAGCCGGAGGAGATCGCCGCGGCCGTCGCATTTCTCGCCAGCGACGACTCCTCGTTCATCACCGCATCACAGTTCCTGGTGGACGGTGGCATCTCCGGCGCGTACGTCACGCCGATGTGAAGGTACGGTTGGTTCGGGCGGATTGCTGAGCGGCAAGCCAGGATTCGCCATACGTCGCCGATCAGAGGGAGGCTCGTGAGATGAGTACGGAAGATGGGCGATCGCCCGGGCTGTTCAGTGATGCCTTGTCGACGGAGCCGTCGTTCCCGACCACTGCTTCATCGGCGGGAAATGGCGGCGGCCCGGATTTCCGCCCCGTGTTCAGCCGCGGTGACGGCAGCGCACCGGGATCGTATCCGCAGCTGGATCAAGGAAAATGAGCGGGTAGCGCCGCATTCGGTGCGGCGCTACGCATGCTCACAGCAGGCGTCTGCAACGCCAGACCAGATCGCGGGGGCGGTGTGGTCACCTCGAGCGCGCACTCGACGCACTTCCTCCCGCCTCGAAGGACGGGGTACCTTCTTCTGATGAAGCGAAATCTGAACTGCCCGTGCGGCGAACAGATCGTCGGGACGGATGAGGATGATCTGGTCGCGAAGACCAAGGCGCATCTGGCCGAGAACCACCCGGGGCACGACTATTCCCGGGACGAAATTCTTTTCATCGCTTACTGATTCACCACCCCGGCTTTTCGTCACCGGTACCCGGACTGTCCGGGTGCTGCGACGAAAAGCCGTGTGGGGTGGGGGTTATTGGGGGGAGCCGAGGCGAGCGCCGCCGTCCACACGGATCACCACGCCGGTGGTGAAGGTGTTGTCGGTGAGGAATTCGATGGCCTTGGCGATATCGTCGGCGCTGCCGACCCGGCCGACCGGGGTCTGCGCCGCGATTCCGGCGAATACCTCGGCGCGGGCGTCCGCGGGGAGGAAGTTCCACCATTCGGTGTCGATCACACCCGGGGATACGGCGTTCACGCGCACGGGTGCCAGTTCGACCGCGAGCACCGGGACGATGGCCTCGACACCGGCATTGACGGCGGCCAGTGCGGCGGTTGTCGGCATGGCGCCGCCTGCGGATGCGGCGGAGATCAGTGTGATGGATCCGTCGTGCGCGAGGTGGGGCAGCGCCGCCTGAATGGTGGCGATGTGCGGTAGCAGTTTGCCCGAGACGTGGGCCTGCAACTGATCCGAACCGAGTTCGCGGAACGGCGTGGTGCCCGATGGCCCGGTCACGGTCACCACCACGTGGTCGACCGGGCCTACCTCTGAAAAAAGCTGTGCCAGTTCATTTTCGACGCGTGCGTCGACGACCTTGCCGGATACCTGCGGGCCCAGCTCGGCCAGTGCGGCGGTGAGTCGTTCTTCGTTGCGTCCGGCGATGACGACCTCCGCGCCGTTCTCGGCGAGTCGGCGAGCGGTCGCCAGGCCGATGCCGGAGGTTCCACCGACGATGACGACTTTGTTGATCACAAGATCCTCCTGAGCTTCGAATCACGGCGATTTACGAATCACCGTGCCTCGTTAATATATTCGAGGCACGGTGTCTTGTAAAGTGAGTTGCATGACAGGAACCCGGGGTCGCCCCCGCAGCGAGGACGCCAGGCGCGCGATCCTGCATACGGCGCTGGAACTCTGCGAGCGGGACGGCTACCAAGACCTGACCATCAAGGCGATCGCGGAGGGGGCGGGCGTCGGGCGGCAGACGGTCTACCGCTGGTGGCCGGATAAGGCGTCGATCCTGATCGAGGCGCTGATCGGCTTGGCCGAAGAGCATGCGGCACTGCGAGTTCCGGATGACACCGTGGATGTGCTCGTCGCGGTGGAGCGGCTGCTCACGACCACTTTCGAACTCGCGCAGCAGGTGACGGGTCAGGCCTTGGTCGGCCTGATGGGGGATGCGCAGCGCGATCGAGACCTGTCCGAACGATTGCAGGACACCGTGATCGGCCCGCGGCGAGCGACACTGCGCGCACTGCTCCAGCGCGGTGTCGACGCCGGAAAACTGACTCCGGAGGTCCCGCTGGATCTCGTCGTGGATTTCGTCTTCGGTGCTATGTGGTACCGACTGCTCAGCCAGCACGCGCCGGTGAACGCCGCGCTGGCGAAGGATGTCACGAGCAGCATCGTGACCATGCTCGCGCCGTGAGAGGAACGCATCTGGTCCGGCTCATAGATCGGATCGGTGCGAACGCCGGGCCGTCCGGAATCCGGATCCGGACGATCGGTGCACCCTGCGTTGTGCAGGACCTCGCTCGCGCGGATGAGGGCCACGTCATCCGGGTGGGGGAGGCGGGGTGGTCCAGGCGCGGGAGACACTGGATTCGCTATGAGTTCTCCGAGTGTGCATGCGCGGACCACGGATACTGCCGTGTCCCGGGCATCGAAGTGGCTGCGCGCGTTGCCATCGAGTGCGATAGATATCGTGCTGGCCGTTGCCGTTACGGTGGCCAGCGTGGGACCCGCGATCGTGACGCGGGCGCCGTGGTGGGTGGTCGGCTGCTGCGTGCTCGCATCCGCGCCGGTGCGGTGGCGGCGGCGCGCGCCGATTCTCGTATTGCTCGTGGTTGGGCCGGCGATCACGGTGCTGGCCTGTGTGCACGCCATGCCCGCGTTGCCGTACGGAACCATCGTCTGCGTCTATACGATCGCGGCTTACAGTCCGCCACGATTGCGGCGGCTGACGCTGATCACCGTGAGTATCGGAATCCTGATCTCCCTGATCGTTCCGAACGAGAGTCCGGATTCCTATGGGTATGCCGCCATGTCGTTCGTGACCGCGTGGGCGCTCGGCACCGGCGTCCGGGCGCGGCGGTTGCAGATCGAGATGTTGGAGGAGCGGGCGCGGCGGCTCGAGGAAGAGCGGGCCGCCGCCGTCGATCGGGAACGGCTGCGCATTGCTCGGGATATGCACGATATCGTCGGCCATTCGGTCGGGCTGATGATCGTCCAGGCCGAGACCGGCCCGCTGCTGACCCGCACCGATCCGGATCGCGCGGATGCGGCCTTCGCGGGCATCGCCGATACGGGGCGCGATGCGGTGCAACAGCTTCGGCGCAGTCTCGGGGCTCTGCGCGGTACCGACGATTTGCCACATCAGCCCGGGATTGAGGCGATTCCCGATCTGGTGGCGATGTCGCGGCGCAGTGGGGCGGTCGTATCGTTCGACGAATTCGGTGAGCGCCGTGTGGTTTCCGGTGATATCGGGGTCACGGCCTATCGGGTGGTGCAGGAGGCGCTGACGAACACCAGCAAGCATGCCGGGGTCACTGATGTGCGCGTGTCGTTGCAATGGTCCGAGGATCGGCTGACGGTGCGGGTATCCGATGATGGTCTGGCACCTATGCTCGGCCCGAGAGCCTCGATCAACGGGCGACCCGCGGGTGGCGGTGGTGGGATCGGATCCGCGCTGGGGCATGGACTGATCGGGATGCGCGAGCGCGTCACCAGCGCGGGCGGGCGGTTGCAGTACGGGCATACATCGTCGGCAGGCCGGACCCGAGGCTTTGACGTGATTGCCGAACTTCCTATCGCACAGGAGAATTGAGCATGCGTGTGCTCGTCGTCGACGACCAGGACCTGTTCCGCGCCGGCTTCCGGCTGATCCTGGACACCCAGCCCGATATCACTGTGGTCGGTGAGGCTGTCGATGGGCTCGAAGCCGTCGAGCGGGCGCTGGAACTGGCACCCGACGTCGTGGTCATGGATGTGCGGATGCCGCGCCTGGACGGTGTCGCCGCGACCGCCCGCATCTGCGCCCAGACCAGTGCGAAGGTGTTGGTTCTGACCATGTTCGACCTGGACGAATACGTCTACGCCGCGCTGCGCGCCGGGGCCAGCGGCTTCCTGCTGAAGGACGTGCGCCGCGAACAACTGATCGAGGCCGTGCGCGTAATCGCCGCGGGCGACGCACTGCTCGCGCCCGCCGTGACGCGCCGCCTCATCGCCGACCTGGCCCACCGCGGTCAGCCCCGCCCCGACCTGATGCGCCAACTCGACGAACTGACCGAACGTGAACGCGATATCCTCCGCAACCTGGCCCGCGGCCTCTCCAACGCCGAACTCGCCGCCACTCTCGTCGTCAGCGAGCACACGGTGAAATCCCATGTCAGCTCGGTGCTTACCAAGTTGGGGCTGCGCGACCGCGTTCAGGCCGTGGTATTCGCCTACGAAGCGGGCCTCGTAATCCCCGGCCGCTCAGCCTGAATCCGCCCGCGCAAATCACGCCGCCGCCGCCCTCGATTGCCCGGCGTGCGAATACTGTCTGCACGATGTCCGTCGGTACCAGCGCACCGCGTTACTTCTGCTGCTGGCCTTCGCCATTCTGCCCGGAAGCTTTCCGATCGGGCTTCAGCTGACCGTGGTTGTATGACAGCGATCCCACTATTTCGCGGATGTCTGGTCGGCGGGTACGACGGGTCCGCTGATCGTGTCCGCACATCCGAACTTCGTCATGGCCGTGGAAGCCGGGCCGACTCGCGCCTAGGGGCGAGGTGGGATTCGCTCGTGCAGGCGATGTGCGGGAGAAGTCAGCGCGGGGACCATCAGAGCATCCGATCGAATGTGGAGCTCTCGATGAAGCGTTATCTGATCCTGGCCGCGGCTCTGGTGTCGGCACTGCTGTGGTATCTCGGCACGGGCCTACATCCGCTGCCCGGCCTGCTATTTCTCGCACCGCTGCCAGTGCTATTGATAGCCCCACGGGTTGGTGCGGGCACATCGTTCCTTGCGGGATTGCTGGCATGGTGTGGGAGCGGATTGCGGTATTGGCCTTACTTCATAGACACGATCGAGCAACCGGTACTCGTCACGCTGCTGCTGTTGGGCGCAACCGCCGCGGTATTCGGCGGATTGGTGACGATGACGCGTGCATTGATGCTGCGTGGGCGTCTCGGGCTTGCGGTGCTCGCCCTGCCGACCGGGTGGGTGACGTTCGAGTTCGCGGTATCGCTGGCCGGGCAGTTCGGTGCGTGGTGGAGCATCGCTTACAGCCAATTCGACCTGCTGCCGCTGATGCAGACTGCGGCAGTGACCGGTCCGTGGGGAATCGCATTCCTCATCATGCTGGTGCCGGCGACTGTAGCCGTATTAGTGGCTCCCGAAGTTACTGGCGCACAACGGTTTAGGATCGCGAGCGCGACCACCCTACTATTCGTCGCGGTTGGTGCGTTCGGATGGTGGCACCTTGCCGGTGCGCCGGAGCGGGATACGGTGCGCGTCGGTCTGCTCGCGGTTTCCCAACCGCCGGAATATGTTCCGGTGGACTCGGTGGACGGTCGCGATATGGTCGCCCGTGCGGTGCGCGAGATCGACAGGCTGGCCGATCAGGGTGCGCAGGTGGTCGTCTTGCCCGAAAAGGCTTGGACGGCAGATGAATCGACGTTGCCGGTGCTGGCCGCGCCGCTCACCGAGGTCGCGACCCGGCGCGGTATCCACGTCGTCGCGGGATTAGTGAAAACCGCGGGCGGAACCAGTGTCAACGCCGCCATCGACTATCCGTCGGGACTCGAATACGCCAAGCACCGCTTGGTCCCCGGCCTGGAGGACGACCTCGAACCGGGCACCGGCTGGCAGCGCATTCCGGGCGAACCCTGGGCGCTGGCAGTGTGTTTCGACCTGGATGGTCCGGATCTGGTGCGCGAGAACCGGAACCGTGGGGCGCTACTGCTACTGGTCCCGGCCCTCGACTTCACCGACGACCATTGGCTGCACAGCCGCATGGCCGTCCTGCGCGGCATCGAATCCGGTGTCGGCATCGCACGCGCACCCCAACTCGGCGAACTCGTGGCCAGCGATTCCCGCGGCCATATCCTGGCATCGGCGCGGACCGATATCACGGTGACCCGATCGGTGCTCGCCACCATCCCGCTGGAATCGGGCAAAACGGTCTATACCCGATTCGGCGACTGGTTCGGCTGGCTGACCGTGGCCCTGTTCGCGGTGGTGGCCGTCGGTGCGTTCCCGTGGCGATCACACCCAGTTTTCGGCCCCCGGCGTCGGCTGACAACGAGCGCGGAACAGCCCGCGGCCTGAACCTGGGAATCTGCTGAGCACACATCCGCGCGGGTAAGGTCGGCATTGCCGACGGATTGCTGAGTTTGCACTCAATGAGTCGGTAGCCGTACGCGGACAGTGCTGTCCGCAGTTATCAGATTGGAGATGCTCATGCAGATTCAGGTCAACACCGGCAGCAATATCCACGGCGGCGCATCGCTGGCCGAGCGTGTGGAATCGACGCTTTCCTCGATGCTCGACCGCTTCGCCGAGCAGGTCACCCGGCTGGAAGTCCATCTGACCGATCTGAACGCCCAAAAAGGCGGTCCGGACGATAAGCAATGCGTATTGGAAGCCCGCATATCCGGTCAGCCTCCGGTTGCCGTAACCCATCGCGCGGCTACGGTCGAAGACGCTTACACCGGCGCTGCCGACGCTATGGTCAGCCTCCTCGACAGCCGCTTCGGCCGCCTGCATCAGACGAAGGGTGGCGAATCCATCAGGCGCATGCTCGTCGATTAAGTTGCGCACGTCGATTGCTGAGCCAGCCTTCCCGCAATCGCTGGAGCAGGGAAGATCTCTCGAGATTGTTATCAGTGAGCTGCGGCCATGACCAGATCGCGGTAGGGCAGGCCGACGACCAGGTAATCGGTTATGCCGCTGGCATTCGGCGGTGGCTTGTAAGTTATTTCGGCGAACCCGTCTCGATGTCGAATGCGAAGGCGCTCAACGGTTTTCATGTAGTCGACATCGGGACGGCTGTAATAGGTGTCGACCTCGGTGAGGTGTCCGGCCTCGTGGCTTGACCACCTACGTTCACACCAAGTAGCCAACTGTCCCGCCCGATGAGGCGGCGCCGGCAACGGTGGATGGCCGTTGATGTCTTGTCCGGCTGCATGGTGCGAGCGGCCGAGGTCGCCGAACCGCTCGATCGTCGGGTCTTCGGAAAAGTGCAGTACCTGACCAGGCCCGGGGCTACATCTCAGTCGCCTTCAGGGGCGTCGTCCTCGTCCGGCCAGGTGTCTTCGATGATCAGGCGGCCGGATTGCATTGCCTGCGTGTACTGTTCGGCGACGACTGCGGTGGGGTAGGTGGGCCAGTAGGAGATGGCGCCGGTGGGTTTGTCGATGACGCAGACCGAGCCGCCGATGGTCGGGGGGAGCGGGGGTATGTGCGGGTCGATACCAGGTGGCGGCGGGAAGATGGCGACGACCGTGAAGCCCGCGTCGAATTCGGTGAGCAGGTTGCTGATGCTGTCATCGGTGGACAGATAGTGGTCGGCGATGCGTTGTGCCTCGGTGAGATCCACCGGAGTATTCGCCTCGGTGGGATAGGCGTGGATGTCCATGTTTGAGAACTTACGGCCAACGGCGGACGGCCCGTGGTCATTCGAAGTGAACGGTGGCGATCATCCGGCGGGCCAGGGTTTCCGGGTCCGAGCTGTCGCCGAGCATCGAATCCTGTAGTGCCCCTTCCCGCCAGAGCGCCGCGAAACCGTGGACCAGTGACCAGGCGGCGAGCCGGGTGGCTTGTTGCTGCTCACCGGCACTGTCGGGCTGCATGGCCGAGACCCCGGAGCGCAGCGCCGCGCTCGGCGCGGTACGGGCGGCGACCAGGCGCTCGTCGTCGGCGCGCAGGAGTTCACCAGGCTGGCCGCCGCGGGCCTGATCCTGCTGCTGATCGTGATGCTCCCCGCGAATATCCGTGCGGCAAGGGCGGACATCGGCATCAAGACCATGCCGTTGCCGCGGCGCACCGTCGTGCAGTTCATCTTCCTCGGCGCGGCCACGCTCGTGCTGCTCGGCTGATCCGCGAAACCAGTGCCCGCACACCAAATCGGTGTGCCGACACTGTGCTGTCCTCGGTCGGTGTCGCAGCGCCGAGGCGTGGCTGTTGGCGGGCGGTATCCTCCGATGGAACGAGTTCTAGTTCTGGGGCCGAGAGGGATAGAGATGTCATCACTGATTCCCGCAGCACTCGGCTGGTTGGTACTCGGCTACGTCGGCGTCATCACGGCGGGGCGACTGATCTTGCTGCGGGACACGCTCATTGATCAACTCGTCAACCGGATGCTGCTATGGAGCATCGCCGCCCTGGTCTGCTACCGATGCACCTCGACGCCGAGCATTACCAATCCGGTCTACGTCCTCGCATTGGGATGCGTGGTCATGACGACCATGCACCTCTATGTCATGGCGCGATATGTTCTCGCCGAGACCGGGCCGATGGCGGTGTGGCAGCGGCTGCGTCGGTGCGGTTTCGTCGCGGCGGTTGCCACCGTCGTCATGCTGCTCGCCGGAATGGCGGCGCGGGACAACGGACGGCCGGTCGATCTGAGCGCGCACGGGCCCGCGGTGATCTTCGGGATCGCTTATGCCGCACCGCTGGCGGTCGATATGGTCGTTTTCCTGCTCGCGGGCATCCACGAGCTTCGCCGCGGCGATCTCAGCGCCAAGATGCAGGCGGTCTGTTGGACTCTCGGCATCAGCGGCGGCTTCGTCTTGACCAGTCAGACACTGTCCGTCGCCCAGCTGCTGACTGGGCGCCCCTACCTCGGTCCGCATCTGCCGCGTGGCGAACTCGATTTCGTGCTCTGCCTGACTCTCGACGTGACCCTGCTCGCCATCCCTTTGTTCAGCACTTTGCTCACGCTGTCTGGTTGGGACCGCGAGGGCCGAATCTATCGCCGACTGCGACCGCTGTGGCGCGACCTCACCGCGGCGGTACCGGAGATCGTGCTACCCGCCGATGCGCGCCACGGTGCGGATCCGGTCACCCGACTGTTCCGCATGACCGTGGAGATCCGCGACGCACTGCTGCACCTCGGCCCCTACCTCACCGCCGAGACCACGCAACCGCAACGTAAGGGTGAATTAGATTGGGAGATAACCGATTACGCGCACCATCTGGCACGCGCCGCACGTGCTAGAAAGGCAGGGCAACTGCCCGCCGTGGTCGGATCCGTTCCGCGGTTGCCGGTAACCGCACACGATTTCGACACCGAACTCCGGCATCTGCTCGGCCTCGCCCGTGTCTGGCCGAAGACCGCGGTGGGATGAAGTTCGCACCGGTTGCGGAGACTTCGTCAGCCCCGGGAAGTCGAGCACCCCACCGGAGACGAGAGGTGCTGAATACTGCGACAGATGTCTGCACCCACGCTGTTCGACACACCGATACTGCACCGTCTGCACGACTGCGAGCGGATCCTGATCGCTGGTGCCGGTGGTGGGCATGACCTGCTCAGCGGTCTACCCATCGCCTTCGCGTTGCAGGAGCGACACAAAACGGTGTTCCTGGCAAACCTCACCTTCACCCCGGTCCACCGCACCACCGCGCAGCCGGTCGCGCCGGGACTGTTCGAAACCTACGCCGACACCAGTGGCCCAACCGGCTACTTCCCGGAGAAACACCTCGCGGTCTGGTTACGAGAACACGGCTATCCCGACCGCGTGTTCCTCATCCGCAAAGGAGGACCTGCCGATGTCCGGGCAGCCTACGGGTGGCTGGCCCGTGAACTACGCCTGGACGCGGTGGTGCTGGTCGACGGAGGCACCGACCTGCTGATGACCGGTGACGAAGCCGGCCTCGGAACCCCGGTCGAAGACGTCACCAGCCTGCTGGCTGCCCACGCCCTCGATCTGCCGGTCAAACTCGCCACCTGCGTCGGGTTCGGCAACGACACCTACCACGGTGTGTGTCACGCCCACTTTTTGGAAAACGTCGCCGCCCTCACCAAACTCGGTGCCTACCACGGCGTGTTCGCGCTCACCCCCGGCGTCACAGCCGTCGATGCCTGGCTGGACGCCGTCGACTGGGTCCAACGACACACCCCGGGCCGGGAGAGCATCCTCTGCGCCTCCACCACTGACGCCGCCCGCGGCGAGTTCGGCGACCACCACTCCCTGGCACGCACCCGCGCCAAAGGCGCCGAACTGTTCATCAACCCTCTCATGTCGATGGTCTGGGGATTCGACCTCGACGCGGTCGCCAACCGAGTCCTCTACCGACACGACATCGCACATGCCACCACACCCTTCGAAGTCGCCGCCGCGATCGAAGCCTTCCGCGACCACACCCCCCTGCGTCCCCGGCGAACCATCCCCGTCTGACAACACCGACGCCCGCGACACACCCAGCAAGCGACGTCAAATTTCACCGTCACAAACCAGCGACCGCGTCAACAACCGACACCCGAATTCACCGGCATAACCAATAGCCCGACCAGCCCTGTCTCCCCCTCCGAAGACAGGCCCGATCGGGCTGTAATAAATATGCCTCGGAGGACTAGACAGGGCCTTAAAGGCGCCTTAATGGAGACGTGTCAAGCGGGTCAGTGCCGCTTGGCGCCGAGTTGGGCCAGGAACTCGGCATTGGTCGGGGCCTGGCGCAGGCCCTCCAGCAGCAGGTCGATGGTCTGTTGACTGTCCACCGCGGCCAGGGTGCGGCGCAGCAGGTGGGTGGCCGCCAATTCGTCCTGGGTGAGCAGCAATTCGTCCTTGCGGGTGCTGGATTGAGCGATATCAACGGCCGGGAAGATCCGGCGGCTCGCGGTCGCGCGATCCAGCTTCAGCTCGGCATTGCCGGTGCCCTTGTGCTCCTCGAAGATCACGGTATCGGCCAGCGAGCCGGTCTCCACCAGGGCGGTGGCGACAATGGTGAGCGAGCCGCCGTTCTCGAAATTGCGTGCGGCGCCGAGGAATTTCTTGGGCGGCGCGAGCGCGGCGGCATCGACGCCGCCGGAGAGTACGCGCCCGGAGGATGGGGCCGCATTGTTGTAGGCGCGGGCGAGGCGGGTCAGCGAGTCGAGCAGTACGACGACGTCTCGCCCCATTTCGGCGAGGCGCTTGGCATGCTCGATGGCGAGTTCGGCCAGTGCGATCTGCTCGCGCGGGGTTTGGTCGAAGGTGGCGGCGGCGACATCGGCGGGCACCGACCTGGCCAGATCGGTCACCTCTTCAGGACGTTCGCCGACCAGTACGAGCATCAGTTCGCATTCCGGGTGGTTCTTCGCGATGCCGTGTGCGATCGCTTGCAGCACAGAGGTTTTGCCTGCCTTGGGCGGTGCGACAACGAGTGCGCGCTGCCCCTTGCCGATGGGCATGACCAGGTCGGTGACGCGGGTCGTCATGGCATGCGGTTCGGTCTCCAGGCGCAGCCGCTGATTGGGGTAGATGGGGACCAGGTCCTCGAAATGGGGACGGGCGGCGGAGCGTCGGGGATCCTGTCCGTTGACCGATTCGATGCGGACCAGCGGGTCGAGCTTGCCGCTGCGTGCCGGTTCGGCGGTACCGATGATGAAATCGCCACGGCGCAAACCGAATTCACGGATGATTCGAGGCGGTACGTGCACGTCCAGCGGGCCGGGGAGGTAGCCGTCGACACGGAGGGTGGCGGCACGGTTGTCGGCGATATCGAGGATGCCACCGACGGATCGTACGAGGTGCGCAGCGGCCTCGGCCGCCGCATCCCCGTCTTGTGATACGGGAAATGTGTTGTCTTTCATGGCTTTTCCTTTGCGTGGGGTACGGCGAACGGCCGTGTGAGGCAGCGGCGAAGGGCGCGCTGCGGTGAATGTCCCTGTGGGCTCCGGGAACGAGGCGGACCATCATGGTGATGGGAGAGCGGAGATCTTGTGGGAAGCCCAGGCTCTGATCGGCCGGGATATCGACATCCACAAGGACAGGCCCGAGGGTACATCGTCGAACAGCTGTCGCGCAACGGTCACAGCCCAGCCACGGCGATCGGGGCAGGCCACAGTTCCGTATCGGTAACCGATCATGCGAAACGGCGCGGCGGTGAGTCTCATATCAGTGGGTATCCGGCCAAGACCGACCGACGGCAGGAGCTGCAATGGCCGAACTCGAACCGTTCTACCAGCAAGTTCAATCGCACTACGACATCTCCGACGACTTCTACCGGTTGTTTCTCGACCCGTCGATGACCTACAGCTGCGCCTACTTCGAGCGCGACGATATGACCCTGGAACAGGCCCAGCTCGCCAAGATCGATCTCGCGCTCGGCAAATTGGATCTGCGGCCCGGGATGACCCTGCTCGATATCGGATGCGGTTGGGGCGCAACGATGTTCCGCGCGGTCGAGCGCTATGGCGTGAAGGCCGTCGGTCTCACCTTGAGCCGCAATCAGTCCGAGCATGTCCGCTCGGAGATCGATCGGCGCGGTGTGGCAGGCGTTGAGATTCGGCTGCAGGGCTGGGAGGAGTTCGACGGGGGTGTGGACCGGATCGTCAGCATCGGTGCGTTCGAACATTTCCGCCGCGAGCGGTACCCGGCATTCTTCGCGCGCTGCCACCACATGCTCCCGCCCGAGGGCCGGATGTTGTTGCATACGATCATCGGTCACAGCCTCAACGACCTGCGTCGCATGAATATTCCAGTGACCAGGGAGGCCGCGCTTTTCCACATCTTCATCAAGCGCGAGATCTTCCCCGGCGGACAGCTGCCCCAGCCCGCCGAGATCACCCGCTTGGCCGGGCAGGCCGGATTAGGCACCGAGCAGATTCAGCCGCTGCGCCTGCACTACGCGCGCACGCTGGACCACTGGGCCGATGCGCTGGTCGACAATCACAACGAGGCGGTGCGGATCGCTTCGGAGGAGGTCTACGCCAGGTATCTGAAATACCTCACCGGATGTGCCAAGTACTTTCGTAGCGGGCACATCGATGTCATGCAGTTCACGATGGTGAGGTGAGCCCGGCGTGACGCCGGGCTCGAGGTCAGAGTACGGCCTGGGTCTGTGTCACCTTTGCGACGAGTTTGTCCGCGTCATCATGGATTTCGGTCTCCACCACGATGAACGACCGTCCCGCGTGCAGCGTTCGCGCCGTCGCGATCGCATAGCCGGAACGCACGGCCCGCAGAAAATTCGTCTTGGACTCGACCGTCGTCGTGCCCTGCTTGCCCTCGGGCAGATTCAGGAACGCACACACCGCGGCGGTCCCATCGGCCAGCGACATCAGCACCCCACCGTGTAGCACCCCGCCCAGCGTGCACAGCGATTCGTCCCAGGCTATCCGACTGCGCACCAATGCGGCGCCGTGTTCGAGCACCTCGACCCCGAGGTGCTCGGTGAACGGCATGGACTGGTGAAAGAGCTTGGTGCCCACCTCATCGATCATGAAGTCAGCCTGCCCGATGGATTCGCTGCGCGTCGATTACTCCTGAGGTAATCAGGAGTACGAGCAGCGCGGTCGCGCCGCCGCAGAGCAGCACCGTCCCGGGCGCGGTCCGATCCACGATCATCCCGCCGACCAGCGCACCGATGCAGAAGGTGGCCTGGAACGAGGCGGTGAACAGTACCGAAGCCACCTCGGGCGCATCGGGTAGCGCATCGGCGAACCAGGTCTGCAGTACCACCGGCACACCGCCGTATCCGATACCCCAGACGATGAGCAGTGCGATCGCGCCGATCTCCCAGTGGCCGAGCATCGGCAGCAGCAGCATCGCGACCGCCATCGCACTCGCCGCGAAGCCGAGCGCGAGCCGGGGACAGCTGAGCAGGGTGCCGCCGAGGAAGTTCCCGGCAATGCCCGCCACACCGTAGATCAGCAGCAACACGGTGATCGTGCCCGCGCTCACCTCGGTGACCTGTTCCAGGAACGGCGTGACGTAGGTGTAGGTGCCGAACTGCGCGATCACCACGAAAAATGTCGCCAGCAAGGCGATTCGGACGACACTGCCGCGAAGACCGAGACGCAGCGCAGTAAGGCGAAGGGCCGGTCCGGCGGGCAGGGGCGGCAGCGTAACCGCGAGCAGCGTCAGCACCACCGCGGACAGGACGCCCAAAACCACGAAGGCGGCGCGCCAGCCGGCGACATGTCCGACGAAGGTGCCCGCGGGCACGCCGAGCACCGAACCGAGCGGAACGGCGGAGAAGATTACCGCCGTCGCCCGGTGCACCGACTCCGGCGGTACCAATCGTCGGGCCAGTCCGGCCGCGATCGACCAGTAGCCGCCGATGGTGACTCCGATCAGCACGCGGGAGGCCAGCACCACCCAGAACTGCGGCGCGCTCGCGGCCACCACATCGGCGATCACCAGCAACACCGTGCAGCCGCACAGCAGCAGTCGGCGATCGATCCGCGCGGCGGCGACCGTCACCAAGGGCGCGGCGATCGCGGCCAGCAGACCGGGCAGGGTCAGCATCAGCCCCGCCATGCCGTCGGAGATCGTGAAATCGGCTCCGATCGAGGTCAGCAGGCCGATCGGCAGTATCTCGGCGGTCACGATCAAGAAGATGCCGAGCATTACCGCGATGACCGCGAGCCACCGGATCAGCGGTGGCCGGGCGACGGCGGCAGGGGAGGGCGCAAGAGCTGTGGACATGCGCTCCAGTCCAGCAATTCCGGCACTCCGAGTGCTGGCGGGTTTGGGCCGCGAATGTCGGTGCCGTGCTGGATTATTCGACATGAGCACGAACGGGAAGACGTCGCAGTACGGGTATCGGTGTCCTACGAGCTGACGAACTGGATCGCGCTGGCGACGCCCACCGGCACACCGACGACGATCATGGCCGCAGCGTCGCCGCGCGTCGCGATACCCGCGGCGGCCCCGGCGCGGCACCACCGATCGGTCCACCGAAAGCGTGAGCATGCCGCGCGCGACACAGCCGAGCATCGCACCGATGCTGGTGCCGACCAGGGTGCACGGGCTCAGCTCATCCGGGCGACGACCGCACGGGGCAGATGTGGCAGCACCACATCGATGAGCCGCCACGGCCAACCGGGCACGCAGGCGCGAATCCGCTCCCGTTCGATCGCCCGCACCATCGACGCGACGCCCTTCGCTAAGGGCGCGACCATGCGGGCGTCACCGGCCTTCGCCGCCATATCGGTGGCGATGAATCCGGGAAGTAGCGTGGTCACCGCGATCGGTGAGTTCGCGAATTCGACCGTGAGCGCCTCACCGAGCGCGGCAAGTCCGGCCTTGCTCGCGGAGTAGGCGGCCTTCTTCCCTGGCAAGCCGCGCACCGCGCTCATCGAGGACACCAGCACCAGGTGGCCCGACTCCTGAGCGCGGAAGATCTCCAATGCCGCCTCGGTCTGGGCGATGGCGCTGACGAAATTGGTGGTGGCCGTGGCGAGATTGGCCTCCGCACGTCCGGTGCCGAGCAGCGCGCCCTTGCCGATACCGGCATTGATGATCACCCGATCCAGTCCGCCGAGTTCATCGCGCAGTTCCGCGAATACCCGGGGGACGGCCGAATGGTCATCGACGTCGAGCGCGCGGACAGCGACGGTAATGCTTGGGTGCGCGGCGGTGAGTTCGTCGCGTAGGGCCGTGAGCGCGTCCAGGCGGCGGGCGCACAGGGCCAGCTCACGGCCTCTGGCGGCGAACTCCCGCGCCATGGCCGCGCCGAGTCCGGCGCTCGCGCCGGTGATCAGGATCTTGCTCCGCGTCATGGTTGCGAACCATAACGGCTACCGAACGCGAGTCGATATCCGTGGGTTCGACTCAGCCGCCGAATGGGCCCGTGCTCGGTGGCAACATGTGCCAGGCGCCGCAGTTCACGGTCTTGAAGGCCACATCGGTTGGCGCGATCTCGGCGCGGACCGGGC
Organism: Nocardia sp. NPDC051990; assembly: GCF_040680755.1. Lineage (NCBI taxonomy): Bacteria > Bacillati > Actinomycetota > Actinomycetes > Mycobacteriales > Nocardiaceae > Nocardia > Nocardia sp. NPDC051990. The sequence goes on along the minus strand of NZ_JBFAXH010000014.1, from coordinate 4,893 downwards.
TGTTCCTGGTGAATTCGTTATTGATGATGTAGTGCTGATCGGTGTTATCGCCTTCGACCTTGCGCAGCCGCCGCCAGTCGCAACCAACGGCCGGATCGGGGGTGCCCGGGGCCTCCCAGACACCGGGGAAGATATCGACGCCGACCAGATAAACGCCATCCTCGGTGATGGTGGTGCGGGGCTGGGCGGCCGCGGTTCCGGTGCCCAGCAGTGTCACGGTAGCTGCCATCGCCCCCGCGATCACGAGCGTGCCTGCACGCATACCGCTGTCTCCTCGAGTTGTTGTGCTCTTGCCGTCACCGGCGGCTGAATTGCGCAGCTCCCCGAATCTCCAGCTCTACCAGACTCGGTGATCGATTTCGGTGGAACCACCGGATTCCCGCCCGCGTGATTCCACTCGCGCGGATTCTCGCGATATCCGTTGTATGAGTGGTATTCGTCTGGTGGTCGACGTCGCGGGTAGGCGGTCGACCTGCGGGACGGCATGTGCTGGGCTGTGTACCGAGGATGGGCTCGCCGCCGTGCTCGCCGCGGACTGGGGGCTGCTACATTGGCGCGCCATGCGCCGCCTCGGCGATTCGGGCCTCGCCGAAGAGGCGGTGCAGGAGACGTTGCTCCGGGCCTGGCGCTCCTGTGCGGCGTTCGACGAACGCAAGGGCACGGTGCGCACCTGGCTGCTCGCCATCGAACGCAACATCATGATCGATATCGCCCGTGCCCGCGCAATCCGGCCCGCGGATACCGGATGGGACGAGATCACCGAGCTCAGCGATGTCCGCTTCGCCGATCCGGACTTCACCGAGCGCCTCATCGACGGTCTACTCGTCGCCGATCTACTGGCCCGGCTACCCGAATCGCAGCGCGTCGCGGTGGTGGAGGTGATTCTGCGGGACCGCGCCTATCAGGAGGTGGCCGATGACTTCGGCGTTCCGGTCGGCACGGTCAAGACTCGGGTGCACTACGCACTGCGGTCGTTGCGCCGCTTGCCGATGGGAGCCTGAGTCCCCCTCCCGCATCCAGTTACACCGTTGAGTTGGGACAGTGCCGATAGTGAGACGGACCCGTTGAGTCGACAGTCCCACGAGTTCCGGTCGGTGTTCAGGCAGTGTCGGTGGTCGGAACCATACTGGTGGTACACCGACGTCAGCGCCTGACCATTGAGCATCTGGCCTGGCTGAATCAACTAGTGTGGGGCTACACGCTCGCGGCACGGTTGGAATGCAAGCGAGTACGCCGTTAGCCAGACAGGTGGTCACGGGACGGCACAATGAATGACATGTCAGTGGGTGGCGGCGGCACCGCCCAGGGGTCGGGGCCAGCGAAGGCGTTCGGGCGCTATCGGCTGTTGTCGCTGCTGGGGCAGGGCGGCATGGGCCAGGTATGGCGGGCGCATGATTCGCTGACCGACCGGGTCGTGGCGCTAAAGGTGTTGCCCGAGAGCTTCGCCAATGACGAACAGCTGCGCGAGCGGTTCCGCCGGGAGTGCCGGACGGTGGCGCAGCTGACCGAGCCGCATGTGATCCCCATCCACGACTTCGGCGACATCGACGGTCGGCTCTATCTGAATATGCGTTTGATCGAGGGCACCGACCTGCGCACGGTGATCACGCGAGAAGGGGCCTTGTCGCCGCGGCGGGCAGTGGCGATCATCACTCAGGTGGCCGGCGCGCTGCAGGCGGCCCATGACGCCGGGCTGGCGCACCGCGATGTCAAACCCGCCAACGTCTTGCTATGCGCCGATGATTTCGCCTACCTGATCGACTTCGGTATCGCCCACGCCGCCGACGACCGTACGCTGACCAGGGCAGGCGAGACCATCGGCACCGTCGCCTACATGGCGCCGGAGGCGATAAGCGCGTCGGCCAAGACCGACGCCCGAACGGACGTCTATGCGTTGGCGTGCGTGCTGTATGAGTGCCTGACCGGCCGGCCACCGTTTGCGAGCCCATTGGGCATAGAGGGTGTGATCGCCCATCACCTGCACACCCCGCCGCCGCAACCCAGTACCACTACACCCGATGTACCGACTGCCTTCGATGCGGTCATCGCCAAAGGAATGGCCAAAAAACCTGACGATCGCTACCAGACCGCGCGCGAACTGGCCGCGGCGGCACGCGCCGCGGTGGGCGATTCCACGGTCAGCATCAGTGGGGGCCTGGCTGCGCGCCGTGGATGGCGAATCAGGTTGTCGCCCAAGACCGCCGGGCTGCTCGCCGCCGCGGCCGCGGTTGCGGTGGTCGCCACCGTAGCGGTGATTATCGGCGTCCAACGGGAATCAGGCGGCGGTGGCATCTCGCCCACACCTATCGCCCCGGCCTACTCGTCACAGACCGCTCTGCCGTTTACCGGCGTCGACCTACCCACCGGTGTGGCGGTCGACACGGCGGGCAATGTATACGTCGCCGACATAGGCAACGATCGGGTGGTGAGGTTGGAGCCGGGCGCGTCGGCTCCGACCCCGCTGCCGTTCACGGGCCTGAAGAATCCCCAGGGTGTAGCGGTCGACACGGCAGGCAACGTATACGTCACCGACACGAGTAACAATCGGGTGATGAGGTTGGCGGCAGGCGCGTCGGCCCCGCTGCCGTTCACCGGCCTGAGGAATCCCCAGGGTGTAGCGGTCGACACGGCAGGCAACGTATATGTCACCGACCGGGGTAACGATCGGGTGATGAGATTGGCGGTGGACGCGTCGGCGCCGACCCCGCTGCCGTTTACCGGGCTAAAAGATCCCCAGGGTGTGGCGGTCGACAAGGCAGGCAACGTGTACGTCACCGAATTGGGTACCGATCGGGTGATCAGGTTGGCGGTGGGCGCGTCGGTGCCGACCCCGCTGCCGTTCACCGGGCTCAATGATCCCCAGGGTGTGGCGGTCGACACGGCGGGCGACGTGTACGTCGTCGACTGGGGTAACCAATGGGTGGCGAGGTTGGCGGTGGGCGCGTCGGTGCCGACCCCGCTGCCGTTCACCGGGCTCAAAGAGCCGCAGGGTGTGGCAGTCGACACGGCGGGCAACGTATACGTCACCGATTTGGGCCCCAATCCGGTGGTGAAACTCCCGGTCGGCTGAACCACCCGAACCGGCCTACCCGATCCCAGCGTTGCCGCGATCGGGGTGTACGTGCATCTGTTCGAGGGCCACGAGTCTAGAACTCGCGAGGCTGTAGACGCTATGCTCTCCCGTAACAACAGCACCAGCAGTAACACCGGGAGCGCTACCGCCTAGGTCGATTCGCTGGAAGCGCTCACGGGACCATCACGGGACTAGGGAGCTGCTTTGTCTATCTACCAGGCATTTCGCGTGAAGCCAAGCATCATCGGTACCGGTATCTGCTGCGCCGTCACGGCTGCCGTGGTGGTGACGCTGTCGGGGCTGACCCCGGCCGCGGTCGCCGATCCGACAACGCCGGATATGTCCACGAAACTCGTCGGCAAGACCGTATTCCTCGACCCGGGTCATCAGGGTCCCAACCACGCCGAGAACATGGCGCAGCAAGTCAGCAACGGTCGCGGCGGCACCAAGGACTGCCAGACCACCGGCATGACCACGGTCAACGGCGTGCCGGAGCACACCATCAACTGGAAGGTGGCCGAGTTGGTTCGGGCCGCCATGCAGGATCTGGGCGCCAAGGTGGTGCTCAGTCGTCAGGACGACTCAGGATGGGGCGGCTGCGTCGATGAACGCGCGCAGGCTGCCAATGCCTCCGGCGCCGATGTCGCGGTGAGCATCCACGCCGATGGCGCACCGGCGCAGGACCGAGGCTTTCATCTGATCGTGCCGCAGCTGCCGATCCCGGATCCGAAGGCCGATCAGGTCCAGTCCGGGCCCGGCCTCGCGGCCACGAAGGCGGTGCGCGACGCGTATCTGGAGGCCGGATTCCCGGCCGCGAACTATGCAGGCGCACAGGACGGACTGCAGACGCGCGCGGATGTGGCCGGTCCGGCAATGACCACCGTGCCCGATGTCTTCCTCGAGATGGGCAATGGTGCTAATGCCGAGGACGCCGCTCTACTGGAGAGTCCGGAAGGGCAGGTCAAGCACGCCCTGGCCATTACCACCGGCCTGGTCGGCTTCCTGCTCGGCGCCCCGCAGCAGGCGACGGCAGGGACGGTTCCGGCGCCGACCGGTTCGGCGACAGACCAGCCCGCCTCGGCTCCGCTCTCGAATACCTCGCAGGCACAAGCGGTTCCGCATGTTCCCGGCACACAGCAGGCTCCCGGCGGAACGCAGACTTCGGTCGTCCCGCTGCCACAGGCCGTGCCCGAACCGACGACAGTCCCGAATTCCGCACCATCGACGGGGACAGCCCCGACCGCGCCCGCAGCATCGAATCCTCCACAGGGGTACGCACCGGCACCGGGATACACGCCGGCGCCCAGCTCCCCGGACACGCAGTCACCGTGGTCGGCGCAGTCGCCCAGCTCGCCGCAAGCGGGTACATCGCAGTCACCGGGCTACGCACTCTCGCCCAACACCCCGCAATCACCCGGTACGGCCCAAACGCCCGGTTCCCAAATATTGCCGGGCCAGACCGCGCCGAGTACAACCAGTTCCCTGCCAATTCTGGTCGGCACGATCATGCAGATGATGCTGCCGCTGGCCAGGTCCCTCGGCATGGACAACAACGTGCTCACCTCCGAGCTGATCAACCTGGCATATACCCTGGCCAGCACCCTGCTTGGCCCGACCAAGTAATAGTTGGCCGACCGCGGACATAGTCGTGAGTAGCGCGCATTCGAAACCGCCACGGAGCGAGTCTTACGAGCGAGGAGTTCGCGGCCCGTCTCGCGTCCGAGTCGTCGAAGCGCATGCGACGAAGTCGCGAGTCTCGATGACTCGGACGAGCAGGACGCCGATGATCTGGCCGACCGGACCGCCGCCGAAAAAGCCGG
>NZ_JBFAXH010000013.1:0-183642 GCF_040680755.1 Nocardia sp. NPDC051990 | reverse complement strand
GGGTGTAGGTGACTGGTACTAATAGGCCGAGGACTTACCAACGAAGAAGCTACGCGTCCACTGTGCGGTATCTGAAACAACACACGCAACCCTTCAACCCTCTCTCTTTGTGGGGGGTGTGTGGGGGTGTGGATAGTTTCATAGAGTTACGGCGGCTATAGCGGTGGGGAAACGCCCGGTCCCATTCCGAACCCGGAAGCTAAGGCCACCAGCGCCGATGGTACTGCACTCGACAGGGTGTGGGAGAGTAGGACACCGCCGGAACATCCTTGCGGAAGGCCCCCAACAACAGTTGGGGGCCTTTCTGCATTTATCCGGTGCTTTGCACAGGCCTTACCGAAATCGACAGTGTGGCAACCGAATTCCAGGTAGGCGAGTGGATTCGGATTGCGGTCGCCGTCGTGACCGCGAATACCGCGTCACCGCCACGCTGAGTTGTTATCGCACATGGGTTTTCGCCATGGCGCGACACGCGGTTCGCGCGACCGGGCTAGGGGCGAGTACCTGTGGCCCACAGTGGCGTCGTTTCCACCCGTGACAGCCGCCAGCCCTCCGCCAAGCGAACCGCGTCGAAGCGGTAGATCTCGCCGAGGGTGTACTGCGGCTCCGGCACAGCGGTCGTGGCCGGCGCGAAGGTGGCGATGAGATTCGCCCGCACCTCTGCGGTATCGCCGTGCAGATCGATCATCACATTGGTGATGAAGTGCTGAATGCGCTTGTCATCGGAGTGATTCCGGCTCGCCTGCGCGATGAGCGCGGCGCGACCCTCGGCTTGGCCGCCGGGAGTTTTCGCGGTCGCGTCGGCGGTGTAGATCGTGTGGAAGTCATCGAAGCGCCCCTCATCCAGGACACGGCCCAATTGGTTGACCAGTCCGGTGATCTCGTCGCGATCCACCAGTTCGCGGAGCTGGTGGGTGTCGTCTCTGGTGGCGGTGGTGCAGGCGGCGAGCAGCGCCAGCGGCAGTGCGGCGAGGGGGAGGAAGCGACGGATCTTGCTCATCGGAAGAACCTTTCGAGCTACACGTTGGTCACTCCAACGTTGGTGAGCCCAACAGTAATCGATTGTGGGTGTGACCAACAAGTCTTGCTACATTGCTCTCATGGAGATCGCGCACGAGGACACACCGGGCAGGCTGCGCGCCCTGCCCACCCGACTGGTCAACCAGGTGGCTATCCTCGCCAATCGGGCGACCGAACGCGCCTTCGAAGCAACCGGATCCCGCCGCTACCACTACGCCCTGCTCAGCACGCTCGGCGAATTCGGCCCCGCCAGCCAGGCCGATCTCGGCCGTCGCACCCGCATCGATCGCAGCGATATCGTCGCCGCGCTGAACGATCTGGCCGAACGTGGCTTGATCGAACGCACCCCGGATCCGAGCGACCGTCGCCGCAATATCGTCACCATCACCAAGGCGGGCACCCGCCACCTGGACGAACTGGACCAACGAATCGAGGGTGCTCAGGACGAACTACTCGCTGCCCTTTCGGTCGCCGAGCGCCGTGAACTCGTCCGGCTGCTCACCCGGATCCTCGATGATCGTGTGCAGGGGTGATCGGGCCATTATTTCCGCAGGCCGGGGGTGGGGCGCACGGAGCGAGCAACTAAGCTGCATCCGTGAGTCTTGTGCTGCTACCTGCTGTCGATGTCGCCAATGGAGAGGCCGTGCGCCTGGTTCAGGGGGAGGCGGGCAGCGAAACCAACTACGGCTCCCCGCGCGACGCGGCACTCGCTTGGCAGGAGGCTGGGGCGGAGTGGGTGCATCTGGTCGATCTCGATGCGGCATTCGGCCGTGGTTCCAATCGGGAACTGCTGGCCAAGGTCGTCGGCGAACTCGATGTCCAGGTGGAGCTGTCTGGGGGCATCCGCGACGACGAATCCCTGGAAGCCGCGCTGGGTACCGGCTGTGCCCGGGTGAATCTCGGCACCGCCGCGCTGGAGGATCCACAGTGGTGTGCCCGCGCCATCGCCAAGCACGGTGAGCGCATCGCCGTCGGTCTGGACGTGCGGATCGTCGACGGCGAACACCGGCTGCGCGGCCGTGGTTGGGTCAGTGACGGCGGCGATCTGTGGGAGGTGCTCGAACGCCTCGAGCGCGACGGTTGCTCGCGCTACGTGGTCACCGACGTGACCAAGGACGGCACCCTTACCGGTCCCAACCTGGATCTGCTGCGCGATGTCTGCGCCGCCACCGACGCGCCGGTCATCGCCTCCGGTGGCGTCTCCACCATCGAGGATCTGATTGCCATCGCCGAACTGGTGCCCGAGGGTGTCGAGGGTTCGATTGTCGGCAAGGCGCTCTACGCGGGCCGCTTCACGTTGCCCGAGGCGTTGGCCGCGGTCCGCTGACGATTCGATGACCGCCAACCGCCTCGACACCGAATTACCGGCCCTGATCGACGTCGCCGGCGACATCCTCGATGCGGTAAGCCCGCGTTTCGTCGAGGGGGTCGGCGCGCCGAGCGTGGTGGCCAAGGGCCGCAACGACTTCGCGACCGAACTCGATCTGGAGTTGGAGCGCACCATCTCAGCCCAGCTCGAGCAGCGCACCGGAATCGAGGTGCACGGTGAGGAATTCGGCGGTCCGCAGCTCACGTCGGGAACGGCGTGGGTGCTCGATCCGATCGACGGCACCTTCAATTACTCATCGGGACATCCCCTTTCGGGCATGCTGCTCGCGCTGGTGCACAACGGGGAGCCGTTGCTCGGGCTGACCTGGCTGCCATTGCTTGGCCAGCGTTATGTGGCGGCCATCGACGGTCCGGTGCTGCTCAACGGCCAACCGCTGCCGCGGCTGCCGCACGGGAAGCTGGGCGAGGCGATGATCGGCTTCGGTGCGTTCAATGTGGACTCCGCCGGACGCATTCCCGGCCGATTCCGTTTCGACCTGCTCGGTCCGCTGAGCCGACTGTCCTCGCGGGTGCGCATGCACGGTTCCACCGGCATCGACCTCGCGTTCACCGCAGCGGGTGTGCTCGGCGGCGCGATCGTCTTCGGGCACCATCCGTGGGACAACGCCGCGGGCGTTGCGCTGGTACGCGCGGCGGGCGGGGTGGTCACCGACCTGGCCGGGGAACCGTGGACCATCACCTCGGGCTCGGTGCTGGCCGCCGCGCCGGGGGTGCACGAGGAGCTGCTCGAAATGATTTGCACGGTCGCCGACGATGCATGAGGCGGCGTACGAAGGACACTGGGGGATGGCAGCCGGCGGAGCCGGTGGGGTGGATGAACACAGCATGATTCGAAGGAGGGTGAGCTGATGACATTGGCGGTACGCGTGATTCCGTGCCTGGATGTCGACGCGGGCCGGGTGGTCAAGGGCGTCAACTTCGAAAACCTCCGGGACGCGGGCGATCCCGTCGAACTGGCCGCAGCCTACGACCTGCAAGGCGCGGACGAGCTGACCTTCCTCGACGTCACCGCCTCCACCGGCGACCGCGGCACCATGATCGATGTGGTGACCCGCACGGCCGAGCAGATCTTCATCCCGCTCACCGTCGGCGGCGGTGTACGCACGGTCGAGGATGTCGACCGGCTGCTGCGTGCGGGTGCGGACAAGGTCTCGGTGAACACCGCCGCCATCGCGCGCCCCGAGGTCTTGCGGGAAATGTCAGAGCGCTTCGGCTCCCAGTGCATAGTTCTGTCGGTGGACGCCCGCACCGTTCCGGACGGTCAGCCCGACACACCCTCCGGCTGGGAGGTCACGACGCATGGTGGTAAGCGCGGCACCGGTATCGACGCCATCGAATGGGCTGTGCGCGGAGCCGAACTCGGCGTCGGCGAGATCCTGCTCAACTCGATGGATGCCGACGGCACCAAGGCGGGCTTCGACCTGCCCATGATCAAGGCCGTCCGCGAAGCGGTCTCGGTGCCGGTGATCGCCAGCGGCGGTGCCGGTGCCGTCGAACACTTCGCCCCCGCCGTCCAGGCCGGCGCGGACGCGGTCTTGGCCGCCAGCGTCTTCCACTTCGGCGACCTCACCATCCCCCAAGTAAAAGCCGCCATGCGCGCCGAACAAATCGTCGTCCGCTAGCCCGCCCCCACACTGGCGCATAACCAATGACTGCCTCGCAAGGTATAACCTCTGCGAGGTTATCAGCAGATATGCGACAGCCCAGTCAGACTGGAGAATGGGTGGCGTCGGGGTGGGTTGCAAGGGGCGTGAGTGTCGGGATTGCGTTGTCTCCGTTCGCCCTTGATGCTGCCGACAATGCGGTAACAGTGCCGTTGCGTTGAGGTGGGAGGCTGCCGGGGTCAGGCTGTGTTCGCTGTGGTTCGGTCTCGAAGCGAACGACCGATGTAGCTGTCGCCCAAACAGATCCGGCCCCCGCAGCCGATCGTCACGCACCTGGCAGGTCCTCGGTGAGCTGAATCGCACTCGCACAGCTAGAGATTCTTTCGGATAGTTCGGCCGCCACGCCGCAGCGGTGATTGCTATCTGCCCGACAGTTACCCAGGCTTACCGACCATGTCCGCCACGTGTCCCGCATGTTCCTGGCCATCGCCGATACTGGTGTCGACACATGGTTCGGTTCGCTATCTACGTTGCGTCTGTGGCACATGGCTGGTTGCCCACCGCGGCGGGGTGAACTTGGTCGCCGGCCGGGCCGCCTGCGCCAAAAAGCCGGTGGCCGAACATCTCGAACTGATTCCGCTGCCGGAGAAGTAGAACCTATCGCGTCGGGTGTTATTTCGTCAGTACACGATGTGTTCCGGCGAGGAGCCCCCTGTATAACGGTGATATGACTCTCGATCCCGCCATCGCCGCCCGGCTCAAGCGCAATGACGCCGGACTCGTCGCCGCGGTCGCGCAGGAGCGCGGCACCGGCGATGTGCTGATGGTTGCCTGGATGGACGACGAGGCACTTGCCCGCACGCTGGAAACCCGCAAGGCGACCTACTATTCGCGTTCCCGTCAGCAGTACTGGGTCAAGGGCGAAACCTCCGGCCACACTCAGTACGTGCACGAGGTGCGTCTCGACTGCGATGGCGACACGATCCTGCTTGTCGTCGACCAGGAGGGCGCGGCCTGCCACACCGGCACGCACACCTGTTTCGACTCCGATCTACTGCTCGCTGATACCTGAGCAACTCGCCCGACCGCTACGGATTCGGCTACTCGTCGCGCTCCTCGATCGCCCGCGACCCGCCGTTGGACTGGCTCAGCGTGTGGCTGAGCTGCCTGACGAGCAGCTCGCTGAGGTCGGCGAGCTGCACCGTCTGTGCGGGATCGAGACCGTCGAATACCAACTGCCGCACCGCATCCAGATAGCCGGGCGCCGCCTCGACGACCTTCGAGTACCCGTCGTCGGTGAGCACCGCATGCACGCCGCGTCGGCCGGCGGTTGCTGACCGTTGCGCCCAGCCCATTCGCTCCAGCTTCGACACCACATGGGACAGTCGCGATAGCGATGCATTTGCTTTGTGGGCAAGATCACTCATCTGCAGCCGATGGCCGGGCTCCTCGGATAACAGCGTGAGTACCCAGTATTCGAAATGCGTCAGTCCGGACTCGCGCTGCAGCTGGGTATCCAGAGCGCCTGGTAGACGCGTCATCAGCGCTACGATTGCGCGCCAAGCTCGTTGTTCTTCCGGGTCGAGCCACTTCGTCACTGGTGCCTTCTTTCGAGCCAAGTGACGTCTTCTTGTTAGCGAACCTAGCGATTAATGAAAGGCATGTTCACGGTCACTCGCGCAGATGAGTTTGCCACGACTTCGCTCGACCGTCATGAACTTGGTTCGCGACGTGAGGTCACTCACAGAGCCGAATGGTGTGTCGATTACGTGTCCCTAGGTAGCCATCGGTGTTTGCGAAGTGGCGGCGGGCGGTGTCGGCGCTGCGGGCTTACCCGGATGCTTGCGCCGCCATCGTCCTCGGCCGATCAGGCCCACTGCGGTGAGGAAAGTCGCGAGCGCCACGATGGCGCCGGCCAGCGACGCGCCACGGAAGGCGGGCGCGTCGACGTCCAGAATCCGTTCGCCGGCATGTGCGGCATCATTGTTGCCGAGCACGATCGATAGTGTCATCAGATTCGGAATCGCGACGATCACTGCGAGCAACGCGGCGGCACCCGCGATGAATTTGCCGGCTCGCCGCTTCCAGATCAGGGTGGCGAGCAGAAGGAGAAACAACGGGATCGCGGTGCCGAATAAGCCGAATGCCAGTCCCCAGCCGATGCCTCTGCTGAAACTGCCACTGACCAGTTCGGCGATGCGCTGCGCCCACCAGCGTGGAATAAACGCCGCCAGAATGAGGTAGGTGATGATCAGTACGGCGATGACCGCCAGCGTGCCGATGATCCGCGTGCGCCACGTGGCCAGCGTGGATTTCTGTTCGTCCGGCCGAACCTCGCTCGAAGTCATGAATCCAGCGTATGCCCGGCAATCAGAAGTTCAACGGCGATGGACCTGGCGTTTTTTTGCGGTGGCCGGCGCGGTATCGGCAATAGGGCTAATGCAGAGCGCGCTCGCGTAGAAACTTCAGCGCCTCGTCCGCGTGCGCATTGGCCCGCAACTCGCCGGTGATCACCTTGGCGACTGTGCGATCCCGGTCGATCACGAATGTCTGCCGCTTGACCGGTGCGAGCTTGCCGAGTAGTCCGCGCTTCACCCCGAATGCCGAGGCGACCTTGCCGTCGGCGTCCGATAGCAACGGGTAACCGAGGTTCTGTTCGGACGCGAATCCGGCCTGGGTGTCGACGCTGTCGGTGCTGATGCCGACGCACGATGCGCCCAGCGCCGCGAATTCGGCCGACACATCACGGAAGTGGCACGCCTCCGCCGTGCAGACCGGCGAATTCGCGGCAGGGTAGAAGAACAGCACCAGTGGACCGTTCGTGAGCAGCGCTTCGAGCGAACGCGGTGTGCCGGATTGATCGGAAAGCTCGAACTCCGGAGCGTGCTGGCCTGCCTGCATAGTGTGGACAGTACCGGGCGCGAGGTCGGTTTGCCGCCCGCGTTCGGTCTCGTCATACCGGGGACCGGAATGACGGGTTCCTATTACGGCTAAGCGCCGATGAGCGCGGCGACCTCTGGATTTTGATTTCCATGACATCGAGAATTCCGTGTGCGCAGGAGCGGCCTGAGTTCCCTGATCCGGTCGCTATGGGTGGCATATTCATCCGGAAAAGTGGTGCTTGTCCAGGGCTTCCAATGCCTTCGCATAGGTGACGAAGGAAGCTGGCGCGTTCACCTGGTTTGAGCTCGGTGCTCCGCCCAGCGCATGCCGGCCGACCATCCGCGGGGGCTGACCGGGCATACCGCAGCCGGCGGCGTGCCGCCCGTCCGGTGCACCTGGTTGCGAGGGGTACACCAGTTGTCTCCTCTCGAAATAGGTACCGCGGGTGAGGTCGAACGGGGCGAGTGTGGTGACGGCTGTCACCAGTCCCTACAGCCGTGGGAACCGGACAGTTGGTTCAGGAGGGTGGGACGCGCCGACAAGGCTGTCGGCGCCGCCTGGGATGATGGACTCATGCCTGGCGTGTCCACTCCCACCACCACGACCCGCGAACAGTTCCACCTACTGGCCGCGGAGCATCGGGTGGTCCCCGTGACCCGAAAGGTGCTGGCGGACTCCGAAACTCCGCTGTCGGCCTACCGCAAGTTGGCCGCGGATCGGGCCGGTACCTTCCTGTTCGAGTCCGCGGAGAACGGGCGGTCCTGGTCGCGCTGGTCGTTCATCGGTGCGGGCAGTCCCTCGGCGCTGACGGTCGTCGACGGTAGGGCGGCCTGGCTCGGTCATACCCCGGCGGACGCGCCCTCCGGCGGCGATCCGCTGGTGGCCCTGCGCGAAACCCTGCAACTGCTGCAGACCGAGCGGCTGCCCGGTCTGCCCCCGCTGACCGGCGGCATGGTCGGCTACCTGGGCTATGACGCGGTGCGCCGGATCGAGCGGCTGCCCACCCTCGCCGTCGACGATCTGCAGCTGCCCGAGATGGTGCTGATGCTCGCCACCGATCTCGCGGCCTTCGATCACCATGAGGGCGCGATCACGCTGATCGCCAATGCGGTCAACTGGAACGGCACCTCCGAACGGGTCGACGAGGCCTATGACGATGCTGTCGCCCGGCTGGACCGAATGACTGCCGCGCTGGCCGCGCCCTCGGAGTCCACGGTGTCGGTCTTCGATCAGCCCGAGCCGGACTACATCCGCCGCCGCACCACCGAAGAATTCGGCGCGGGCGTGCGCCGCCTGGTCAAGGAGATCGAGGCGGGCGAGGCCTTCCAGGTGGTGCTCTCGCAGCGCTTCGAAATGGACTACGACGGTGCGCCTTTGGACCTCTACCGGATGCTGCGCGCCGCCAATCCGAGTCCGTACATGTATCTGATCCATATTCCGGACGGCGACGGCGGCACGGCATTCTCCATCGTCGGCTCCAGCCCGGAATCGTTGGTGACCGTGAAAGAGGGGGTCGCGACGACACATCCGATCGCAGGCACCCGGTGGCGTGGCGCCACCGAGGAGGACGATTTGCTGCTGGAGAAGGGGTTGCTGGCCGACGAGAAGGAGAATGCCGAGCATCTGATGCTCGTCGACCTCGGCCGCAACGATCTCGGCCGGGTCTGCCAGCCGGGCACGGTGCGCGTCACCGAGTACCGGCACATCGAGCGCTACAGCCACGTCATGCATCTGGTCTCGACGGTCTCGGGCCGTCTCGCGCCCGGCAAGATCGCACTGGACGCGGTCAGTGCTTGCTTCCCTGCGGGCACGCTGTCCGGTGCGCCGAAGGTGCGCGCTATGGAGCTCATCGAGGAACTCGAGCCGACCCGCCGCGGCGTCTACGGCGGTGTCGTCGGCTATCTCGACTTCGCGGGTGATGCGGATACCGCGATCGCGATCCGCACCGCACTGCTGAAGGACGGCACCGCCTACGTGCAGGCGGGTGCGGGGATTGTCGCGGATTCGGATCCGGATTACGAGGACGTCGAATCCCGCAATAAGGCCATGGCGGTCTTACGGGCGGTGGCGGCCGCGAAAACTGTTCGGGCATACCGCGGGCCGACATCTGCGGACGGCAGCGCGGAATGACCGATTCGGAACCCCTCGATACCGATCCGTCCACCCTGGACGCGCAGACCACGAAGCGTAGATATCCGGTTGGCGCGATCGTGCTGCTCGCCATCGCGGCGGCGGCACTGTGGGGCTCTTCCCGGATGACGTGGGTAACTGTCTCATCCACCGACGGTCTGACCGAACCGCGCACCGACAAACTCAACGGCGGTGTCTGGTTCGGAGCCCTCACACCACTGGCCCTGGTACTGCTGGCCGCCATCGCCGCGGTGCTGGCGACCCGCGGTTGGCTGCGGCGCATGTTCGGCGTCCTGATCGGTTTGGTCGCCGCGGTGACGGCCGTTCCCGCCTTCGCGCTGTTGACCAGATCCGGCGCGACAGCGGCCCGTGCCGCCACCCTGGCGGAGCTGCCCGGTCGCGCGACGGTCACCGAGGTGATCACCTCCCAGTTCCCCGCCGTACTTTCGTTGCTGGGAGCGCTGGCGGCCTTCGCTGCTGGTGTCCTGCTGGCCCGCATGTCAGAGGATGCTGCCCGCCTGTCCGGCAAGTACGACAATCCGGTCTTCCGCAAGGCCGCCGCCACCGAACAGGTGACGCGTCAGCGGACCGACCAAGCGGCGGGCGATATGGGGCAGCTTTCCGAGCGCGTGCTCTGGGATGCGTTGGACGCGGGCACCGATCCAACCGAGGAAGCGGATCGGCCCACTTCGGCCACCGACGATTCCGCCGATCATGATCAGGGGAAACAAGGGCATCGAGGTGTCTGAGCAGGTGACTACAAACCCCGGCGGAGTTGCGCCACAAGCAGCCATTTATTCTTTGACAGCATCGGTGAGACAGCGCCTGGGGGGATTCTCAGGCAGCAAGTCCGTCTCCCCAGAAAGGATTCGAGCCAGATGACGGTACTCGACTCGATTCTCGACGGGGTCCGCGCGGATGTGGCCGCTCGGGAAGCCCTTCTGGACTTCCCGGCGATCAAAGCGGCCGCGGGCGCCGCGCCCGCGCCGCTGGACGCCCGCGCCGCGCTCCTCGAAGACGGCATCGGCGTCATTGCCGAGGTCAAGCGGGCCAGCCCGTCCAAGGGAGAGCTCGCGGACATCCCGGACCCGGCGAGTCTGGCCAAGTCCTATGAGGACGGCGGAGCGCGCATCATCAGCGTGCTCACCGAGAGCCGCCGCTTCCACGGGTCGCTCGACGATCTGGACGCGGTCCGCGCCTCCGTGAACATCCCGATCCTGCGCAAGGATTTCGTCGTCGGTCCCTATCAGATCCACGAGGCCCGCGCGCACGGCGCCGACGTCATCCTGCTCATCGTGGCCGCCATGGAGCAGGATGTGCTGAGTTCGCTGATCGACCGCACCGAATCGCTCGGCATGACCGCTCTGGTCGAGGTGCACACCGAGGAAGAGGCCGACCGCGCGCTCGAGGCCGGCGCCTCCGTGATCGGCGTGAACGCCCGCAACCTCAAGACCCTCGAGGTCGACCGCGATGTTTTCGCCCGGATTGCGCCCGGTCTGCCCACCGAAGTCATCCGCATTGCCGAATCCGGTATCCGCGGCACCGCCGACCTGTTGGCCTACGCCGGCGCGGGTGCGGACGCCGTGCTCGTCGGCGAGGGGTTGGTCACCAGCGGTGACCCGCGCGCGGCCGTTTCCGAACTGGTAACCGCGGGCACCCACCCGTCGTGCCCGAAGCCCGCGCGGCGGGGCCGGTGACGAAGGTGACGGCACTGCCCAAGGCCTCCGACGGCATCCACGAGCGCAGCGACCACGAGCCAGATCTGGGTGGCCACTTCGGCGTTTACGGCGGTAGGCATGTACCGGAGGCGCTGATGGCGGTGATCGAGGAGGTCACCGCCGAATACGACAAGTGTCGCCTCGATCCCGCCTTCCTCGACGAACTGGACCGGCTGCAGCGCGACTACACCGGGCGCCCGTCGCCGATCTTCGAATGCCGGCGGCTCGCCGAGCACGCCGGTGGCGCGCGCATCATCCTCAAGCGCGAGGACCTGAACCACACTGGTTCACACAAGATCAATAACGTGCTCGGCCAGGCGTTACTCGCCAAGCGCATGGGCAAGACCCGGGTGATCGCGGAGACCGGCGCAGGTCAGCACGGCGTCGCCACCGCGACCGCATGCGCACTGCTCGGCCTGGACTGCGTCGTCTATATGGGTGCGGTCGACACCGCCCGCCAGGCGCTGAATGTGGCCCGCATGCGGCTGCTTGGCGCCGAGGTGATCTCGGTGCGGACCGGTTCACAGACCCTCAAGGACGCGATCAACGAGGCGCTGCGCGACTGGGTTACCAATGCCGACGCCACCTACTACTGCTTCGGCACCGCCGCGGGCCCGCATCCGTTCCCGATGATGGTGCGCGACCTCCAGCGCATCGTCGGTCTGGAGGCTCGCGCGCAGGTGCAGGCGCTCACCGGTCGACTGCCCGATGCCGTCACCGCCTGCGTCGGCGGTGGTTCCAACGCCATCGGCATCTTCCATCCCTTCATCGACGATCCGGGCGTGCGGCTGATCGGCTATGAGGCGGCCGGTGACGGCGTCGAAACCGGGAGGCATGCGGCAACTTTCACCGGTGGCACACCCGGCGCGTTTCAGGGCGCGTACTCGTACCTGCTCCAGGACGAGGACGGCCAGACCATCGAATCGCATTCGATCTCGGCCGGTTTGGACTATCCGGGTGTCGGTCCGGAACACGCCTACCTCAAGGACATCGGTCGCGCCGAATATCACCCGATCACCGATACCGAGGCGATGGACGCGCTGCTGCTGCTCAGCCGTGCCGAGGGCATCATCCCGGCGATCGAATCCGCACATGCGGTGGCCGGTGCGCTGAAGCTCGGCAAGGAACTGGGCAAGGGCGCCATCATCCTGGTGAACCTGTCCGGGCGCGGCGACAAGGACATGGACACGGCGGCACGCTGGTTCGGGCTGTTCGATGACCACGCTGCCGACAAGGAGAGCCAGCAGTGACCGAGCGCAGCGAGCGAACCATGAACACAGCCGAGCACCTCGCTCGTGCCGGAGCCGAGCGTCAGCGAGGCGCAGTCGTGAGTCAGCAGTCCCGCCTTGCGAATACCTTCGCGGCCTGCCGCGCGGAGGGTCGGGCCGCGCTGATCGGCTACCTGCCCGCAGGCTATCCGGACCTGGCCGGTTCGATCGAGGTGTGCCGCACCATGGTCGAATTCGGTTGCGACATCATCGAAGTCGGCGTCGCCTACTCCGATCCGGTGATGGACGGACCGACCATCCAAGCCGCCGCCGATCAGGCGCTGCGCGGCGGCGTCCGGGTGCGTGACGTGTTCTCGGTGGTCGAGGCGATCACCGCGGCGGGCGGTAAGGCCGTCGTGATGAGCTACTGGAATCCGGTGCTGCAATATGGCGTCGACCGTTTCGCGCGCGATCTGGCCGCTGCGGGCGGGTCCGGCATCATCACCCCCAACCTCATCCCAGAAGAGGCCGACAGCTGGTTCATCGCCTCGGCCGCACACGATCTGGACCGCATTTTCCTGGTCGCACCATCGTCCACCGAGGAGCGCCTGGTCAAAACGCTGGAGGCCAGCCGCGGCTTCGTCTACGCGGCCTCGACCATGGGTGTCACCGGCGCCCGTGACGTGGTCTCCTCCGCGGCTCCGGCGCTGTGCGCGCGCATCCGCGCCCACTCCGATATCCCGATCGGTGTCGGCCTCGGCGTGCGCAACGGTGCGCAGGCGGCCGAAATCGCCTCCTACGCAGACGGAGTCATCGTCGGTTCGGCATTGGTGACCGCCGCAGCCGAGGGACTCGACGCGGTACGGACCCTCACGGCCGAACTGGCCGAGGGTGTTCGTTCCGCGACTGTCACCTCGTAGTCGTCGAGAGGGCCACGCCGACCGCGAATCCCGCGCTGTGGTCGTGCTCCGCTACGGTTGGGGCCGTGACCTTACGAGTCCTCGCAGACAGCGTCCTGAGCAACGGAGCCGTCACCGCTGATGTGCTGGCCTACATTCCCAGCCCGTCCCAGGGCGTATGGCATATTGGTGCGTTCCCGTTACGGGCCTATGCCCTGTGCATCATCACCGGCATTGTCGTCGCCATCTGGTGGGGTGAGCGGCGCTGGCAGGAGCGCGGCGGCCAGAAGGGGGCGATTCTCGACATCGCGATGTTCGCGGTGCCCTTCGGTCTGGTCGGCGGGCGGCTCTATCACGTGGCCACCGATTGGCAGAAATACTTCGGCGCCGACGGCCATCCGATCGATGCGCTGAAGATCTACCAGGGCGGCCTCGGCATCTGGGGCGCGGTCTTCCTCGGCGGCGTAGGCGCCTGGATCGGCTGTCGGGTGTACCGAATTCCGTTGCCCGCGTTGGGCGATGCGATCGCCCCGCCGATCCTGCTGGCCCAGGCGATCGGTCGGCTCGGCAACTACTTCAACCAGGAACTCTACGGCCGCAAGACCGATCTGCCGTGGGGTCTGGAGATCTACCTGCGCTTCGACGATCAGGGCAGGCTCGACATGATGAACGGCGTCTCCACCGGCGTCGTCGACAAGGTCGTGCAGCCGACCTTCCTGTACGAGATGATCTGGAACCTGCTGATCGTGCTGCTGTTGGTACAGATCGACAAGCGCTACCGCATCGGGCACGGCCGGCTGTTCGCGCTCTATGTCGCCGGG
This sequence comes from Nocardia sp. NPDC051990, assembly GCF_040680755.1. Taxonomy (NCBI): domain Bacteria; kingdom Bacillati; phylum Actinomycetota; class Actinomycetes; order Mycobacteriales; family Nocardiaceae; genus Nocardia; species Nocardia sp. NPDC051990. The sequence continues at coordinate 169,970 of NZ_JBFAXH010000013.1, read as the reverse complement.
TACTGCCTCGGCCGCTTCTTTGTCGAACTGCTGCGCGACGACGAGGCGACCAAGATCGCGGGCATCCGCATCAACTCGTTCACCTCGGCAATCGTATTCCTCGCCGCCGTCGCCTATTTCGTCTTCGCGACCAAGGGCAGGGAGACCGCCGATCAACTGCAACCGTCGACGGTTGCGCGACCATGGCCGTGGCAGATCGGGGCACTGCGTGCGGCGGGCGCCGAATCCGAGGCCGCGTCGAAGGCCGCCGCCGCGGCGGAAGCAGTGCAGCCGAAGCACAGTGCCGAGCAGAATGAAGCGGAGGCCGTCGCGGACAAAGACGCGGAAGCCGACGACGAGGACGACCTGTCGGACCAGCAGGGGGCGGAGCAGATCGCGGACGAGTCGGAAAAGGCAGGCTCGTCCGTCGGCGAAAGCGCTACTGAGAAGAAGGATTCGACGAAATCCGAGAAATACGGCAACGAACCGGATACCGCCGGCGATAACTCAACAGAGTCCGACGCCGAGCAGGGCAAGGTCGAAATCTCGAAAAAGGACGACTGATCCCGTAACGACTTGGGTAACTCGTTGGGGCACCGAGTAGACCCGCGACCGCGTGCCCGCCGCAGTACCCTCGGGTACCCGATTGCCCGGCAAAATGCGCGGGGAGGCGGGTAAGCGCCTGTCGAAATGCACGAATGATGGAGGACATTTAGTGACCGACCCCTACCAGCACCAACCAGGCTTCGGCGGCCCACAGTACGGTCCGCCCGGGACGGGGCCGGACCTGAACAAGGAGCCCGAGGCACCCGGGCAGCAGTACCTGTCGAATCCGTACAACCAGCAGCAGCCGCAGTATGGCCAGCCCGATCCGTACGGTCAGCATCCGGCCGGTTACCCACCCCCGCCGTACCCGGGCGGCGGCTACAACCCGAACGATCCGGAAGCGCCCTACGGCCGCGACCCGTTCGGCGTGCCGTTCTCGGATAAGCAGAAGCTGACCGCGGGTCTGTTGCAGATCTTCCTCGGCGGCTTCGGTGTCGGTCGTTTCTACACCGGCCACACCGGCATTGCCGTGGCGCAGATCGCGGTCACCTGGCTGACCTGTGGCTTCGGCGGCATCTGGCCGCTGATCGACGGCATCATGATGCTGACCGGCAAGGTGCCCGACAGCCTCGGGCGGCCATTGCGCGACTGACCGCCGCGAACTACTGACCGACGGCCCCGTCGCACCGGATGACGATGCGACGGGGCCGTCGCCATTTTCGGCAGGCTGTGCGAGGATTCGGCGCACGGTGATCGCAATACTGTCGGTCGGCAGCGTCCTGGCGTAGCGTAAGCCGGGTTTTTGTGTCGTGTGTGGATGTTGTTCACCGTCCAGACACCGAAGAGAGGGACTTTCGTGCGCCGCAAGTTGTTCGCCGCCGCCATGCTCGCCATCGTCGCCGCCACCGGGCTCACCGCTTGCGGCAGCAGCAGCGATCCGAACGTGCTGAAGGTCGGCACCGAAGGTACCTACGCGCCCTTCAGCTACCAGGGCTCGGACGGCAAACTCACTGGCTACGACGTCGAGGTGATCCAGGCGGTCGGGGACAAGATCGGCAAGAAGGTCGAGTTCGTGCAGACGCCGTGGGATGCGATCTTCGCGGGGCTGGAATCCAAGCGTTTCGACCTGGTCGCCAACCAGGTGACGATCAACGACGAGCGCAAGGCCAAGTATTCGCTGTCGCAGCCGTACACCACGTCCGAGGGGGTGATCGTCACGCGCGCGGACAGCACCGGCATCACCGCGCTCGCCGACCTCAACGGCAAGACCACCGCACAATCCGCGACCAGCAACTGGGCCAAGGTCGCCCAGGGCGCGGGTGCGAAGGTCGAAGCGGTGGAGGGCTTCGTGCAGGCCATTCAGTTGCTGAAGACCGGTCGCATCGATGCCACGGTCAATGACAGCCTCGCGGTTCTCGAGTACACCAAGAAGAACGGCGATGCCGGCGTCAAAGTCGCGGCCAAGACCGGGCAGGTCAGCCACCAGGCGTTCGCCGCCCGCAAAGACGACGCCCTGATCGGCCAGATCAATACCGCCCTCGAAGCATTGAGCGCGGATGGCACGTTGGCAAAGATCTCGGAAAAGTACTTCGGCACCGACGTCAGCAAGTAACCGTCCGTGGATCCCGCAACCAGGGAACTGATCTGGCACAACCTGTGGCCGATGCTGCAGGCCACGATCGACAAGACCCTCCCGCTGACCGCCATCAGCTTCGTCATCGGTCTGGTTATCGCGTTGTTCGTGGCGCTGGCTCGGATGTCACCGCTATGGTTCGTCTCGGCGCCCGCGCGCTTCTACATCTCGATCATCCGGGGCACACCGCTGCTGGTGCAGCTGTTCATCGTGTTCTACGCGCTGCCACAGTTCGATATCGTCATCGATCCGTTCCCGGCGGCGGTGATCGCCTTCAGCCTCAATGTCGGTGGCTATGCCGCCGAGGTCGTGCGTGCGGCGATCCTGAGCGTCGCGGAGGGGCAGTGGGAGGCAGCCAAGGCGCTCGGCATGTCGTATGCCCAGGAGTTACGGCTGATCATCTTGCCGCAGGCCGCCCGCATCGCGGTGCCGCCGTTGTCCAACACGCTCATCTCCCTGGTGAAGGACACCTCGCTGGCCTCGACCATCTTGGTGACCGAACTCCTACGCACCGCGCAGCTGGCCGCCGCCCCGACCTTCGACTTCTTCGCCCTGTACGGCGTCGCCGCGCTGTACTACTGGGTGATCTGTCTGGTCCTCGGCTTCGGCCAGACCCGCCTGGAAACTCGGCTGTCCCGCCATGTCGCACGCTGACGAGGCCCTTTTGTACTTTCCGCTAAGCCTTCGTACATATATTTCACCTAGCTTTCACCGAGGCCACAGCAGGCCAGGGATACTGCGCGGGACTAGGCTCTACTCGTGATGCGACGGACGAAGATTGTGTGCACTCTCGGCCCAGCGACCGCTACCGAGGAACGTATTCGGGAACTCGTCGAGAGTGGCATGGATGTGGCGCGGCTGAATTTCAGCCATGGCGAACACTCCGACCATGCCGAAAACTACAAGAAGGTGCGACAGGCCTCGGACTTGATCGGCCGGGCGGTCGGCATTCTCGCCGACCTGCAGGGACCGAAGATCCGGCTGGGGCGCTTCGCCGAGGGCAAGACCGTTTGGGCCAATGGTGAAGAGGTCCGCATAACTGTCGACGAGATCGAGGGCTCCCACGATCGCGTCTCCACTACCTACAAAGAGCTGGCCAAGGACGCCAAACCGGGTGACCGACTGCTCATAGACGACGGCAAGGTCGGTGTCACCGTCATTCGGGTCGATGGCAACGATGTCGTCTGCCGGGTGACCGAGGGCGGGCCGGTCAGCAATAACAAGGGCGTCTCGCTGCCGGGTATGGACGTGTCCGTGCCTGCGCTGTCGGAGAAGGACATCGAGGACCTGGAATTCGCGCTCAAGCTCGGCGTCGACTTCATCGCGCTGTCTTTCGTGCGTTCGCCCTCGGATGTCGAGCTGGTGCACGATGTGATGGACCGGGTCGGCCGGCGCGTTCCGGTGATCGGCAAGTTGGAGAAGCCCGAGGCCATCGACAATCTCGAGGCCGTTGTGCTGGCCTTCGACGCGGTAATGGTCGCCCGCGGTGACCTCGGCGTCGAACTGCCGCTCGAGCAGGTGCCGATCGTGCAGAAGCGGGCTATCCAGATGGCCCGCGAGAATGCCAAACCGGTCATCGTCGCCACCCAGATGTTGGAGTCGATGATCGAGAACTCGCGCCCGACCCGCGCCGAGGCCTCCGATGTGGCCAATGCGGTGCTCGACGGCGCCGATGCGGTGATGCTGTCGGGTGAGACCTCGGTCGGCGCGTACCCGATCGAGACAGTTCGCACCATGGCGCGGATCGTGCACGCGGTGGAGACCGAATCCACCCGGGTGCCACCGCTGACCCACGTGCCACGCACCAAGCGCGGTGTCATCTCCTACGCGGCTCGCGATATCGGCGAGCGGCTCAACGCCAAGGCGCTGGTCGCCTTCACTCAGTCCGGCGATACGGTTCGTCGCTTGGCCCGTCTGCACACCCCGCTGCCGTTGCTGGCGTTCACCCCCCTTCCCGAGGTGCGTAGCCAGCTGTCGCTCACCTGGGGCACAGAAACCTTCATCGTCCCGACGGTGGACAGCACCGATGCGATGATCCACCAGGTGGATGTAGCACTGCTGTCGATGGAGCGATACCAAAAAGGTGATCTGGTGGTAATCGTGGCAGGCTCCCCGCCCGGTACTGTCGGCTCCACCAATCTGATCCACGTGCACCGCATCGGTGAGGAGGACCATTAGCCGTGAGTGATCGCAGCGAACGAACCGACAACACAGCAGCGCCAGCGGTCGCAATGGAGCCGAGCGTCAGCGAGGCGCAGTTGTGAGCGCTTCGCTAGGTGGCGCTGTCGGCCTCGGGGCCGCAGCGGAGGGTACCGACCTCGATGTGCTGCTCGGACTGCTCGATCTGGAACAGGTCGACGAGGATATCTTCGTCGGCCAGCATCCGGAGAAGGTCTGGAGCCGCACATTCGGTGGTCAGCTGGTTTCGCAGGCGATCATGGCGGCGGGACGGACGGTCGACGGTGACCGTCCGCTGCACGCTGTCAATGCGCACTTCGTGCGTGGTGGCGATGTGAAGAAGCCGATCGAGTACCGGGTCGACCGCCACCGCGACGGACGCTCACTGGCCAACCGTACGGTCACCGCGACCCAGGACGGTCAGGAGCTGTTCGTCATGCTCGCCGCATTCCAGGATTGGGGCAAGGGGCTCGAGCATGCGCACGCCCAGCCGGAGGTACCGGATCCGGAGACACTGCCGCGCGTCGAGGAGAGCTTCGAAGGCTTGGAGGACAAGCTGGAGATGTTCGTCAACGCGCCGCATCCGATCGATATGCGCTACACCAATGACCCGGCATGGATCCTGAAGGGCACGGGGGAGCGGCTCAATCACAACCGCGTGTGGATGCGGGCCGATGGCCGACTGCCCGATGATCCACTGATTCACGTTGCGACGCTGGGTTATTCGTCCGACACCACAGTGCTCGATTCGATCATCACCACGCACGGTCTGTCCTGGGGCCTGGACCGCATCGTGGCCGCGACGATCAATCATTCGATCTGGTTCCACCGCCCGTTCCGCTTCGACGATTGGGCGCTCTATGCCACTGAATCCCCGGTGGCCGCCGGTTCGCGTGGTCTTGCCACCGGCCGATTCTTCTCCCGCAGTGGCGAATTGCTTGCCACCACGGTCCAGGAGGGCGTAATCCGCCACTTCCCGGCTCGCGGATGAGCTCCGTACCCGTGTGTATTGCGGACAGTAACAAGTGATTTCGCAAGCACATGGGTAACTCGGCAGGACACACAAAACATGGGCAACTGGGAAACGCCTGGTCATCGTTATATACCCGATCTGACGATTGAGGTGACCTGCACGGATCGATTGTCCGTTCCCTTCCTCGTCGTGCCCAGCCCTGCGTGCGGCCAGTTTCAAAGGCTTGCTGGCTCCTGCGCTGGTGTACTCGTGAGCGAGAAGGCCGTGTTCGGGGTGCGGTCCGGCCGGCGGGGCAGCCGAGTTGGTCGGCGGGGCGGAGCAGGATGGGCCATCGTTGTCGAAAAACGCGTCTCGACACCGGTCATGGACATGAAACTGCTGTTCCATTCGCGCGTCGCGTTGGTGCTCGCCGGTGCGCTCTTCGCGTCCCTGCAAATCGGCATCGTCTCCTACGCCATCGCCTATATGGCCCAGACCCCACCCGAGTCGACCGTCGTCACCGGCGTCCAGCAGGGCACGCTGGCCAAGATCCAGGAGATGACGGGTCGGGTGCTGCCGCCCGACGCCGTGCAGGTCAGCCTCGATCCCGGGTACACCTACGGCAGTGGGTACACCCTGCTCGAGTTCGCCTTCCGGATCGCGCTGCTCGGCTCGCTACGCCATTCCCCAGGTGCGCCTCGGCGTCGTGCCCGACGCGATGGCGCACTGGACCGTGGCCAAGGTCGCGGGGATGTCGGTCGCGGCCGACATTCTGTTGTCGGGACGGACTTTCGACGGCCCGGAAGCAATGCGACTCGGCCAACCATCTACGGCCGGCCAAAGGCGCGGGGAGGCCGGGGAGCCTAAGGTCCGGGGAGGCGGAATCGTTCGCGCTCGGTTTCGAAGTCGAAGCTGTCCCGGCGCTGCATGCGGATGGTCCGCGGGATCTCCAGATCCATTGGGCAGCGCGCGGTTTCCAACATCAGGCGCTTCTCCAGCGCGCTCAGGCTCGGTGCGGTCAGATCACGCGGCGCCCCGACCAGACTGAGTGCGATCTCATAGGTGCGCCGGGCGCCGTGCTCCTGGCCGGGATGGCCTACCCGCCACTGGGTTTCGAGTAGCAGATGCTCCGGTGCGTCGGACTCGATGGGCAATGTGAAGCGCCACGCGAAGACATCACGGTCCTGGAGGTGGTCGTCCACCACCTCGCGTACCGAATCAACAACGAGATCGAGGGTATCCGGTGTCACATAAACATGGAGCGAAACATCCGAAATTCGTTTCGGCATGTCTGATTCCTGTCGTGTGTCGAACCATCAACGGCGGAAGTTATTCCCGGCGCGAGTGTAATCCCTTTACCCACCAATTGGATACCGGGCCCGGCATATCACCGGATCCGCTGGGCGGCGAGGAAGGCGGCCAGCGGCGCTGGCCCCCGCGCTCCGGGGGCGATCACCAAGCCGGGACGCTCGTCGTCGACGGGCTGCTGCTGCTCGTGCGGTGCCAAGGCCAGCAGTAGCGGCAGCAATGCCTCGGCGATCCGGTCACCCACTTCGCAGAATGCGGCCTCCGAGAGTCCGACCGGATCGGCGATATTCTCCCGGCCGACGCGAGCGAGATCGTGGCGGGCGCGGTGCAGGTTGGCGATGGTCGTGGCGCCGGTGACCTTGGCGATGCGATGCGCTTCCAGCAAGGTGAAGGTGCGCGATCCGGCCCCGAACCCCATCTGCGCCGCCTGGTCCCGGATCTGCTCGGTCATGGCGAGCACCAGGTCCGCGCGGTCGATCAGTTCGGGCACGAGCTTGCGGGCCCGGAAATGGTCGGCGTCGGCGCCGAGTCCCTCGATGGTACGCGCGGCCAACGGCTCGATCGGAAAGCCAACCAGCGCACGGGTTCCCGCGCTCTCCGCGGTTAGTCGGAGCAGGTTGTATTCGACCGCTACGGCGCGGGTGAGCCGCTCGGCGATTACCGAACGGCAGACATTGCCGTTGCAGACGAACAGGACGTGCATGCGGATACGGTAGGCCGCATACGGGTCTATCAGAAGGCCGTGGACATCGAATCACAGCCCACGGAACACATATTCATCTGTTGGTCGAGTGCCGTACACGAAGTACGCCCCGGTATTCAGAGAGACGCTCGATACGCGTTATCGCTAGGTGGCCGATCGGTAATCGAGGTCTGGGCGTCCTGCCGAAGGTACCCGGCGCGAGTAGTTTCAACCATCACGGTATTGCCACGGTTGGGGATCGGATTTACTCGGACTCCCCACGGTAGTAAGCGGATTCGGCGACCACGGGCGCCGCCTTGGCCGCCTCGCCGTACACCCGCCCCCGCGTCGAGAACATCGGCCCGCGCGAGGCCACGACGGGTGCGAACCGCGGCAGTCCCGAACCCCGCTCCCATATCGTCGTACATCGCATCGATACCGCCGCGCATGAAGTAGGCCTCATGCCAGAACCCGGTCCCCCGGAGTCGCGCAGGAACTTCTGCCACCAATCCCGGTGCGGCGCCGAGCGTGTCCATCGTTCCAGTGAATCCAGATCCCCGCCAATACTGCCGCGCCCCCCAATGCGGCGGAAAGAGCGACCAGATCACATCCTCGTGCGACAACAGCCCATCTGGCCGATCCTTGTCCCGAGTTCGATCGCCCCGCGGCGTGCGCCGGTAGCGCGACGCCGCAACGTCCGCCGTTGACGCGACTGCAGCAGGGGGTCCGCGGGGTGAAGCCTCGCTGGGCGGGTTTTGGGAGTTGCATCCCAAAATCATCAGCCCATGCCCTCCATGGGCATGGGCTGATGATGAGTTGGTGCCGATTGTGGGACTCGAACCCACACGTCCTTTCGGACAACGGTTTTTGAGACCGTCGCGTCTGCCAGTTCCGCCAAATCGGCGCACCGGTGGGAAAGCCTAGCGGGTCACTGCCGAAATCGCGAATGGGCTGGGTCGGGGGTGATCATCGCCCGGTTTGCGCAGGGTAAATGGGTTGTGTGTGGAACTGAAAGGTACTCTCTACATCACTCGATGGCGACAGTGGGGCGATGGGCCGATGCCCGGACCGCGGCCACCCGTTCGCGTGTCGGGACACGGCATCGGAACCAGAGGGGTCTACCTATGAGCAACACAGCAGGGGGCGCCGGCACGAAGCGGGACGCCGGGGCGAAGCGAGTCGTCGTCGCGGAAGACGAGGCGCTTATCCGCATGGATCTGGTGGAGATGCTGACCGAAGAGGGCTATCAGGTTGTCGGCGAGGCGGGCGACGGCCAGCAGGCAGTGGATCTGGCGGTGGAGCATCGGCCGGATCTGGTCATCATGGATGTGAAGATGCCACGCCGCGACGGTATCGATGCCGCGGCCGAGATAGCATCGAAACGTGTTGCGCCAGTTGTGATTTTGACCGCCTTCAGTCAGCGCGATCTGGTCGAGCGGGCGCGCGACGCCGGTGCGATGGCGTATCTGGTGAAGCCGTTCACGAAATCGGATCTGGTGCCCGCCATCGAACTGGCGGCCAGCCGCTTCCACGAAATCACCGCGCTGGAGAGCGAGGTTGCCAATCTGGCTGAGCGCCTGGAGACGCGCAAGCTGGTCGAGCGGGCCAAGGGCGTGCTCATGCAGACCCAGGGATTGTCGGAGCCGGAGGCATTCAAGTGGATTCAACGGACGGCGATGGACCGCCGCACTACCATGAAGGCGGTAGCCGAGGTGGTGCTCGAAAATCTGGCCCCGAAGTGAGCTTGTTTTGCGCCGCGGCCGTTGAATGCCGGAAATTTTACTTCCCGGAAACCTGATCGCGATGAAAAATTCGAAACGAAGTCGATCGGATGATCCGAATGTGATGCGCGGCTCACGTACCAACGCTATGTTCTGACCGGGCTGACGTGGTCGGCCCTCCTCGGAGGAGAGCCCGGGGGAGCACAGGACGTAGAGGTGAAACGTGCTTAGTTCGACATGGCGCAGTCGTTCGATGCGGGGGGCATTGGCCATCGGTGCCGCTGCCGCGCTCGCACTGACGGGGTGTAGCGATAAATCGACCGACGGTGGCTCGGGCACCTCCGGCACCAGTGGCGCGGGCGGTCTGAAGATCCAGCCGGTCATGCAGATCGATGCCAATGGCAAGCAGGTGCCGAAGTCGGACAGCGCCTCGGCGGCTGACCCGGCGGGCGACGGTAAGGCCACCTGCCCGGCGGGCACCGCGATCGCCATGGCGGGCGCGCTCACCGGTCCGGACGCGGCCCTCGGCATCAATATCGTCGACGGCGTGAAGCTGGCGCTGGACAAGCACAACAAGGCCAACCCGGGCTGCAAGATCGAGCTCAAGCAGTTCGATACCGAGGGCGACCCGCAGAAGGCCACCCAGGTCATCCCACAGATCACCGATGACAAGTCGATCCTCGGCCTGGTCGGTCCGGCGTTCTCCGGTGAGACCAAGGCGACCGGCGGGAAGCTCAGCCAGGCCGGACTGGTCTCGTTGACCGCCTCGGCCACCAACGAGACGTTGACCCAGAACGGCTGGACCAGCTTCTTCCGCGGCCTGGCCAACGACGGCGTGCAGGGCCCGTCGGTCGGTAAGTATCTGGTCAACACCGCGGGCTACAAGAAGGTCTGCGTCATCCAGGACAATACCGACTACGGCACGGGCCTCGCCAAGACGATCATCGAGGGTCTCGGCTCCGTCAACGACGCGGGCTGCAATGCCAGCATCAAGAAGGGCGACAAGGACTTCTCCGCCACGGTCACCAAGATCGCGAGCGCAGCGCCGGACGCCATCTTCTACTCCGGCTACTACTCCGAGGGCGCCCCGCTGGCGCAGCAGCTGAAGTCCGGTGGCGTCAAGGCGGTCTTCGTCTCCGCCGACGGCACCAACGATCCACAGTTCGTCGCCCAGGCCGGTAGCTCGTCCAAGGGTGCGGTGCTGTCCTGCCCGTGTGGTCCGGCGCCGGATAAGTTCGCGGCCGACTACAAGGCACTCAACGGCGCGGAGCCGGGCGTGTACTCGGTCGAGGGCTACGATCTGGCCACGATCTTGGCCAAGGGCATCGATGGCGGCAAGCTGACCCGCCCCGACCTGCTGGAGTACGTGCGGTCCTACGACGCCAACGGTCTTGCGCGTCAGTACAAGTGGAACGCGACCGGTGAACTGTCCAACGCGCTGATCTGGATCTACGAGGTCAAGTAGCCCTAGACAACCGCACGGCGGCACATACGGGGTTCGTGCGAATCCCGTACGTGCCGCTGCGTCGGGTGGGCCGATAGATGAGGGCAAAAGACGAATGACATCAACGGCATTGGCCGGTGTAGCACAACTCGCCGGCGGTTCGATCGACTTCAACTACCACGGAGTGATCGATAATTTCTGGCGACTGACCGTCGACGGGGTGACCTACGGCTCTATCTATGCCTTGGTCGCCGTGGGCTATACCCTGGTCTACGGTGTATTGCGGCTGATCAATTTCGCCCATTCGGAAATATTCATGCTCGGCATGTTCGGTCAATTGATCGGACTCATGCTGTTCGGATTCGTGGCGAATCCCGATGTGTATACCCAGGGCATCATCCTGACCGTTACCTATCTCGCGTTGGCGATGATCATCGGCATGCTGGTATCCGGTGGCGCCGCAGTCGGATTGGAGCGGGTGGCCTATCGGCCATTGCGTAAACGCGGGGCAAAACCACTCAGCTTCCTTATCACGGCGATCGGCATGTCGTTCGTGATCCAGGAATTCGTGCACTTCATCCTGCCGAAGATCAATCCCAAACTCGGCGGCACCAATGCACAGCAGCCGATCAAACTGGTCGAGCCGACCGTGCAGTTCAGCTTCCTCGGCGCCGAGGTCGACAACATCAAACTGCTGATCGTGCTGGCGGCGATCGCGTTGGCGATCGTGACCGAGGTGCTGATCAATCGGACCAAATTCGGGCGTGGCATTCGCGCCGTCGCCCAGGATCCCGATACCGCTACGCTGATGGGCGTTTCGCGGGAGCGGGTCATCATGTTGACCTTCTTCATCGGCGGTGTACTCGCCGGCGCCGCTGCGCTGCTCTACGCGATCAAGATCCCGCAGGGGATCATCTACTCCGGCGGATTCATCTTGGGCATCAAGGCATTCAGCGCCGCGGTGCTCGGCGGCATCGGCAATCTGCGCGGCGCCTTGCTCGGCGGCATCCTGCTCGGCGTGGTGGAACAGTACGGCCAGTCGCTGCTCGGTTCGGAGTGGCGCGATGTCGTCGCGTTCGCCGTGCTGGTGCTGGTGCTGATGGTGCGCCCGACCGGCATCCTCGGTGAGAGCCTCGGGAGGGCCCGCGCATGACCGACTCGACCAAAACCATGGAATCCGTACCCGAGACGCCCAACGCGGCCCCGACCGGACGCGGTGTGGGAGACGCGATTCGAACCTGGTGGGACGGCCTGAGCCGCCCCGCGCAATGGGGGGTCGGTGTGCCGATCCTCATTCTGCTCGCCCTGCTTCCGTTGTTCCCGCCGCCGTTGCTGGATACCCCCGGCTACAACTTCGGTCTGGTCATGGCGCAGGTCGCGATGTACACGCTGATTGCCATCGGCCTGAATGTCGTTGTCGGACAGGCGGGTCTGCTCGACCTCGGCTACGTCGGCTTCTACGCCATCGGCGCGTATACCGTCGGTCTGCTCACCAGTCCCAACAGTCCGTGGAATCAGACCGACGGCGGCTGGCTGAATCCGACCTGGGCCTGGATGGCCTGTCTGCCGATCGCGGTCGCGGTGACGGCGATCTCCGGCATCATTCTCGGCACCCCGACGCTGCGGCTACGTGGTGACTATCTGGCGATCGTCACCCTCGGCTTCGGTGAGATCGTGCGGCTGCTCGCCGACAATCTCTCCGATATCACCAATGGCAGTCTGGGGTTGTCCGGTGTCGCCTTCCCGCACGTCGGCGAATCCGACAGCCGGCCGGAGGGGGTGTTCTCCGGCGGCAACAGCGGCAATGCCGACAGCGCGAATCTGCTCGACCGGGCCAGTTACGGCACCTGGTGGTACTGGTTTGCGATGGTGCTGGTGATCATCGTGCTGCTGATCGTCGGCAATCTGGAACGCAGCCGGGTCGGCCGCGCCTGGGTGGCCATCCGCGAAGACGAGGACGCCGCCGAGATCATGGGCGTGCCGACCTTCAAATTCAAGCTGTGGGCCTTCCTGATCGGCGCTGCCGTCGGTGGCATGTCCGGTGCGATCTACGCCGGTCAGGTGCAGTTCATCAATCCGACCGGGTTCAACATCATCAACTCGATGCTGTTCCTGTGTGCGGTCGTCATCGGCGGTCAGGGCAATAAGCTCGGAGTCATCTTCGGCGCGTTCATCATTGCCTATCTGCCCGCACGGCTGCAATCGGTGAAATTGGTGAACAACGAGTCCACCGGGTACCTCCTGTTGGCGATCGACGTGCTGGTCTTCGTCGGGTTGGTGGTCGTATGGAAGTACAAGGGCGACAGTCTGAGTGCGTGGCCGCGGCGCGCCTGTATTACCGGCATGGTGGTCACCGGCATCATGGGCGCACTGCTGCTCGGCAGCGTGCTGCTGTTCCGCGTCGGCGGTGCGCAGTCTCTCGGTGACCTCAAGTACATGTACTTCGGAATTACCTTGGTGGTCATGATGATTCTGCGGCCACAGGGTCTGTTCCCGGTGCGGCAGAAGCTGCTGACCTTCGGCAGGCAGGTGTATCAGGCCGTCCGCAAACCGGGTGAGCGTGAATTGATCGGAGCGCGACGATGACCGGGCCAGGCGCGGGCGACGCCCTGTTCGACAACGAGGATATGGCGGCCGGTTATGCGGCACCGCCCGAGGCCGAGACCGCGGGCGAGGTCGATGTCGCCGCTCTGAGCCCGGTGCTCGCCGATGCCGAGGTCGTCGCGGATGTGGTTGCGCCGCACCGCGAAATCGAGACCGCGGTGGGTGCGCCGCTGCTGCGCACCGATGAGCTCACGGTCCGGTTCGGCGGTCTGACCGCATTGGACAAGGTCAGTTTCGAAATCCGCCGCGGCGAAATTCTCGGACTGATCGGACCCAATGGCGCGGGCAAGACCACATGCTTCAACGCCATTACCGGCGTCTACAAACCGGCCTCGGGCCTGGTGTATTTCGACGGCAAACCGCTGACGAAGACCAAGCGCAATGAGATCACCCGGCTCGGTATCGCCCGCACCTTCCAGAATGTGCGGCTCTTCGGTGAGATGACCGCGCTGGAGAATGTGGTGGTCGGCACCGACGCCAGGCATAAGACCTCGGTGCCCGGTGCCATCTTCCGCACGCCGCGGCACCGCAGCGAGGAGAGGGATGCGATCGAGCGCGGCATGGCCCTGCTCGAATTCGTCGGCGTCGCACCGCGTGCGGTGGAGAAGGCGCGGAATCTGTCGTACGGCGATCAGCGCCGATTGGAGATCGCCCGCGCGCTGGCCACCGAGCCGAAATTGCTCTGCCTGGACGAACCCGCCGCCGGGTTCAATCCGAGCGAGAAATCGGCGCTGATGGATTTGATCCGCAAGATCCGCGACGACGGGTTCACCGTGCTGCTGATCGAGCACGATATGCGCCTGGTCATGGGTGTTACGGACCGGATCGTGGTGCTGGAGTTCGGACGTAAGATCGCCGACGGACTGCCCGCGGAGATCCGCGACAACCCGGATGTCATCGCGGCGTATCTTGGTGTGCCTGATACCGAGGTCGCGGCGGCCGAAAAAATCACCGCCACAACCGAAGTGGTCGAGCCGGAACCGCCCGCCGCCGAACCGGCCCCGGAGCCCGCTGAGCCCGAGGCCCGCGACTTCAGCCAGGCGCCGCCGCTGCTCGAGGTCGACGATATGGTGGTCAACTACGGCAGAATTCAAGCGCTGCACGGGGTTTCGCTGCGGGTGGCGGAGGGTGAGCTGGTCACGCTGCTCGGTGCGAACGGTGCGGGTAAGACCACCACTATGCGTGCGCTGTCGGGCTTGCTGCCGCTGACCCGCGGCAAGATCAAGTTCGATGGCCGCGATATCACCCAGATGAAGGCACACGAGCGGGTCACCCACGGGTTGATCCAGGCACCGGAGGGCCGGGGTGTCTTCCCCGGCATGACGGTCCAGGAAAACCTCGATATGGGTTGCTACGGAAGGACTTTCAAGCAGAAGGCGGAGTACGGGCAGACGCTGGAGTGGGTCTTCGAGCTGTTCCCGCGGCTGTCCGAGCGACGCAAGCAGGTCGGCGGCACGCTCTCCGGCGGTGAGCAGCAGATGCTGGCCATCGGCCGCTCGCTCATGGCCCGCCCGCGCCTGCTGCTGCTCGATGAACCGTCGATGGGCCTGGCGCCCATGGTGATTCAGCAGATCTTCCGGATCATCAGCGAGATCAACCAGCAAGGCACCACGGTGCTGTTGGTCGAGCAGAATGCCCAGCAGGCGCTGACCCGCAGCGATCGTGCCTACATTCTGGAGACCGGTGAGGTCACCAAGACTGGTATCGGCGGGGATCTGCTCACCGATTCCGCCGTGAAGTCGGCCTACCTGGGCGTGGGCTGAAAGTTGGACCCGTCCGTGGCCGCCTCGAGGCATGATTGCGGCCATGGACGGGCATGACGAATTGACGAATCTGGCCGACCGCTACTGGGACACTGTGCTGGCGGCTGCGCCGAGCACGGCCACCCTGCTCGGTGACCACCGCTTCGACGACCATGTTGAGGATCTCTCGCCCGAGGCCGAGCAGCGGCTGCTCGCGACCTTGCGCGAGCTGCGTGATCGGGTCGCCGGTCTCGACGCCGACAAGCTGAACGGAACCGACCGGGTCACTCGCGGTCTGTTGCGCACCGAATTGGATACGGCCATAGACAACTTGGCGTGGCGGCCGACCGAACTGGCATCGGACCAGATGGACGGCGTGCACGCGGGCATGCTCATGATGGCCACCCAGACCAAGGCGCCGCAGCCCGAACACGCGCTCGCCCTGGTCCGGCGGTATCGCCAGTTCGGCACGCTGTTCGACCAGGCGGTCCAGCAGTTCCGCAACGGCCTGGCCGCAGGCCGCATGCCCGCGCGCGTCACCATCGACCGCTCGCTCAACCAACTGGACAGCTACCTGGCCTCCGATATCGCCACCGATCCATTCGTCACCTTCGCCGGACCGGCGGACTGGGATGGGGAAGCCGCCTGGCGCGCCGAACTCGCCGAGGTCGCCCGCGACGTGATCCGCCCGGCCTTCCAACGCTATCGGGATGTCCTGGCCGACGAATTGCGGCCCGCCGCCCGTTCCGACGACAAATGCGGTCTGTGCTGGCTCGGAGCCGATGGCGAGGATGTCTACCGGCGGCAGCTGCGCCGTCACACCACCCTGCCTGATCTCGGCGCGGATGAGATCCACGAACTCGGCCTGTCCGAATTGGCGCTGTTGCGCGAGGAATACGCCGCGGTCGGTACTCGGCTGTTCGGTACCGCCGATGCCGCCGAAATCTTCGCCCGCCTGCGCAGCGATCCCGAACTGCGTTATGTCAGCGGCGAGGAGATCATGGCCGATGCGCAACGCGCGCTCGGTGCGGCGGTCGCGGAGATGGGCAACTGGTTCGGCCGCCTGCCCAAGGAATCCTGCGATATCGTCCCTTTGCCGGAATTCCTGGCGGCGGATTCGCCTGCGGCGTACTACTTTCCACCCGCCGCGGACGGTTCCCGGCCGGGCACCTACTTCGTCAACCAATACGAACCGGCGGGGCGCAGCCGCTACGAGACGGCGGCGTTGACCTACCACGAGGCGATTCCGGGGCACCACCTGCAGCTCACCATCGCCAATGAACTCGCTCAGCTGCCGCGATTCCAACGACAGTCCTTCGCGAATACCGCCTTCGTCGAGGGGTGGGCGCTCTACACCGAACGTCTGGCCGACGAAATGGGCTTGTACGAAGACGATTTGGCTCGCGTCGGTATGCTGGCCGCCGATTCCTGGCGCTCGTGCCGACTCGTCGTCGATACCGGAATCCACGCCAAGGGCTGGAGCCGCCAGCAGGCCATCGACTTCATGGTGGCCAACGCGCCGGTCGGGCTGACCGAGATCGAGGTCGAGATCGACCGCTACATCGCCATTCCGGGGCAGGCAGTGGCCTATAAGGTCGGTCAGCTCGAGATTCGCGGGCAACGCAGGCAGGCGGCCGAACGGCTCGGCGCCGCCTTCGACGTCAAGGTGTTCCACGATGTGGTGCTCGGCTCCGGCTCGGTCAGCCTGCCGGTGTTGCGCGAACTCGTGGCCACACTGTGACCCGCTGAGCGGTTCCTCGAGTTGCGGGCCGGGTCGGGTGGGAGTGCAATGAATGTGCGGTGATCGAGCACTATAGGTAGGTCATGAACAGCACGTTCAGCTCTCGGCTCAGTCCGTTGCGGAGCAAACGGATCGTGCTGATCTGGGTGGTGCTCGGTGTGGTCGGTGTGCTCACCACCACCGGTCTGCTCATCACCGGACATTTCGCTGACACGGGCGAAATGCATACCGCACGTACGGTTTCCGACACTTCGATGACGCCGGGATTCGCCGGTGCCCTGCCCGACTCGGCGAATCCGATCGGCGACGCCGCACCTCCGGTCGCCTTCGCGCCCTTGGCCGGCACATCGCAGGCCGGGATGTCGGTGGCGTCGAGCCGCGCGGTGCAGGCGCTTGCCGACCATCCGCTCTTCGCTCAGCACGTCGGACTCGGCAGGGTCGATTGCAAACTTCCCGCCTGGCACGAGGATCCGGCGGCGGCGCGGGCCTTCTATCGGGCCGCGGTAGCCTGCCTGGACGCGTCCTGGGAACCGACACTGCGCGGCGCCGGGCTGCCGTTCCATCCGCCGCGGCTACTCGCCCCCGCCGAATCCCGTGAAGTGGTAAGCCAATGCGTGCAGCGCCTGCGCAACGGCCCGACAACGTTCTACTGCGCCCTCGATGAAACCTTGGTCCTGCCGTACGACGCCATGCGGCCGCTGTCCAGCGGCTCGCGCCGCGGCGCCCAATTGGCCGTCCTCAGTACCGAATACGGCCACCACGTCCAGAATCTGATCGGCGTCATGCAGGCATACAACGAAAAACGCTCGACCGTCGGCAGGGACACCACCGCCGGGCACGAACAAAGCCGCCGCATGGAACTACAGGCCCGCTGCTTCTCCGGCATGTTCCTCGGCACCAACTTCGGCCGCGCCGATATCGACGAACAAACCTGGACCGAAGCCTCCCACACCGTCCGGAGTAGCCACGCCACCCGTGACCCGCGCATGCAGGGCAACGAAGAGAACGTGTGGGGCTGGTGGAAATGGGGCTCCGACAAGGGCGACACCTGGGAGTGCAACACCTGGTACAGCTCCCCGGCGCACGTGGAATAGCGCCATCTGATCCGCACTTGGGCATACCATGAACCGCGCCATGCAGATTCGATGCGGCCGGAGTGGGGCATAGTGGTCGATCCGGTGTCTCTGAGCGCATCGAGGAGATCCGACGTTCGGAGTGGGCCGCTAGCTGTTGCGGGTCATGAGGTTGTTGACGCTGGGTGTGGGGTGAGCTGAGGGGACGGGTCGTCTACTGGGTTGCCGGGCGATCCTCGGACAGCACCTCGAGCACGGCTGCGGTATCCAGATAGAACGGCCGAATCTCGGCGATCAGGCCCGCGCGGAAGGTCATCAGCTGCATTACCGAGGTCTCCAGCATCCGGCCGGTGGCGCGGGCCAGCATGCGGCCGCGGTTGTAGATGACCACCGTCTTGCCGTCCACCACGAACCGCTGCTCGATGAACTCCAACGATGCCCAGGTCCGGCTCATCGCCGCCATGAACTTCTCGATGCCGTCGGGTCCGTGCCATTCGCCACCGTAGGGCAAATGCTCGGCCTGGTACATGACAACATCGGGGGCCAAGCAAGCGGCCATCGGATCGAAGTTGGCGCCGTCTGTGATGTAGGCGGCTTCGGCGGCGAAGAAGTTCTGCAGTGCTGCGCGGGTTGTGGTCACCGGGAAATCATGGCCGCCGAGTCGCTCGCATCGCGTCTGGCGGAAATCGGACGGCTCGCTCGACTCTGGTCACTAGGAGGTGCCGCGGCTGTGGATTGTCGGTGGGGCTCCCTAGACTCTTGCACGTGACCCCAGCGACTACTGATCAGCGTTCCAGTGCCCCAAAGGCGACGGGCACAGCCGCGGCAGCCGATGAGCGGCCGACGTTGTTGCTGTTGGATGGGCATTCGATTGCCTATCGCGCATTCTTCGCGCTGCCCGCGGAGAACTTCAAGACGGTCACCGGGCAGACCACGAACGCGGTGTACGGATTCACCGCGATGCTGATCAATCTGTTGCGGGACGAGAAGCCGACGCATATCGCGGCCGCTTTCGACGTCAGCCGCAAGACCTTCCGTACCGAGGCCTATCCGGAGTACAAGGCGGGGCGCAATGCCACGCCCGATGAGTTCCGCGGCCAGGTCGAACTCACCAAGGATGTGCTCGGTGCCATGGGCATCCCGGTGATGGCGATCGACGGCTTCGAGGCCGACGACCTGATCGCCACCATCGCGACCCAGGCCGTGACCGAGGGGTTCCGCGTCCTGATCGTCTCCGGTGACCGCGATGCCATCCAGTTGGTCAGCGATGAGGTCACGCTGCTCTACCCGCGCAAGGGCGTTTCCGATCTCACTCGGTTCACCCCGGATGAGGTGATGGCCAAGTACCAGCTCACCCCGGCACAGTATCCGGATTACGCGGCCCTGCGGGGTGACCCGAGTGACAATCTGCCCGGCATTCCGGGCGTCGGGGAGAAGACCGCCGCCAAGTGGATTCGTGAGTACGGCGATCTGGTCACCCTCGTCGACAAGGTGGACGAGGTGAAGGGCAAGGTCGGCGACGCATTGCGCGCCAACCTCAGCAGTGTGGTGCTCAACCGTCAGCTCACCGAAATGGTCCGCGACGTCCCGCTGCCCTACACCCCCGACCAGCTGGCCCAGCAGCCATGGGATCGCAATAAGATCCACCAGCTCTTCGACGACCTGGAGTTCCGGGTACTGCGCGATCGGCTCTTCGAAACCCTCGCCCCGCCGGAGCCCGAAGCCGAAGCCGGCTTCGAGATCAGCGGCGGCGCGCTGGCGGTCGGCGCGGTCCGCGAGTGGCTCGCCGAACATGCGAAGGTCGGTGTCCGCCATGGCATTTCGGTAGTCGGCACCAGTGCGCCCGGCAATGGCGACACGCGCGCGCTCGCCATCGCCGCCGCGGACGGCGAGAGCGGCTACATCGATGTCGCCGTGCTGACCCCCGAAGATGATGCTGCACTGGGCGCTTGGCTGGCCGATCCGGCCGTGCCGAAGGCGCTGCACGAGGCCAAGGCCGCGATGCACGCGCTGCGCGGTCGCGGCTGGACCCTGGCCGGTCTCACCAGCGACACCGCCCTGGCCGCCTACCTGGTCCGCCCCGGCCAGCGCAGCTTCAATCTCGACGATCTCTCGCTGCGTTACCTGCATCGCGAACTGCGTGCCGAAACCGACGAAACCCCGCAGCTGTCCCTGCTCGACGATGCCGACACCGTGGACGCTGAGCTGGCGCAGACCGAAATGCTGCGCGCCAGGGCCGTTCTCGACCTGGCCGAGGCGCTCGACGGCGAACTGCGCCAGATCGAATCCAGCACATTGCTCGACGATATGGAACTGCCGCTGCTCGGTGTGCTCGCCGAACTGGAAAATGCGGGCATCGCGGTCGATATCGACCAGCTCGAGACCCTGCAGCGCCAATTCGCCGACAAGGTTACCGAGGCGGCCAATGCGGCCTACGCCGTGATCGGCAAGCAGATCAACCTCGGCTCACCCAAGCAGCTGCAGGTGGTGCTTTTCGACGAACTCGATATGCCGAAGACCAAGCGCACGAAGACCGGCTACACGACCGATGCCGACGCACTGGAATCGCTGTTCGAGAAGACCGAGCATCCGTTCCTGCGGCATCTGCTCGAACACCGCGACGCCACTCGGCTCAAGGTCACCGTGGACGGACTGCTCAAATCCGTCGCCGACGACGGCCGTATCCACACCACCTTCAACCAGACCATCGCCGCCACCGGCCGTCTCTCCTCGACCGAGCCGAATCTGCAGAACATCCCGATCCGCACCGACACCGGCCGCCTGATCCGCGACACCTTCGTTGTCGGCCCCGGCTACCAGTCACTGATGACCGCGGATTACAGCCAGATCGAAATGCGCATCATGGCCCACCTTTCCGGTGACGAAGGCCTGATCGAGGCCTTCAACTCCGGCGAGGATCTGCATACGTTCGTCGCCTCCAAGGCCTTCGATATCCCGCTGTCGGAGGTGACACCCGAGATGCGGCGGCGGATCAAGGCGATGTCCTATGGGCTCGCGTACGGTCTGAGCTCCTACGGTCTTTCGACGCAGCTGAAGATCAGCACGCAGGAGGCCAAGGAGCAGATGGAGGTCTACTTCGACCGCTTCGGCGGCATTCGCGACTACCTCTACGAGGTCGTCGAACAGGCACGCAAGGTCGGCTACACCGAAACCCTCTTCGGGCGCCGCCGCTACCTGCCCGATCTGGACTCCAGCAACCGCCAGCGCCGCGAGGCCGCCGAACGCATGGCCCTCAACGCGCCCATCCAGGGCACCGCGGCCGACATCATCAAGGTCGCGATGATCAATGTGCACAAGGCGATCAAGGAAGCGGGCCTGCGCTCGCGCATGCTGCTGCAGATCCACGACGAACTGGTCTTCGAGGTAGCCGAAGGGGAGCGCGACACCCTGGACGCACTCGCTCGCGAACAGATGTCCTCGGCGATCACGCTGTCGGTCCCGTTGGATGTCTCGGTCGGCACCGGCCGCAGTTGGGACTCCGCCGCGCACTGAGCAAGGGGCGTGAGCGCGGTCTGTAGGCGGAACGCGGCGGCGAGATCCCTTGTCCGATAGACGGTTCGGTCGTTCTGCCCGACCAGATCGACACCCGCGTCGGCGAACGCCTTCGTCGCAACGGCCGCGTCACGCTCACCAACGGCGCCCGGGGCCGCATTTCGAATGCGCGGAAACTACGTCGAACCGTCGGATCGTTCACATTCGAACGATCACCGGTCGCGCGGCACCAGCTTCGCCGACCCGGTGCGCAGATCGATCTCATCGCGCGGCGGCGCCCCATCCGACTTATCTTCTTTATGCATCAGTGCCGTCTGTCTCTGCTCGAATTCGTAAATTTTCGAACCTTGAAAGGCCGCGGCGACCTGTTCGAATCCGGTCGCGGCGACCGGTGTGTGCTTGCGGTGCTTGAACCACGGCAGTATCCGAGTTCCGGTGAGTCGATTCCATAGCACCTCGATGAATGCGAGTCCGATCAGCAGGATGGCCAATCCAGGAATGGTCATGGCGACAAGGGCACCCATGTGACCGAAAGTACCGCCGCGACGGCGGTTTGCCATCCACCGTCAGTGCTACAAGCCCTGAGCTGCGAAAATAATACTCGCTAGTAGGCGCGACGGTCCGACAAATGTGGTTGCTATTGCGTCAGGATGGACCTATTCTGGTCGGCGTGCCGAATCCCGCCGACCGCCACAGCGCCGCGCTCCATGTCGCCGACCGCGACAGCGCAGTGCTAATTCCGCTTACCGCGATGGTGGCAACTCGGCGACTTCTCGTAGTAACCCGCCGTAGCGGGGCCTGATTCGGACCGGCCCCCTCGCTGCGGGCTACTGATTACATACTGCTGGTCCCCTCTGTCAATTGAGAAGACAATCCTCGGGAAGACCTCCGCACATGACCATCCTGACTCGTGATCCCAACATGTTCATCGCCGCCGCCCCCAAGGCGCTGCGCGCCGAATGCGCCGATCTGACCCCGGCGCAGTTCCAGCACCGCTATTGCGAGCACTCCGGCCCGATTCGGGTCGGTGACTGGTCGCCCGCGGGTAATCGGAGCGCGGAATTCACGGCCACCCTGGAATTCGCCGACCACCTGCGCACGGTGATCGCTGCCGGCAGCCCGGTCGCCGCGATGACCTCGGCCCTCTACGACGAGGGCTATCCGGTCGAAATCCTGCAATTCCACCAGCGCCGCACCGCTGCCGGCACCGCGACGTTCGTGCAGTGCGAATGCAATGGCAGGCGCGGTTGGGGCGCGGCCCTTGCCGACGACGGCGCCGAATCGACGGTCCACGCCATGATCGCGGGCGTCAACAAACTGGGCGCCTGAGCGAAGCGAAACGCACCGGGCCGTTCACATTCATGTGAACGGCCCGGTGTGGTGCGAACCGGTGATTACTGACCGGCCTGCTGTTCGGCGAGTTGCTTGCGCACCTCGTCCATATCCAGCGCCTTCACCTGGGTCACCAGATCCTCCAGCGCGGCGGGCGGCAGCGCACCCGGCTGCGCGAAGACCAACACGCCCTCGCGGAACGCCATGATGGTCGGAATCGAGCGGATGTTGGCGGCGGCAGCCAGGCCCTGTTCGGCCTCGGTGTCGACCTTGCCGTGCACGACATCCGGATGCTTGTTCGAAGAGGCCTCGAAGGTGGGTGCGAAGCTCTTGCACGGACCACACCAGTCGGCCCAGAAATCGACGAGTACCACGTCGTTTCCGGTGACGACCTCATCGAAATTCTGCTGGTTCAGCGTCTGGGTGGCCATGACGTCCTCTCGTGTCGTAGTAGCCAGCTATAACGTCCGGCGCGGTATTTATCTTCCGACGGTGCTGTTATCTTCCTCGGGCGACCGGCCACTCGCGCCGTTGATCGCCGTCCCAACGCCGGATACCCACCACGGTCGCGGCGAAATCACGGTCCCTGGCTACGGCGTGGATCGCCTCGCCCAGATGCTGCGCCGGCACCCGCCTGGCCAGCGTGATATGCGGCGTCCACTCGTCGGGTTGCAGATTCGACGGTATGCCAGGACACGGCGATACGACCGAGAAGATACGACGTTGCAGCGCGAGCAACTGTTCCGAGGGCACCACCAGCCGGACCAGGATCGGATGGCGCGCACCGAAGACCAGCACGCCGCCGAGTCGTATCGGAATCGGCCGGAAGCTCAGCTGGTCCAGCGCGTGATCGATGCGCGGCCAGATCTGCCTGGCCACCGCGATGGTGATATGCGGCCGGTTGGATTCGATATTCTTCCCGGCCGAACTGGGAATGCCCGCATCCGCGAGCAACCGCCACTGCCGCCGGATCTCGGCATCGGCCACGTCGTCCAATAACAATTCGACCGACTGCACCATAGTTCACGAAAGGTTAGCCGTCCGCTCGACTCGATGCGTGGCGAACACACAGCCCAGTTGTCGGCGAACGAGCGGCGTCGCGGGAGGATGGCCTGGTGAATCGTGATACGCCGCCCATGCGACTCGGCCTCATCGAAGGTGACGGCATCGGCCCCGAGGTGGTCCGCGCCACCCGCATGGTGGTCGACGAAGCACTCGCCGCGGCCGGCGCGGCCACGGTCGACTGGGTTCGGTTGCCGATGGGGCAGCGCGCCATCGAGGAATTCGGCAATCCGCTGCCGGAGCAGACCCTCGCGGCCCTCGGCGAACTCGACGCCTGGATCCTCGGCCCGCACGACAACGCCGCCTACCCGCCCGAACATCGAATCGCGCCCGGCAGCGCCATCCGAAAGCGTTTCGGTCTCTACGCGAATATCCGCCCGGCGCGGGCCTTCGCCGGACTCGAGGCGAGTGCTCCCGATATCGACCTGGTGATCGTCCGCGAGAACAGCGAGGGTTTCTACGCCGACCGCAATATGTTCGCCGGGTCGGGCGAGTTCCGGCCGACCCCTGACGTGGCGCTGGCGGTCGGCGTGATCACCCGGCAGGCCTGCGAGCGGATCGCACATGAGGCGTTGCGGCTCGCGGCCGCACGTCGCAAGCGGGTCACCATCGTGCACAAGGCCAATGTGCTGCCTATGACCATGGGCCTGTTCCGCGACGTCTGCTACGCCGTCGCCCATGACTATCCGAGCGTCGAGGTTGACGATGAACACGTCGACGCGGTCGCCGCCCATCTGGTTCGCGCCGCCCGTGACTACGACGTGATGGTGACCGAGAACCTCTTCGGCGATATCCTTTCCGATCTCGCGGGGCAGCTGAGCGGGTCGCTCGGTATCGCCGCATCGCTCAACTGCTCGGGGACCAAGGCGATGGCCCAGGCAGTGCACGGCGCGGCGCCGACACTGGCCGGACACAATCGCGCAAACCCGGCGGCGTTGCAGCTCTCGGCGGCAATGTTGTTGCACTGGCTCGGAATTCGTGACAACAACCCCGCCTTGTCGAGTGCGGGTGAACGCATCGAACGTGCCGTCGCGGGGAGTTTCGCCGCTCGGGTCGCCACCGCCGACCTGGGCGGGCTTGCCTCAACCAGTGAATTCACCGAGCAGGTGTGCGCGAGGGTGCACCGGCGCTGACCGGGGTGACCAGCAGCCCGACTCATTCGAACATCGGACCATCCGGTATGGTCCAGCGCCGGTACCTGTGTGTTTGCTGTGCTCGAAGTGTTCCGCACAGAACGGATAATCTTCCGTTACTGTCCAGCACGAAACGCCGCGATCGCTTAGATTGCCAAACGGGTGGTGACACCCGGGTTTCTCGAATCCGAATTGTGGAGGGCTGCTGTGTCTGTTCGATCGGTTCTTGGCAGGCGCGCCCTGCAAGCGATGTGTGTACTCGCCGGTGGTGCACTGGTGCTGACGGGCTGTAGTAACTCCGAGGACAGCTCGCCCGCGGTGGCGAAGGTACAGGGTATCGACAAGTTCGACACGGCGGCGGCGCTGCTTCCGGACAAGATCAAGCAGTCGGGCAAGCTCGTCGTCGGAGTCAATATCCCCTATCAGCCCAACGAGTACAAGGATCCGAGCGGCAAGATCGTCGGCTTCGATGTCGACCTCATGGACGCGGTCGCGGCGACTCTCGGCCTCAAGGCCGAATACCTCGAATCCTCCTTCGAGAAGATCATTCCCGCGATCCAGGCGGGCACCTACGACGTCGGCATGTCCTCCATCACCGACTCGAAGGAACGCGAACAGAGCGTCGACTTCACCACCTACTTCAACGCCGGCATCCAGTGGGCACAGCAGACGGGTAAGCCGATCGACCCGGATAACGCCTGCGGTAAGCGGGTCGCGGTGCAGGCCACCACGGTTGAGGACACCGACGAGATTCCAGCGCGCAGCAAGAAGTGCGAGGCGGAGGGCAAGCCCGCCATCGATAAGAAGCCGTTCGACGAGCAGAGCGCGGCGACCAACGCCCTGATTCTCGGCCAAGTCGACGCGATGTCGGCGGATTCGCCGGTGACCGCGTACGCGATCAAGAAGAGCGACGGCAAGATCGAGCCGGCGGGCAAGGTCTTCGATTCCGCGCCCTACGGTTGGGCCATCCCCAAGGGGTCGGCGCTCGGCAAGGCGCTGCAGGCCGCCGTCCAGCACCTGATCGACAACGGTAAGTACCTGGAGATCACCAAGAACTGGGGTGTACAGGAAGGCGCGATCACCAAGTCGGTCATCAACGGCGCTGCGAGCTGATCGATGTCGTCATCCGAAATCACGCCGGCGCCCGGTGACAACACCGGGCCCGGCCGACCGATCGACACGGCAGAACCGGAGCCGATCAAGGCCGTTCCACTCCGCAGGCCGGGCCGCTGGATCGCCGCGGCGATCATCCTCGCCCTGCTCGGGTTGTTCATCTACGGTGCGGCCACCAATTCCGCGTACGCGTGGGGGACCTATCGAAAGTACCTGTTCGACAGCCGGATCGCTTCCGGCGCGGTGGTCACCCTCGAACTGACCGTGCTGGCGATGGCGATTGCCATCGTGCTCGGCACGTTGCTCGCAGTGATGCGCCTGTCGCCGAATCCGGTGTTGCGCTCGGTGGCTTGGGTTTATCTGTGGATCTTCCGTGGCACACCGGTTTTCGTGCAGTTGGTGTTCTGGGGTCTGTTCCCGTCGCTGTACAAGTCGCTCCAATTCGGGGTGCCGTTCGGGCCCGAATTCGTGCGGATCGACGTGCAGAGCCTGCAAGCCGCATTCACCTTCGCGGTAATCGGCCTCGGTCTCAACGAGGCCGCGTATATGGCCGAAATCGTCCGTGCCGGAATCAATTCCGTAGGTGAGGGACAGCGCGAGGCCTCGGTGGCGCTCGGCATGTCGTGGTCGCAAACCATGCGCAGGACCGTGCTGCCGCAGGCGATGCGGGTGATCATCCCGCCGACCGGCAATGAGCTGATCGGCATGCTGAAGACCACCTCGCTGGTCACCGCCATCCCGTTGAGCACCGACCTCTACGGGCGGGCCCGCGATATCTACGGCGTGAACTTCCAGCCGATTCCGCTGCTCTTGGTCACCGCCACTTGGTATCTCGCGGTTACCAGTGTGTTGATGATCGGGCAGTTCTACCTGGAGCGCCACTACTCACGAGGCGCCTCTCGGCAGCTGACCGCCAAGCAGCTGCAGGAACTGGCCGATGCACAGACGATTGTGAAGGCGAAATGAGCGCGAGTCCGGATAAGAACGATGCGGCTCCGATGATCGTCGCGGATCGGGTCTGCAAGAACTTCGGTGCGCTGCAGGTGCTCAAGGGTATTTCGCTCGAGGTCGGGCGCGGGGATGTGCTGTGCCTGATCGGGCCGTCGGGTTCGGGTAAGTCGACCTTCCTGCGCTGCATCAACCACCTCGAGCAGGTGAACGCGGGTCGGCTCTACGTCGACGGCGACCTCATCGGCTATCGCGAAAAAGGCGGCAAACTCTACGAAATGCACCCGCGCGATGCGGCAAAGCAGCGCCGCGATATCGGCATGGTGTTCCAGCATTTCAACCTGTTCCCACATCGGACGGCGCTGGAGAACATTATCGAGGCGCCCATCCAGGTGAAGGGCATCAACAAGGCGGACGCGGTGGCGCGTGCGCACGAGTTGCTGGACCGAGTCGGCATGGGAGACAAGGCGAATGCCTATCCCGCCCAGCTCTCCGGTGGCCAGCAGCAGCGCGTCGCGATCGCCCGTGCGCTGGCCATGGATCCCAAGCTGATGCTCTTCGACGAGCCGACCTCGGCACTGGATCCGGAATTGGTCGGCGAGGTGCTGGGGGTCATGCGCGAACTCGCCGCCGACGGGATGACAATGGTGGTCGTCACCCACGAAATGGGTTTCGCCCGTGAGGTTGCCGACCAATTGGTATTCATGGACGGCGGCGTGGTCGTGGAGGCGGGTAATCCGCGCGAGGTGCTCGCCGACCCGAAACACGAACGCACCAAGGCGTTCCTGTCGCGGCTGCTCTGAATTCAGCGGCTGCCCAGGCTGATACGGAGTTGTCCGAGTAGAACTTTCGCGGCCGGACGGTCCGGTCGATCACGTCGCCATGCCAGTGCGAGCTGTCCACGCAGCTCCGGTTCGGTGATCGGCAACACCCATACGCCGAATGCCGCGGCCTCCTCGGCTGTCAGTGCGGGCACCACCGCGATGCCGAGGCCGCGGGCGGCGAGCCGGAGCAACAGTGGGGGAGCGGCGGCCTCGAAGGCGATATCGGGCTCGAATCCCGCTGCGGCACAGGCGCGATCGAAGACACCCCGGATGCCGGTGCCGCGCGGCAGACAGATCAGCGGGTGCTCGCGCAGCTGCTCGAGCGTGATCGCACCACGCCGTTTACCGCCCGGCGCTACCGCCGCAACCACCGGCGTATCGAGCACAACATCGATGCCGATATCGGCACCGATCTCCGCGCCGGTCAACCCGACCAGGGCGATATCCAGTTCACCGCTTTGCACCGCCGCGAGCATCCGTTCGGAGGTGTCCTCGGTCAGGGTGATGCCGACCTGCGGGTGGTCGTCGTGAAAGTCCGCGAGCACCGAGGAGATATCGAATTCCTCGTCACCGGCGCCGGATATGCATCCGACACGGACGTGTCCGCGCAGCAGTCCGGTGAATTCGTCCACCGTGGTGGTGATCCGCTCGGTCGCCGCCAGCGCGGCCCTGGCATGCGGTAGCACCGCCGCGCCCACCTCGGTCAAGGTCACCGAGCGGCCGCCGCGATCGAGCAGCTGCTGTCCCAGTTCCCGCTCGAGCTGGCGGATCTGCGCGCTGAGTCCGGGTTGGGCCAGGTGCAATCGGGCGGCGGCGCGGGTGAAGTTGGCCTCCTCGACCACGGTCACGAAGTAGCGGAGCTGGCGTAGTTCCATAACTACTGATTATAGGAATAAGTAGAGTTATCTGTTGTACTTCTGACTCGGCACGCGGCATCGTCTAAGGCATGGGAAACACCGCAGAGATCATCGACACCTTCACCGGCCCGGTCTTTCGGCCTGGCGACACCGGATATGACGAAGAGATCGCCGGCTTCCAGGCCGCGTACCACCACCGCCCCGCGTTGGTCGTCGGCGCGGTGCACGCCGAGGATGTGCGTAACACGGTGGAATACGCGGCGCGCCGAGGGCTCCCGGTTGCGGTTCAGGCCACCGGGCACGGACTCTCGGTCGCGGCCGACGGCGGCGTGCTGATCAGCACCCGTCGGATGACCGACATCAGGATCGACCCGCATACGCGCACCGCCCGCGTCGGTGCGGGAGTGCGGGCGCGCGCGCTGGTCGAGGCCGCCGCGCCGTACGGGCTGGCGCCGCTGAACGGCTCCTCGCCGTCGGTCGGGGTCGTCGGCTACAGCCTCGGCGGTGGATTGGGGCTGCTGGCACGGCAATTCGGCTACGCCGCCGAACATGTGCGCGTCATCGAGATCGTCACGGCCGACAGTCGGGTTCGCACGCTGACCGCCGGCGACGAACTCTTCGGCGCGGTGCTCGGCAGCGGCGGCAACTTCGGCGTGGTGACCGCGCTGGAGCTGGAACTCGTGCCGGTCGCCACCGTCTTCGGCGGTCAGTTGGTGTTCGATACGCCACTGGTCGAGCGGGCCCTGGAAGCCTGGAAGGGCTGGACCGCAACGTTGCCCGACGAGCTGACCTCGACGGTCACCGTCATGACCTTCCCGCCCATTCCGCAGATTCCGGAACCGCTGCGCGGACGCTATGTCGCATCGATCCGTATCGCCTATAACGGATCCGCCGAGGACGGGGAGCGTCTGGTCGCGCCGTTGCGCGCGGTTGGGGATCGCTTGAAGGACGACCTGCAGGTCATGCCATACACCGAATCGCACACCATCCACAGCGATCCCGAGCACCCGCATGCCTACGCCGCCACCAACGCGCTGCTGGGTGAGCTCACGGGAGAGACGTTGTCGGCCTTGCTCGTTGCCACCGGACCCGAATCACCGATCCAGGCGGTGGTCGATATCCGGCACCTCGGCGGTGCGCTGGGCCGGCGTGGTCCCGCGGGGATTGCCGTGGACAACCGGGATGCCGAGTACCTCGTTCGCGTCATCACCATGCCCGGACCCGATGCGGGTGACGCCGCGCCCGAAGACCATGCGGTGGTCCGTGCGGCACTCGCGCCGTGGACTGTCGGCCACAGCCTGAACTTCCTCTACGGCGCGGGTGCCGCCGCCGACGAGGCGCAGACCCGAGGTGGCTACGCACCGGACACCTATGCCCGGCTGGCCGCGCTGAAGGCGAAGTACGACCCCCGCAATATGTTCCGCTTCAACCGCAATGTCGTACCCGCGAACTGATCGCCGCGACTGCCCCGAGCATCTATCGCAGGGGACGGCCTGATGCTATCTTGGTGATATCACTTTGATATTCGGAGGATGTCATGAAGCTTCGTTCGGCGTTCCACATCAACGGCTTTCTCGTGCTGGTGTTGTGGTTTGTCCTCACGCTCCTGTTCGGTGGCGGTGCCATCGCCGGATATGCCGCGGCCGCGCACAACGACAATGTGCCCGCCCTGGTCGGCGCGATCATCGCGACTGTCGTCGCGGTCGTGCTCCTGCTGTTGGCTACCGGGCTCACCGTGGTGAATCCGAACGAGGCCAAGGTCGTTCAGTTCTTCGGCCGCTATATCGGCTCGCTGAGCGAACCCGGCTTCTACTCCGTGGTACCGCTCACCGACCGCCGCAGCATCTCGATGAAGGTGCGCAACTTCGAAACCCAGAAGCTCAAGGTCAACGATGCCGACGGCAATCCGGTGGAGATCGCCGCCGTCGTGGTCTACCGAGTGGTCGACAGCTTCAAGGCCGCATTCTCGGTCGACGACTACGAGGAGTACGTGGCGACCCAGTCCGAGGCGGCCGTGCGGCATCTGGCCACGACCCACCCGTACGACGCGCAAGACCAGAACACCACCAGTCTGCGCGACGGCGCCGAGGTGGCCGAGGAACTGACCATCGAACTGCGCGACCGCACCGAATTGGCGGGCATCGAGGTCGTCGAGGCCAGGATCACCCACCTCGCCTATGCGCCGGAGATCGCCCAGGCCATGCTCGTGCGGCAGCAGGCGGCTCAGGTCGTCGCC
This sequence comes from Nocardia sp. NPDC051990, assembly GCF_040680755.1. Lineage (NCBI taxonomy): Bacteria > Bacillati > Actinomycetota > Actinomycetes > Mycobacteriales > Nocardiaceae > Nocardia > Nocardia sp. NPDC051990. Next base: position 139,349 of record NZ_JBFAXH010000013.1, on the reverse strand, counting down.
GCGCGCACCCGCATCGTGGAGGGCGCGGTGGGTATGGTCGGCCTGGCGCTGGATCGGCTCGCCGAACAGGGCGTAGTCGAACTCGACGAGGAACGCAAGGCCGCCATGGTTTCCAACCTGCTGGTCGTCCTCTGTGGTGACCGCGCCACCCAACCCATCGTCAATACCGGCTCCCTCTACTCCTGAGTCGCCCATGGCCGAGCGCAAGAAGATCCTGCTACGCCTGGACCCGGTGATCCACGAGGCCATTGCCCAGTGGGCCGCCGACGATCTGCGCAGTATCAATGCCCAGATCGAGTACGCACTGCGCCTCGCGTTGAAACAGGCGGGGCGCAACCCGAAGGCGAAACCGGCCGAGGAGTAGCGGGACGATGAAATAGGCTCTGCCGCAATGATGCCGAATACCCACGGGTATTCGGCATCATCGGTACTCGGCCCAGGATTCCGACGAGGCTATGCCGGTTTGTGGGTGACGAAGATGGCGGTGCCGGGGAACAACTCACCCCGCAGCGGACTCCACTGACCCCACTCCCGCTCCAACCACTCGGGCCAATCCGGTTCGACGATGTCATCGAGCAGCAGTCCGGCGGCAACGATTTCACGCACCCGATCACCGATGGTGCGGTGATGCTCGACGTAGGTCGGCGTGCCGTCGCTGTCGACCTCGACATACGGCGTGCGGTCGAAGTAGGGGATCGAGGCGGTCAGACCGGCGGGTCCAGGATCGTCCGGAAATATCCAGCGCATCGGATGGTTCACCGAGAACACCCAGCGACCGCCCGGCCGCAACACCCGCGCAACCTCACGCATCACCAGTTCGGAGTCCGCGACGAACGGGACGGCGCCGAAGGCCGAACATGCCAGATCGAAGGACCCATCGGCGAACGGCAATGCCTCCGCCCCCGCCTGCACCAATGGCACCTGCGGCCCGCCGCGCGCCATCGCCGCGAGTCCGCGCCCGAGCATCCGCATGGACAGGTCGAGCCCGATCGGCTGCGCCCCCTGGCCGGCCAGCCAGCGCGAACACGGTGCGGATCCGCATCCGATCTCCAGGATCCGCTTACCCGCGACCTCGCCGAGGAAATGCATATCGCCCTCGTGCAAGCCCTCCGGGCACCAGATGAACTCCCCTTCGGGGGAGTCGACGCCGAGAAATTCGGCGTGGGTCTGGTGGTACTCCTCGGCATCGGCGTCCCACCAGCGCTGGCTGGCCCGCTGACTGGCGGCCGAGCCGATTCTGGTACGCGTGGTCGCGGTGGTCCCGAGCAGTGCGTTTGCTTGCGCATGGCGATCTTCCGACACGCCGTCAGATTATCCCGGCGTGGCGTCGGGACCGGTTTGCCCGGCTGGACCAAGGTCGCGTACGCTGAACGCGCGAGTGTCTTGGGTACTGCCGTACCGGTGTCGTTGCAGTAGCAGTTTGCAAGGGCAACTGTACTGAAGTAACAGGATGCCCGTGCTGAGTTTCACAAGCGTTTGCGTGCGGTACGTTCATCATGTCCGTCACGTCGCGTCATCGCGGTGAGATCGCAGCGTACCGAAAGTTCCAATGTCCGCAACCGACCACAATCCGTCCGGAGCAAACCGACATATGCCCACCACCGTCACCTCGCCGCAGGTAGCCGTCAACGATATCGGCTCCGCCGAGGACTTCCTCGCCGCCATCGACGCCACGATCAAGTACTTCAACGACGGCGATATCGTCGAAGGAACCATCGTCAAGGTCGATCGTGACGAGGTCCTGCTCGACATCGGTTACAAGACCGAAGGCGTCATCCCCTCTCGCGAACTCTCCATCAAGCACGATGTCGACCCCAACGAGGTCGTTTCCGTGGGCGATGAGGTCGAGGCTCTTGTTCTCACCAAGGAGGACAAGGAAGGCCGCCTGATCCTGTCGAAGAAGCGGGCGCAGTACGAGCGGGCGTGGGGCACCATCGAGGAGCTCAAGGAGAAGGACGAGGCCGTCAAGGGCACCGTCATCGAGGTCGTCAAGGGCGGCCTGATCCTCGACATCGGTCTGCGCGGCTTCCTCCCGGCCTCCCTGGTCGAGATGCGCCGGGTCCGTGACCTCCAGCCGTACGTCGGCAAGGAGATCGAGGCCAAGATCATCGAGCTGGACAAGAACCGCAACAATGTGGTCCTGTCCCGCCGCGCCTGGCTCGAGCAGACCCAATCCGAGGTCCGCAGCGAGTTCCTGCACCAGCTGCAGAAGGGCCAGGTCCGCAAGGGTGTGGTCTCCTCGATCGTCAACTTCGGCGCGTTCGTCGATCTCGGCGGCGTCGACGGTCTGGTGCACGTCTCGGAGCTGTCCTGGAAGCACATCGATCACCCGTCCGAGGTTGTCGAGGTCGGCAACGAGGTCACCGTCGAGGTCCTCGACGTCGATCTGGACCGCGAGCGGGTTTCGCTGTCGCTCAAGGCGACTCAGGAAGACCCGTGGCGTCAGTTCGCCCGCACCCACGCGATCGGCCAGATCGTGCCGGGCAAGGTCACCAAGCTGGTTCCGTTCGGTGCGTTCGTGCGCGTCGAAGAGGGCATCGAGGGCCTGGTGCACATCTCCGAGCTGGCCGAGCGTCACGTGGAGGTCCCGGACCAGGTCGTCGCGGTCGGCGACGACGCGATGGTCAAGGTCATCGACATCGACCTGGAGCGTCGCCGGATCTCGCTGTCGCTGAAGCAGGCGAACGAGGACTACCACGCCGAGTTCGATCCGTCGAAGTACGGCATGGCCGACAGCTACGACGACCAGGGCAACTACATCTTCCCCGAGGGCTTCGACCCCGACACCAACGAGTGGCTCGAGGGCTTCGACAAGCAGCGCGAAGAGTGGGAAGGCCGTTACGCCGAGGCGGAGCGTCGGCACAAGATGCACACCGCGCAGATGGAGAAGATGGCGGCTGACGCCGCGGCCGAGGCCGCGAATGGCGGCGGCGCGTCGGGCAACTACTCCTCCGAGAGTGGTTCGCAGGCCGCCTCCCAGGCCGAGCCCGCCGGCGGTTCGCTCGCCAGTGACGCCCAGCTCGCGGCCCTGCGCGAGAAGCTCTCCGGCAACGCCTGACTCGTAGCGAGGTAGCGAGGGCCCCGGTCCAATCGGACCGGGGCCTTTGCGTTGTGCTGGCGCTGGCAAGCGGTTTTTTGGTGCCGCCCGATGCCTTCGTTGCGCACATCTGCCGCGATCGCGGCGAGCCACAACTCGACGAGCAGGGCTGCGCCACGCATCGTCCTTCGGCTACCGACGGTTGGATAGCGACAAGTCAGACGATTGACCAACTTCACTCGGAAGCCTGATCGACTCCGCGGTAGGGTGCAGGCGAATAGGTGGCACCCGGCCCGACCGAGTCCGGTGAGCCAGGCCACGATGAAAGGCAACAGTACGCATGTGCGCAGCGAGTCCGTTCAGCGGTCTCAACCGTAGGCAGTTCCTGGCGAAGGCCGCCGCGGCTGGGGCGGTGGGCGCACTGGCGTCCTGGGCCAATCCGATCATCGAACGCGCCTACGCCGCCGATCCGGCCGGTACCGGCGGCCTCGGCGATATCGAGCATTTCGTGCTGCTCATGCAGGAAAACCGTTCCTTCGACCACTATTTCGGCACCATGTCCGGCGTGCGCGGCTTCGGCGAGGCATCCAAGGCCTGGCAGCAGTACGGATGGACCCCTGGTGCAGATCCGACCCCGGACGGCTTCGTGAATCCGTTCCGGCTCGACACCACCCGTGGTGCGACCCTGGACGGCGAATGCATCAACGATCCGGACCACAGCTGGGGCGGTATGCACCGGGCCTGGAACGGCGGCGCCAACGACCAGTGGATGCCGATGTCCATTGCCGGCGTCGGCCCGGCCAACGCAGCCGCGGCCATGGGCTACTACCTGCCCGAGGACATCCCGATCCACCATGAACTCGCCGATGCGTTCACCATCTGCGACAACTACCACTGCTCGGTTCTGGGCCCCACGGACCCGAACCGGCTGTACTGGATCAGCGCCACCATCGACCCGGACGGTGTGGCGGGTGGGCCGCTGCTGGAGACGCCCACGCTGATCCCACAGCACGTCTATAGCTGGCGAACCTACCCGGAGAACCTCTCCGAGGCGGGCGTCAGCTGGAAGGTCTACAACAACCGCGATGTCGGTCCGCTGTCCTCGGTGCTCCTGGACGGCATGCTCGGCTGCTTCACCCAATCCTCGGATTCGAATTGCGAATTGGCCCGGCGCGGCCTTGCGCCGGTGTATCCCAACGACTTCCAGGCCGATGTTGCCAACGACACGCTGCCCGCCGTCTCCTGGGTAATTCCGTCGCTGATCAACTGCGAACATCCCGCGCTGCCCGCGGCCTTCGGGGCGTACGGCATCGTGCAACTGCTCGATATCCTCACCTCCAATCCGAAGGTGTGGGAAAAGACCGCGCTGATCATCAGCTACGACGAGAACGGTGGTTTCTTCGACCACGTCACCCCGCCGACCGCTCCGGCCGGCACACCGGGCGAATTCGTCACGGTGCCGCTGGATCGGGTGAAGTCGTCGAACGGTATCGCGGGTCCGATCGGTTTGGGGTATCGCGTTCCCGGCCTGGTGATTTCGCCGTACAGCCGCGGGGGTCTGGTCGCATCGGAGACCTTCGATCACACCTCGCAGCTGCGGCTGCTGGAAACTCGCTTCGGCGTCGACGTGCCGAATCTGACGCGGTGGCGGCGCAGCGTCACTGGCGATATGACCTCGGCCTTCGATTTCGGCTCGGCCCCGAATGCCACGAAGCCGGTGCTCAGTGATCCGAAGCCGAAGATGGATGCCGCGATCGCCCAATGCGGCCCGAATATCGCGCTGGGCACCGCGACCTCGGGTGTCCCGTATCCGGTGCCGCCCAACCAGATGCCGACCCAGCAGCCCGGCTCCCGACGTCGGCCGAGCGGCATCGTACGGGGGTAGGCGGTGGCCTCGCCCGCGCGACAATGATGGCGGCCGCCGCGGTGATCGGCCAGGCGGTGCGTTGGGGTCCATCCGCGACCGCGACGGTATTGTCGCCGGTTTCGTCCCAGTGTTCTTTCATGCTTTCGGATCACGAATACCTGTAATCCATGGATAGGCCGAACAATACGGCGAATACCAGCATCGGCAGATGCACCCGCAGGAATCCGGTGCTGTGGAAGCCGAGCGCGGATTCGCCGATGCCGTGCTGGAATACCGCGACGGTGAGTCCGAGTGCGGCGCCGGTGGCCAGCAGATTGAGCAGAAGTGCCTCGAGCGCCAACGAGTGCTGACGGGCAGCACGAAATGACCCAGCCCCTGGTAGGGCTGGGTCATTAGAGGTCTATGGCCAGATGGGCGGCTGAAGTCAGCTAGCGGTCGCAGGCGCCCAGTACGCGGTCGCGGCAGCGGAGCGCTTTCGCATGGCAGCGAAGCTGTGCCGCGCGGGGCTGATCAAAGCGGTGAACCACGAGCGGCGGTGCTCGGCGAGCGCGGCCGCGACGGCGGGGTGCTTGATGCAGTGCATGCCCCCCGCCTTGCCCAGGCGGTGGCGACCCGCCTGGTTGATTTTGATGCCCAATGCTGTTCCTTTGCTTGCCGGTGCTGGCCTGAATCGCCACGGCGAAGATTAGTCGAACGAAAGTGTTCGGCACAGTATTTTGCACAAGTAATTGCTTCGGCGTGTCGGAAAGCTATGGCCCGCGCTCGGGGTTCGATCGGAAATGTTGCGAGATGGTCTCGGCCTAGTCACGGATCGGGCAAATGCTGTTTCGGGCAGTGGAATGTCCGGCGCGAGTGGGTAACGCGGCCGATTGAGTGGGCTGTGCGGTCAGGGGGTTGTGTTCGGTGCGAGATCGTGGATGCGAGACTGGTCGAATGTTGCGGATCGGCCTCACCGGAGGCATGGGAGCGGGCAAGTCGACGGTGGCGCGGATTCTCGCCGATCTCGGCGCGGTGATCGTCGATTCCGATGTGATCGCCAGGGAGGTCGTCGAGCCCGGGACCGAGGGCCTGACGGCGTTGGTAGCGGCATTCGGCCCCGACATCCTCGCCGCCGACGGCAGTCTGGACCGGCCGGCGCTGGCGGCCAAGGCATTCGGAAACGACGACGCGCGCGCGACGCTGAATTCCATTGTCCATCCATTGGTTGGCAAACGAACCACGGAACTGATTTCGACCGCGCCGTCGGATGCGATTCTCATTCAAGATATTCCACTTCTGGTGGAAAACGGTCTCGCGCCGCTGATGAATCTCGTATTGATCGTCGATGTGCCGGCGGAAACTCGGATACGGCGATTAGTCGAATTCCGGGGCGTTTCCGAATCGGATGCGCGGGCGCGTATTTCGGCGCAGGCCACCGACGAACAGCGCCATGCCGTGGCGGATGTGCTGTTGGACAATAGCGGCGAGCCCGGGGCCATTGATCCGGTTGTCCGGCAGTTATGGGTGCAACGGCTATTGCCATTCGAGGAGAACCTGCGCACGGCGACTCCGGCGCGCCGCACGGCGTTGCGCGTTGTTCCCGCGAATCCGGAGTGGGCGGCGCAGGCGCAGCGGCTCATCGCTCGGCTGCGGGTGGCCTGTGGTCCGGCGGCAGCACGGATCGACCACATCGGCTCGACCGCGGTGCCGGGATTGCCAGCCAAGGACGTGATCGATGTGCAGATCACCGTCGCGGATCTGGCGGCTGCCGATGGGCTGCGAGATGCGTTGGGGGCGGCCGGTTTTCCGGTGTGCCCGGATATCACCGGCGATAATCCGAAGCCGACGGCGGCGGATCCGACGGGCAGCGATACGGCATTGTGGGCCAAGCGGTTTCACCAGAACGCCGATCCGGGGCGGCTGGCGAATGTGCATATCCGGGTGGCGGGTTCGCCCGGACAGGAGTTCGCGCTGCTGTTCCGAGACTGGCTGCGCACCGATGCGGCAGTGCGCGCGGAATATCTGGAGGTCAAGCGCGAGGGCGAGGCCAAGGCGGCAGGGCTGACCGGCGAGGCGGCGACGCTTGCGTATCTGGCGGTGAAGGAACCGTGGTTCGACGCCGCCTACGTGCGGGCCGCCGCCTGGCGCGACTGCGTCGAAAACTGAGCGGCGGTACTACTGCCAGGTCAGGGTGATGTCCATGGTGGCGAGCCAGCGGTCCAGCGAGTAGCCGTTGGCGGCGATGCCATCGATCGCGATGGCAGCGCGTTCGATGGCGGCCTTGGCTTCGGCGAGGGTGATCAGACCGGCGGTGTGCGCGGCGAGCAACTCGTCCGCGTCGAGCAGTTCGGTCTCGCGGCCCGAGCGCACCACGATATCGAGGTAGTGGTCCACCGACTTCCACTTCTTCGCATCGACCTGGGTGAATCGGCCGAGGTCGAGGTAGTAGTCCTGATCGCGTCGATGTGCGGGGTGGTAGTGGAAGATCGTCACCCGAATGCCGAGCCCGGGCAGCAGCCACGACTCGATGTAGTGGAACTGCGGATGATCCGACGTGCGTGCCATGTACAGGCCCCACGGCTCGGTCCGGTAGCGCTCGACCGGCCGGACGAAGCCTTTCGGGTCCGTGTTCGTGAGGTCCGCGAGATTGAAGTACTCGACTTTGGGCCTGTGCACGTCCACTGATGGTGCCTGTGTCATGCAAACAGAATCTACCGCCGTTGCCGCGCCGTCGAGTGGTACGGCAGCGGTTGGACAGACTGGCACGGTGGATCGGCTACATCCAGGTCAGTGTGATCTCGTTGGTGGCAAGCCAGGGTTCGACCTCGTGCCCGTGCGCGGCCACGCCCGCCATCGCCTTCGCCGCCCGGTCCAGGGCGCGATGTGCGTGTGCCGTATCGATCAGACCGGCGGAATGGGCCGACAGCAGATCGGCCACCCCACGCAGTTCGGCCGAGCGAGAGTGGCGCACCGCGATCTCGAGGTACTGGTCCATGGACTTCCAGCGCTTGGGCTCGATCCGGGTGTACTCCCCGATATGCAGGCAATAGTCCAGGTCGCGGTGATGTCCGGGCTGGTAGTGCGCGATCGTCACGCGCAACCAGAGTTCTGGTAGCAGCCAGGTTTCCAGGTATTGGATCCGTGGACCATTGACGGTGCGTGCCACGTACAGGCCCCACGGCTCGACGTGCACGCGGTCGATCGGGCGCACGAAACCCTTGGGATCGGTCATGGTCAGTTCGGCGATATTGAAATGTTCGATCTTCGGTTTTAGTTGGGTGGTGGTCATCGGCGATCCCGGTGCGGTGGTGGTTGGCTGGATCACGGGCGCGACCCCCCGGAAGTCACGCGCAACGTAACCGGCGATACCGGTCACGGCGGGCGCGGCGGCGAGCAATGGAATCAGAGCGCTCATGGCCTCATCCTCAGTCCGACAACCAACCCAGATTACACCTGTTGTGCGCGATTCGGTGATGCTGAGAAAGAGACGAATTTCGTTGCGACAAAAGACATTAATGTCCGTTTACCTGTCCTATAGGACAGGTAACAGATTGCCCATCGGCATTGGTGTGAGGTGGTGCGTCAGATCGCGAAAGCGTATGTCGATCGTGATCCGATGCCCGGCCCGGCAGCGGCGGATCCGCCGGGCAGCGGAATCTGTCGGTGCCTGCGCCTAGGCTGGTGACCATGGCATTCGCAACCGAAATCCCGGCGGAAGGCTACGAAGACCGGGGCACCCCGCTGGCACATTCGGAGTTCCGGCCGGTCGGGGCGATCGAGCGGGCCGATGGGCACTTCCAGGTCGTCAGCGAACACCGGCCGGCCGGCGATCAGCCCACGGCCATCGCCGAACTGGAGCGCCGCATCAAGGCGGGCGAGCGTGACGTGGTGCTGCTCGGTGCGACCGGTACCGGTAAGTCGGCCACCACCGCATGGCTGATCGAGCGGCTGCAGCGGCCGACGCTGGTGATGGCGCCGAATAAGACGCTGGCCGCGCAGCTGGCCAATGAGCTGCGAGAGATGTTGCCCAACAACGCCGTCGAGTACTTCGTCTCGTACTACGACTACTACCAGCCCGAGGCCTATATCGCGCAGACCGATACCTATATCGAGAAGGACAGCTCGATCAACGACGATGTCGAGCGGCTGCGGCATTCGGCCACCTCGAGTCTGCTCTCGCGTCGCGATGTCGTGGTGGTCGCGTCGGTGTCGTGCATCTACGGTCTCGGTACGCCGCAGTCCTATCTGGACCGGTCGGTGCAGTTGGATGTCGGTACCGAAATCGATCGCGACGCCTTCCTGCGGCTGCTGGTCGACGTGCAGTACACCCGCAATGACATGTCCTTCACCCGCGGTTCTTTCCGGGTGCGCGGTGACACCGTCGAGATCATTCCGTCCTACGAGGAACTCGCGGTGCGCATCGAATTCTTCGGCGACGAGATCGAGGCGCTGTACTACCTGCATCCGCTCACCGGCGACGTGGTGCGCCAGGTCGATACCGTTCGGATCTTCCCGGCCACGCACTATGTCGCGGGACAGGAGCGGCTGGAGCGCGCGGTCCGCGATATCGAAGCCGAACTCGAGCAGCGGCTGGCCGAACTGGAGCGCCAGGGCAAACTGCTCGAGGCACAGCGGTTGCGCATGCGCACCCAGTACGACCTCGAGATGATCCGCCAGGTCGGCTTCTGTTCGGGCATCGAGAACTACTCGCGCCATATCGACGGGCGCGCGGCCGGCTCCGCGCCCGCCACGCTGCTGGACTACTTCCCGGAGGACTTCCTGCTCGTCATCGACGAGTCGCATGTCACTGTTCCGCAGATCGGTGGCATGTATGAGGGCGATATGTCGCGTAAGCGCAATCTGGTCGAGTTCGGGTTCCGGCTGCCGTCGGCGATCGACAACCGGCCGCTCACCTGGGAGGAGTTTGCCGAGCGGATCGGGCAGGCGGTCTACCTGTCGGCCACCCCGGGGCCGTACGAACTCGGCCAGGCCGGCGGCGAGGTGGTCGAGCAGGTGATCCGCCCGACGGGTCTGGTCGATCCGCAGGTCGTCGTCAAGCCGACCAAGGGCCAGATCGATGATCTAGTGCACGAGATCCGACTACGGACCGAGCGCGACGAACGGGTGCTCGTCACCACGCTGACCAAGAAGATGGCCGAAGACCTCACCGACTATCTGCTCGGACTTGGGGTCCGGGTGCGGTATCTGCATTCGGAGATCGACACGTTGCGTCGGGTCGAGCTGCTGCGACAGCTGCGACTTGGTGAGTTCGACGTGCTGGTCGGCATCAATCTGCTCCGCGAAGGTCTCGACCTGCCCGAGGTGTCGTTGGTGGCGATCCTGGACGCGGATAAGGAGGGCTTCCTGCGCAGCAGCACCAGCCTCATCCAGACCATCGGCCGCGCGGCGCGCAATGTCTCCGGTGAAGTGCATATGTACGCCGACAAGATCACCGACTCGATGCAGCACGCGATCGAGGAGACCGAACGCCGCCGGGCCAAGCAGGTCGCCTACAACGAATCGATGGGCATAGACCCACAGCCGCTGCGCAAGAAGATCGCCGACATTCTGGATCAGGTATATCAGGAGGCCGACGACAGTGAGGTGGCCGTCGGTGGTTCCGGTCGGAATGCCAGCCGCGGTCGCCGCGCCCAGGGCGAGCCGGGGCGGGCGGTCAGCGCGGGCGTGTACGAGGGGCGCGATGTCAAGTCGATGCCGCGGGCCGAATTGGCCGATCTGGTCAAGGAACTCACCGCGCAGATGATGAATGCGGCCCGCGAGTTGCAGTTCGAATTGGCCGGTCGGCTGCGGGACGAGATCGCGGATCTGAAGAAGGAACTGCGCGGGATGGACGCCGCGGGGTTGAGTTGAGCGGCGGCGTCTTTCGACGCCGCCGGGCTCGGTATGGCTCAGCTCTGGGTCGCCATCCATTCGTTGACGCGGCGCTCGGCCTCTTCGCGCGAGACATCCTCCACCTTGGTCAGCACCGTCCAGCGGTGGCCGAAGGGATCGATGATCACGCCGAAGCGGTCGCCGGTGACAAAGGTCTGCGGCTCCTCCGCACTGCGGGCGCCGTTCTCGATGGCGCGCTTGACGACCGCGTCGACATCGGGGCAGTAGTGCACGATCGAGGTGTGCACCCATTCGCCATTGGGGGCGAGCACGTTGTTGTCCGGAATGGGCATGCCGAGTTGCAGGGTCGAGTCGCCGATCTTCAGTTCGGCATGCGCGGGCTGGCCGTCGGGGAGATCGCTGCGGCTGATCACCTCGGCCTCGAAGACGTTGGTATAGAACTCGATTGCCTTATTGCCGTCGGGGACGGCCAGAAAGCAGGTGATGGAGTGGTAGCCCTCGGCGATGGGGTTCACGGTGTCGGTGTTCGCGGTTTCGTTCATGCCGATAAGCATGGTCGAGCGCGGCGCGCTGGTCTTGTAAGAAAGCGACAGCCGTGACCGGGGCAGCCGACAGGCCGGTTCCGGTACCCGCGCTCGACAATATGAAGGGCATTCTGCATCCCGACGAGCAAACCCGGCATCGGTCGTTGGCGCGGTTGCCGGCCGGCCCGGCGGTCGGGTGGTTCGTCGAGTGGTATTGGTCGGTGCGCTGGGATCTGACCGGTCGGCCGCCGTACTACGCCGAGGTGCTGCCGTTCCCGTGTGTGAACGTCACCTTCGAACGCAGCGAAACCCGCACCGGCGGTTTCGTCAATGGCGTCTGCACGACGAAGTTCGTCCGAGAGCTCAGCGGTGTCGGGGAGACCTTCGGCATTCGCTTTCGCGCAGGGGGATTCGGCGCGTTCACCGGACTCGATGTCGGTGCCTTCCGGAACACCGCCGTTCCGCTCACGGACGTGCTGCCCGAGGCGGCCGAGCTGGCCGACGACGTATTGGCCGAACCCTCGGATATCAAGCGCCGCACCATAATCGAGGATTTTCTGATCGGCCGAACGGCGGTGGCGGATCCCAACTACCGACTGCTGCTGCGCATCGTCGCCGCCATGGAACAGGACCAAGAGCTGACCAGGGTCGATCAGGTCACCGATCGGTTCGATATCCCGATCCGCACATTGCAGCGGATGTTCCGGCGGTATGTCGGTGCCGGACCGAAATGGGTGCTGCGCCGATACCGGATCCAGGACGGCGCGGATCTACTCGCGCGCGGGCGCATCGAAGATCTGGCCGCGCTGGCTACCGAGTTGGGTTATTTCGATCAAGCACATTTCTCCCGTGAGTTCGCCGCGGAAGTCGGAATGGCTCCACTGGAGTATGCCAAGAATTCGCTACGCTCTCAGAAGGTCGGCTGAGTTCGTGATTACATGGATAACTCGTCGGGTACGCCCGAAAGGTGATAGGCACGTGACGCAAGATCTGTATCCAAATCGGAGGGCACTTACTGTTATGGCCTGAATACGCGCAGAGGCGGTTGCGCCATGGATGTCGTGGTGTTTGATCGGGCGGGTTCTTTTCGTGGTGGTGTTCTTGGGTTCCGCGGTCGGGCATTTCATGCAGACCGACGCCATGACCGCTTATGCGCAGATTCGCGGCCTGCCGCTGGCGCGGGTCTCGGTGCTGGCCGGCGGTGTCGTGCTCGCGGTCGGTGGCCTCAGCGTACTTCTCGGCGTCTGGGCCGACCTCGGCGCGCTGCTGCTGGTAATCATGCTGGTGCCGACGGCCTTCCTGATGCATCAGTTCTGGCGGGAGACGGATCCGCAGGCCAAACAGGGCGAGATGATCCATTTCAACAAGGATCTCTCGCTCGCCGGTGCCTCGCTCATGTTGTTCGCCTTCTTCGGGCATGTCGACGAACTCGGATCGACCATCACCGCACCGCTTTTCACCGGTCTGTAGATACGATCGGATTTTGCGCCGCGCGCACCGATATTTTCCGCCGTATAGGCGATAGGAATTTGTGGTTCGACGCAGCGTCAGCACGGTAACAGCGGAACCGGGTGGTTGGCATCTGCCCGGCCGGGTACGTTCTTGTCGGTCTCGGTCGGGTATACATTTCCGTCAGGTAACGGTGCCGGTCGGGATATGTGATGAATATCCCAGGGGGACAAGAACATTCGCGCTGGTTGTGATGGATCACAAGTCGCGAACCGGTAAATTGGATCCGCCCAGGTCGCAAAGGTCCTACGGCATTCGCCGGATGAACCTGTGTCGGTAAACCCAGAACACCGGCTGTGTGATGTGTTGCGATTTCTGCTATTTCCGGCCGATTTGCCGCTATGGTCGACCCAGTCGCCGCGCGGGTGCCACGACTCCAGGTGGCGCCGACGCAGGCACCCGACATCACATAGTTGGAGGAAAGATGACCGCCTACCGGACCATTGTCGTCGGTACCGATGGCTCGGACTCGTCGTATGTCGCGGTCGACAAGGCCGCCGCGCTGGCCGCGGCCGCCGGTGCGACCCTGGTCGTGACCTGCGCGTACTACCCGACCGACGATCGCGATGTGGCCGCCGCCGACGATGTGCTCAAGGACGAGGCCTACCAAGTGCACGGCTCCGCACCCACCAACGAGATCCTGCGCACCGCCCGGGACCGGGCGGTGGCGGCGGGCGCCGAGGAAATCGTCGAGCGTGCGATCGTGGGTGAGCCCGTCGACTCGCTGCTCGCGCTCGTCAAGGAGATCGAGGCCGATCTGTTGGTCGTCGGTAACCGCGGCCTGAACACCCTGGCCGGCCGGTTGCTGGGTTCGGTGCCCTCGGATGTGGCCCGGAAGTCCCGTTCGGATGTGCTGATCGTGCACACCGTCAGGTAAGCAGTAAAGCCGAAACGGCAGCCGCACATTTCCCCGGGAATGTGCGGCTGTCGTCGTTCTCGTCAATCCAGTGTATTGAGTACTGACGGGAGCTCGCCGGTGTGCACCACTGCGAGTCGCTGGGTTGCTCGGGTGAGTGCCACGTACAGGTCGTTCAACCCGCGCGGCGATTCGTCGAGTATGCCCTGAGGTTCCACCAGATACACCGCGTCGAATTCCAAGCCCTTGACCTCGTGCACCGTCAGCACCCGGACGGATTCGCCGACCAACTCGGCGAAGTCCGCGACTATCGCATGCGGTGTGATGACGGCAGTGGTGCCGGGGCCGGTTTCCGCGGCGACCAATTGTGCTACCGCACTGCGCAATTCGCTCGCATCGACAGCATGGGCGTGCGGCCGTGCACCCGTCTCCCGCACCGACCGCGGCACCGCCGCATCCGGATCGATCTCGGCCAGCACATCGGCCGCGACCGCCATGATCTCCGCCGGGGTGCGGTAGTTCACGGTCAACTCGGTGAGCTTCCATCGTTGTGCCACATAGGGCTCCAGCATCCGCTGCCAGGACGAGGCGCCCGCCGGATCGCCGGTCTGCGCGACATCGCCGACCACGGTGACCCATCGATTCGGAATGCGGCGCATCACCATTCGCCAGGCCATCTCCGAAAGTTCCTGCGCCTCATCGACGATCACATGGCCGTAGGTCCAATTGCGGTCACCCGCAGCGCGTTCCGCGGTGGTCTGCCGGTTACGCACATCCTGACGTTTGGCCAGCTGGCTGGCGTCGATCAGGTCGTAGGCCATCAGGATCTCCGGATCGAGGTCGTCCTCGAGATCCTGCGGTGCCGAACCGGTCAGGATGTCGAGTGCGTCCTGCGCCTCGGCCAATTGTGCCCGCCAGCGGCGGCGGGCGCGTTCGCGCTCCTCGGTGTCGTCGATGCCGAGCAGTTCGGCGAGTTCGTCGAGCAGCGGTGCGTCCGGCGCGCTGAATTCGCCGTTGTCCGAGCGCGCGAGTTCGGCTCGGTCGGCCGGATCAAGACTGCTCGCGGCCCGGTCGAGTCGCTTCGGATCGGCCAGCAGATCCGCGAGCACCTCCTGCGGCGACAGCATCGGCCAGAGCTGGCCGATGGCCGCCTGGATCTCCGGATCGGCGCGCATTTCGTCCCGGATTTCGGCGAGATCGGTTCGGCTGAGCAGACTTTGGCCGCCGGACAGATCCGCGCCCATCGTCTGGGCCAGTTGCTCGGTGAGTGCGTCGATGACCGAGGAGGCGAAGATCGGCCGGGCCAGATTGTGCGGCCGCCGCGAGGAGCGGGCTCGACCGCGCGCCTTGGTGGCGATCTTGCGGTCGAGGGTGACCGGGTAGCCGTCGAAGGTGAGCCGGATCGGCTCGGATGGCACCTCCTGGCGGTCGCGCACCGCGTGCTTGAGCACCTCTAGCATGGCCAGCGAGCCCTTGACCTCGCCGGCGCGCAGCGAATCCTCGCGGGTGGCCTTCACGCCCGGATACAGATCGCCGATGGTGGACAGCAGTACGCCGGTCTCACCGAGCGAGGGCAGCACCTGGCCGATGTATTCGAGGAAGGTGGCGTTCGGACCGATGATCAGCACACCGCTCTTGGCCAGCTGCTGACGGTAGGTGTAGAGCAGGTAGGCCGCACGGTGCAGTGCGACGGCGGTCTTGCCGGTGCCCGGACCGCCCTGCACCACCAGCACGCTCTTGTGCTCGGAGCGAATGATCGCGTCCTGCTCGCTCTGGATGGTCTCGACGATGTCGTTCATATGGCCGGTGCGGGCGGCATTGAGCGCCGAGAGCAACGCGCTCTCGCTGCCGACCCCGCCCCCGCCGTCGGTCACACCGGCGGTCCGGGCGGCGTCGAGGTTCAGGTATTCGTCATTGATGGCTGTGACCCGTCGATTGCGGGACCGGATATGTCGACGCCGGATCACTCCGTCCGGTGCGGCGGTCGTTGCGAGATAGAACGGACGGGCCAGCGGCGCGCGCCAATCCAACAGCAGCGACTCGTAATCGTCCTTCTCGTCGAGGATGCCGAGCCGGCCGATATAGCGGTATTCGCCTTCCTGGTCACCGTCGAGGTCGATGCGGCCGAAACACAGGCCGTGTTCGGCGGCATCGTATTTGGCCAGATCCTCGGAGTAGAGCTGGCTGAAGGATTCGCGTTCGGTGCGGGCCTGCGGGGTGCCACCGGTTTCCAGCAGGACGGTCCGCAGCCGATTCGTGGCGTATTCACGCATATCGTCGAGTCGTTCATAGAGCACCGACAGGTATGTCTGCTCGTGATCGATCTCGCGGTTCCGCTCTGGCATGCCGTTGTGCGCGGCACGATCCTGAGTGAGGCGGTCGGGCAAACTGAACTCCTTGTCACCGCGATGAGCTGGTGCACACGCAGGTCACGGTGCACGCGAACGCCATTGAAAACAGAGTTTTCGAGTCTACTGCCGGTTCGGCGGGCTCGCTGTAACCGCAGGTAGCTGGTCTGTAGCCAGGACTGGCGTGAAATGTTGGACGACGGGGAACGGTTCGTAGAAATGGTGCAGCAGCTGCCTCCAGCGCCGATACCCGGCGGACCCGCGGAAACCATCCACATGGTCGCTCAACTGTTCCCATCCCACCAACAGCAAATAGGTATCGGGCGCCTCGATGCACCGCGACAGCGATAGCGATCGGAACCCCGGCATACTCTCGATTATCGGCCTGGCCTCGGCGAACGCCGCCTCGAAGGCCGCCGCCTCGGCGGAGTCGACGGGCAGCAGCGCGTGTTCGATGATCATGCGAAACCCTCAGGAAGCGTGCGTGTTATTCGGTCTGCGGCCCAGGCTGGTGCGTTCCCGGTGTCCGGTCGGCTTGGCACGGTACATCGCCTGATCGGCGTCGTGCAGCACCGCCTCGGGCGTGCGGTGATCGCCCTCTGCGAGTTCGGTCACGCCGATCGTGGCGTTCACCTCGATCCGGTGCCCGCGCGCGATGATCGGCTCGGCCATGGTCGAGCGCAGCCGCAGGATCAGCGAGTCGAGATCGACGCGCCGGGTCCGGCCGGACAGCAGCACCAGGAATTCGTCGCCACCGAGCCTGCCGACCAGATCAGTGCCGCGCAGTGCGCGCTGCAACCGCTGGGCCACGATCTGCAGTACGGTATCGCCGATCGCGTGACCGAGGGTGTCATTGATCGCCTTGAAGTTGTCCAGGTCGATGAACAGCACCGTCGAGACCGGCAGATCCTCGCTGGCGGCCAGCGCATTGGCGAGTTGGGACAGGATCAGCGAGCGGTTGGCCAGTCCGGTCAGCGAGTCGTGCGTGGCCTGGAACTCCAATTGCCTGCGACTGGCCCGGAATTCGGTGATATCGGCGAAGGACGACACCGCCGGCGAATCCGGATCGCCCGGATTGAGCAGCCGGGAACTGCCGGACAGCCAGCGGCGCTGACCGTCGTGACGGTCGACGCCGAAGATGTATCCGGTGATCGTTTCGCCGGTCGCGAGGGTGCGTGCGACCGGATGCCGACTCGCTGGTAGCGGCTGGGCATTGGCATCGAGCAGGGTCAGCGGCAGTTCATCGATGGTGGCGCCGATCAGTTCGCCGGTGCGTTCGTCGATGGCGAAGATCCGCACGGCCGCGGGATTGGCCGATTCGATGCGGCCGTTGCGGTCGATCACCACCACGCCCTCCTCCAGCTGTGAGACGACCGTGGTGAAGTGCTGTTCGGCCCGGCGCTGCGCGGCCTCGGCGGCGCGCTGGGCGGTGAGATCGTGGATGACCACCTGATAGGCGAGATGGTCGTGCCATGCCGTCAGCACCGAAACCGTCTCGACCGGGACGATCTCGCCGTCGACCCGGATCAGCTCCATTTCGGTGGGATCGGAGGCCGCGCCAGCGGTGGTCAGCCGGCGGATGCGGTCCAGCATGCCGGGCACGGATCGGGGATGGACGAACCGCGTCAGTGGCTGGCCGATCAGCTGATCGGCGCTGTCGGCGCCCAACATGCGCGCGGTGGCGGGGTTGGCGTAGACGACGGTGCCGCGCTCGTGCACGACGATCCCGTCCGGGCTGTGTTCGACCAGGGAGCGGTAGCGCTGAGCCAGCTGCTCGGCGTCTACTGCCTTGTCCTCATCCACTCGAACCCCCGATCATCGACCCAATCATGGCCATTGGAACATGGGATTATTCTGGTATCGATGTGTACAAGATCACATCGTCGACGCTATTGCTTCGCTCACAGTCCGGGCGCTATCTGGTGATCATTACAGAATCCGGAGCTATGAACATTCTCGATCCGAACGCCGCTTCGGCCCGGGGAGCCGGTAAAGGAGCGATGCCATGCCAGGTGCGAACCCGAACGATGAAAAGCACCATCAAGATCATATGAAGATCGCCGGGATCGGTATGGTCAGCGGGTACGGCTGGGGTCGGGAGACGCTCTGGCAGGGGCTGCTGAGTGGGAAATCCGCGGCTGCCCTACAACCAGGCTACGGCGTCGGCCGCGATGAGCACGCCTGGGTTTCGCTGGTCCCCGATGGCGGCGATCCCATGGTGAGCACCAGTATCTACGGACGCGTCGTACAGGAGTCGGCTCGCGAGGCGATCGCCGACGCGGCCCAGCGCGGTTGGCGACCGGGCCGCACCGTCGGCCTGCTGCACGCTATCGTGCTCGGCGACGTCGCCAACTGGCGCGACTTCTATATTGTCGATGATGCGCACCGGCGCTCCCGCGACTACCTGCGACTCTTGCCATCCACACCGATGTCGGTACTACAGCAGGAATTCGGTTTCCACGGCCCATCGATGAATGTCTCGGCGGCGTGCAGCTCGGCGAATGTCGCGCTGATCACCGCCAAACTATGGCTGGATTGCGGTTTCGCCGACGATGTGCTCTGTGTCGCCACCGATATGTCGGCCACTCCCGAGATGGTCGAGCACTTCGTCCGGCTCGGTGCCGCGGTCGGCGATACCGAACCGCTGTCCGCATGCCGCCCTTTTCAGGAGGGCAGCCGCGGTTTCAGTATGGGCGAGGCGTCGGTCGCTTTCGTCGTTACGCGCTCGGTCGACCGGCCCTATGCCGCGGTGCTCGGCGGCGGAATGACCAATGACGCCTATCACGTGGTTTCGGTCGATCCCGGGCACACCCAGATCTTCAACTGTGCGCGCAACGCGCTCGCCGATGCCGCCATCGCCCCCGCGGATGTACGGTATTTCAACGCGCACGGCACCGGCACCCGGCAGTGCGATGTGGCCGAGCGAGATCTGCTCCGGCGGATGTTCGACGACCGGCCGCACGTCTATTCGGTCAAGCCGCTGGCCGGGCACTGCCAGGGCGCGGCAGCGGGTGTCGAGGTGGCCGCCGCCGCGCTGGCCTACGACCGTGGCATCGTGCCCGCCGCACCGATCGTCGCGCCCGCCTACGAGCGACTATTGGATGGTCCGACGCCCTTCGAGGGTGGAATCACGGCCAAGCTGTCGCTCGGCATGGGCGGCAATAATTCGATGGTGGTGCTCGGTCCCGTCGATTGAGTCCGTGCCGACTTACGGCAGCGGCACCGACCAGGACAACTTCGTGCTCGGCATGGCCGCTGTTCGGTGTATCCCGGCCACCACCGGTCCGATGGTGAACTGCCCATCCGACTTCTCACCCCGCTGCACGGCGGCGACAGCTGCGGTCGCGGTCGGCGAGGATATCGAGTTCGCGCATCCTGCACTGGGTTTCGGCCAGCTGCATGGCCAGTGCGGCCTGGTCGGTTCTGGCAGGCTCGTAATAGCGCCTACGCCAGTCTAGTTGGTCGATTCGAGGACTTTCGGCCCTGTTCGCGGTGGCGTCGCGGTGATGGCATGGTCGCACACCGGGAATAGAAAGTAGGGATGTCCTATGAATTCGCCGTTGCGCTCTTCGGAGCTGTGGGCCACCGCCACCGATCCCGAACTGGCCGTGACAACCCGGGGTGCGGTGCCGCCCGCGGATGTGACCAGGGCGGTACGGGGGATCGGCCGCGTGCTGCGCCGGCACCACCTCGACGCGGCGGCACGGGTACGGGTGACCGCGCCGGTGGATTCGAACGAACCCACGTTGGTGCAGGCCAACATTCGCATACAGGACACCCCGACCCGGGTGCAGGTCACCGGTCCACGCGGCTTCGCGGTGACCTTCGCGGTGGAGCGGCTGGACCGGCAGATCGCGCGGCTGACGACCAAACAGTCACGTGAGTGGCCCGATCCGGCGCGTCCGCCCCTGGCCAGGGTCACCGAGCCGCGCCCGATCGTGCGGCGCAAGCACTGCGCGTTGCTCACCGGCATGCCCGCCGAGGCGACGGCGGTAATGGATGCGATGGATTACGACGCATACCTGTTCAGCGATGCCGAAACCGGTGAGGATGCCCTGGTGAGCTGGACGGATCCGCTCGGTGTCCGGCTGACCAGGCAGCGCACGACGCAGGCACCGCTGGCTCCGGTGGATCGGCCGCTCACGGTGAATTCCCTACCTCTGCTGATGGATTCGTATCCGGCACCGACCCTGAGCGAGGAGGCGGCGGTGCCCCGATTGTGCCGCAAGGGACTGCCGTTCCTGTTCTTCACCGATACCGACAGCGGTCGCGGTCGACTGCTGTATCGCCGCTACGATGGCGATCTCACCATCGTTGTTCCGGCCGAAATCCGCTAGTGCTCATGCAGTTTGGAGGCCAGCACCGCGGCCTGGGTGCGTCGTTCCATGCCGAGTTTGGCCAGGAGCCGGGAAACGTAGTTCTTGACGGTCTTCTCGGCCAGGAACATTCGGGCCGCGATCTGTCGATTGGTCAATCCTTCGCCGAGCAATGCGAGTAGTCGGCGCTCTTGTTCGGTGAGGTCGGCCAGCGGTCCGTCGTCTTCGGTGCTGGAATGCAATCGGGCCTCGAGTGCGTCCGCCGCGCGGTTATCCAATAGCGAACGCCCCGCGCCGATCTGTTTGATCGCCGCGGCCAATTCCATGCCCTTGATGTTCTTGACGACATACCCGCTCGCGCCCGCCGATGTCGCGTCCAACATGCCGTGCTCATCGGTGTACGACGTCAGGATGAGACAATGCAGATCGTCGATTTCGGCGAGCAGGTTGCGGCACAGTTCGATGCCGTTCCCATCGGGCAGTCGGACGTCCAGTATGGCGACATCGGGTCGCGTCGTGTGAATGCCCGCCATGGCGTCGGCGACGTCGCCGGCTTGGCCGATCACGGTGAGTTCCGGATCGCTCTCCAGCAGGTCGACGAGGCCGCGTCGGACGATCTCGTGGTCGTCGACGAGGAACACTGTGATCACGCGACCTCCTGTGCGGTGCAGGGGATCTCGTGCGTCCCCGGCGTGTGGTCCTACCTGACAAGGTAACCCTCGGCGGGCCACGCCGGTATATCGGAAACGACAATTTCGAGAAATATCGACTCGAATGTACCGGCCAGCGCTATCGAAACGCCGAGAAAAACCGACCCTTCGAATGGCATTGTGCGAATCGGGGTTCCGGGTATGCTGAGGCCGAAGTCATTCAAAGAGGTCTTTCGGCAGCGTGGCCTTGGAGGGCCCCATGCACAGTTATCTCGGACAATGACATATTCGGCGACACTCGATTTCGGAAATGTTTTCGGTCCACCGCAGAGCTGTCCCGATTGTGGCTCGCACGCCATCGGTACCTTCGTCGACCACCGGGATACCCTGTTCCGGTGCCGAGCATGCGGCGTGCAATGGCGGTTCGCGCACGGCCGCGCCATTCGGGAGATCCCCGTTATCGCTACGGAGCCGGAACCCGAAGAAGAGTGGACGTATCCATGAACGTCGGCTGATCGTGCCGCACACCGATTCGGACCGGGTGGCGATGATCGCCTCGTCTCGGTCGGCCGGATGAATGCGGAGAACGCAATCCAGGCGGCCCGGGCCGGCGCACCGAAAACAGGCGATGATCACCAAGAGCCGCGAACTGGAGGCGTGGCGCTACTACACTGAGCGGGTGCGTCCACCGATGGGACTCGACGACCCCGAACCGCGCGAGGCGCTGTGGGCGCCTCGGGTACCGCTGGTGCAGGATGCCGATGTACGGACGAGCCGGGCCACGGCGCCCACACCGGTCGCTTGACGAGCCCGTGGGGTGACGGCGCAGACCCCGTGGCGCCACGACCGGTCGCCGGGGTGACACTGGTCGAGGGCTCGACATTCTGCATCAGCGAGGACGGCGGTGTCATCAGCCCGAATCGGGCCGAGGGATTGTTCGTGCGCGATACCAGGGTGCTGTCACGGTGGCGGCTGACCGTCGACGGGTTGGCGCCGCAACCGCTCACCGTCCAGCACACCGAGCCCTACAGCGCGACGCTGCTGGCCAGGACGCCGCCGCGGCCCGGACGTGCCGACAGCACGGCACTGGTGACCGTCGCGCGACATGTCGGCGACGGCATGCGCGAAGACGTGACCGTGCGCAATCTCTCCGGTGCGGCGCTCAGCTGTGCGGTCGTCCTGGAGTTCGATGCCGACTTCGCCGATCTTTTCGAGGTGAAGGAGGGGCGGATCGGCGACAGCGTGGTGGTCACCAAGAGCAGGTCGACGGCGGGCACGGTCGAGATCAGCCGGACTGATCTGCCGCTGGCGGTGACGGTGACCGCCGCGGGGGCGACCGCGGTGGACCGTGAACTGCGGTGGCAGGTCGAGCTGCCCGGGCGCGGGGAATGGTCGGTCTGCATTCAGTACCAGCCGACGCTCGGATCGGTGGTAACGCCGCGGCATCTGTGTGGAAATCCGATCTCGTACAGCGCGCCCGCGCTGCGGATGCGCGAATGGTACGAGAATTCGCCGTCGGTGCACACCGACGACCAGACGCTCGCCGCGGTATTGCGGCGCGCCGTCGTCGATCTCGGCGCGCTGCGCATCTTCGACCCACGTCATCCGGAGCGGGCGGTGGTCGCCGCGGGCGCGCCGTGGTTCATGGCGCTGTTCGGGCGGGACTCGCTGCTCACCTCGTGGATGGTGTTGCCGCTGGACCGGCGACTGGCCATCGGCACGCTGCAGAGTCTGGCGGGCTTGCAGGGCACCGAGGTTCGCGCCGTGACCGAGGAGCAGCCCGGCCGGATCCCGCATGAGGTGCGGTTCGGGCGGGCCGCGACGCTGCTGCTCGGCGGTGACACCGTGTACTACGGAACCGCCGATGCCACACCGTTGTTCGTGATGTTGCTCGGTGAGTTGCATCGGTGGGGGCTGGATGCCGAGACCAGGGACGAACTGCTGCCGCATGCGGATCGGGCGCTGGAGTGGATCGAGCAGTTCGGCGATGCGGACGGCGACGGATTCGTCGAGTATCAGCGCGCATCCGAACACGGCTTGGCGAACCAGGGGTGGAAGGACTCCTGGGACGGGGTGAATTTCGCCGACGGCACGCTGCCCGAGGCGCCGATCGCGCTGGCCGAGGTGCAGGGATATGTGTACGCGGCGTATGTGGCGCGGGCGGCGCTCGCGGCCGATGTGGGCGATCACCCGACCGCGGATCGGTTCCGTGCCAAGGCGGCGGCGTTGAAGGAAGCGTTCAATAAGGCGTTCTGGTTGCCCGAGCGCGGTTGGTACGCCATCGGTTTGGCTGGGGACAAGCGCCCGATCGACGCGCTGACCTCGAATATCGGGCACTGTCTGTGGACCGGGATCATCGATGCGGACAAGGCGCGGTCGGTCGCGGATCACCTGCTGTCACCGCAGATGTTCAGCGGCTGGGGGATCCGCACCTTGGCCACCGACATGGGTGCCTACAACCCGGTCAGCTATCACAACGGGTCGGTGTGGCCACACGACAACGCGATCTGCGCCGCCGGACTGATGCGCTACGGATTCACCGAACATGCCAACCGCGTGATCGATGGAGTGCTCGACGCGTCGACTCGTTTCGGCTATCGACTGCCCGAGCTGTTCAGCGGTTTCGATCGCGCGGAATTCGACGCCCCGGTGCCGTATCCGACCTCGTGCTCACCACAGGCGTGGGCGTCGGCGGCGCCGCTGCTTTTCATGCGAAGTATGTTGCGGTTGGAGCCGGGCAGCGGGTCGGCGTCGGTCGCGCCCGCGGTGCCGCAGCGGTATCTGCCACTGCGGGTGAGCGGGGTCCGGGTGGGGTCGGATGTGCTCACCGTCACCGTGGACAGTGCGGGCTGGCAACTCAGCGGACTGGCTGGAAATCTTCGTCGATCCGACTCCTGACCTGGACCGATGACCGGGGAACCCGGCGCGCGACGAAACTTGTCGGTGGGTCGGCCTAGCATGGCGCTGGGGGTATCACGTCTGTTGGACCGACACGATCGAGAAGGGACCACCTGGTGGCGGAACGCCTCACTGTGCGCGGAGCTCGCGAGCACAATCTCAAGAGCATCGACCTCGATCTGCCCCGCGACAGTCTCATCGTGTTCACCGGTCTATCCGGTTCGGGCAAATCCAGCCTTGCCTTCGACACGATCTTCGCCGAGGGGCAGCGCCGCTATGTCGAATCGCTGTCGGCCTACGCGCGCCAGTTCCTCGGACAGATGGACAAGCCGGACGTCGACTTCATCGAGGGACTTTCGCCCGCGGTGTCGATCGATCAGAAGTCGACCAACCGCAACCCCCGTTCGACGGTCGGCACCATCACCGAGGTATACGACTACCTGCGTCTGCTGTATGCGCGCGCCGGCACCCCGCACTGCCCGGTCTGCGGTGAGCTGATCGCCAAGCAGACTCCGCAGCAGATTGTGGACCAGGTGCTCGCCATGGAGGAGGGCATCAAATTCCAGGTGCTCGCGCCGGTGGTGCGCACCCGCAAGGGGGAATTCGTCGATCTGTTCGACCAGTTGAACACCCAGGGCTACTCGCGCGTGCGGGTCGACGGCGTGGTGTATCCGCTCACCGATCCGCCGAAACTGAAGAAGCAGGAGAAGCACGACGTCGAGGTCGTGGTGGACCGGCTCCAGGTGAAGCCGAGTTCCAAACAGCGCCTTACCGATTCGATCGAGACCGCGCTGCGGTTGGCCGACGGCATCGTAGTACTCGACTTCGTCGACCGCGACGAGCACGCCCACGATCGGGAGCGCCGCTTCTCCGAACGGCTGGCCTGCCCCAACGGTCACCCGCTCGATATCGAGGATCTCGAACCGCGCTCGTTCTCGTTCAACTCGCCCTACGGCGCTTGCCCGGACTGCACCGGTCTCGGCATCCGCAAGGAGGTCGATCCGGATCTGGTGGTGCCCGATCCCGAATTGAGCCTGGCCGAGGGCGCGATCGCACCGTGGTCGCGCGGACAGACCGCCGAATACTTCACCCGGCTGCTGTCGGGTCTGGCCGAAGCCATCGGATTCTCCATGGATACGCCCTGGCAGGACCTGCCGCCGAAGGCACGCAAGGCGGTGCTGGAGGGCAGTTCGGATCAGGTGCACGTCTCCTACACCAACCGGTACGGCCGCAAGCGTTCGTACTACGCCGATTTCGAGGGCGTGATGCCGTTCCTGCAACGGCGCATGGAGAGCACCGAATCCGAGCAGATGAAGGAGCATTACGACGGGTATATGCGCGATGTGCCGTGCCCGGTGTGCAACGGGGCTCGGCTGCGTCCGGAAATTCTGGCCGTCACCATCGCTTCGGGCGGTGAGCAGAAGTCCATCGCCGATGTGAGCGAATTGTCGATCGGCGATTGCTCGGCATTCCTGAATGCCTTGACTCTGGGGGAGCGGGAGACCGCCATCGCCGGGCAGGTGCTCAAGGAAGTGCAGGCACGGCTCGGCTTCCTGTTGGATGTCGGACTGGAGTATCTGAGCCTGTCGCGGGCCGCGGCGACGCTGTCCGGTGGTGAGGCGCAGCGCATCCGGCTCGCGACCCAGATCGGATCCGGACTGGTCGGGGTGCTGTACGTGCTCGACGAACCGTCGATCGGTCTGCACCAGCGCGACAACCGACGGCTCATCGAAACCCTCACGCGACTGCGGAATCTGGGCAATACGCTGATTGTGGTCGAACACGACGAGGACACCATTCGGGCCTCGGACTGGGTGGTCGATATCGGTCCGCTGGCCGGTGAGCATGGCGGTGAAGTCGTGCACAGCGGTCCGTATCACGAACTGCTCACCGACCCGAAATCGCTGACCGGCGCCTACCTTTCGGGTCGCGAGCGCATCGAGGTGCCGATGGTGCGGCGACCGGTCAGCAGGAAGCGCCAGCTGACCGTGGTCGGTGCGAACGAACACAACCTGCGCAATATCGACGTCGGCTTCCCGCTCGGCGTGCTCACCGCGGTCACCGGTGTTTCCGGTTCCGGTAAGTCCACGCTGGTCAACGACATTCTGGCGACCGTGCTGGCGAACAAGCTGAACGGTGCGCGGCAGGTGCCGGGCCGGCACACCCGGATCAACGGCCTCGATCATCTGGACAAGCTCGTGCAGGTGGATCAGTCGCCGATCGGCCGGACACCACGCTCGAATCCGGCCACCTATACCGGCGTATTCGACAAGATCCGGACGCTGTTCGCAGCAACCACCGAGGCAAAGGTACGCGGCTATCAGCCGGGCCGATTCTCCTTCAATGTCAAGGGCGGCCGCTGCGAGGCATGCTCGGGTGACGGCACATTGAAGATCGAGATGAACTTCCTGCCGGATGTGTATGTCCCGTGCGAGGTCTGTCACGGTGCCCGGTACAACCGGGAGACCCTCGAGGTGCACTACAAGGGCAAGACCATTGCCGAGGTGCTCGATATGTCGATCGAGGAGGCCGCGGTGTTCTTCGAACCGGTCACCTCGATTCACCGCTACCTCAAGACCCTGGTCGATGTCGGCCTGGGCTATGTGCGACTCGGCCAGAGTGCGCCGACCCTGTCCGGCGGTGAGGCACAGCGCGTCAAACTGGCGGCCGAACTGCAGAAGCGCTCCACCGGACGCACCGTCTATATCCTGGACGAGCCGACCACCGGCCTGCACTTCGAGGACATCCGTAAGCTGCTGCTGGTCATCAACGGCCTGGTGGACAAGGGCAATACGGTCATCGTCATCGAGCACAACCTGGATGTCATCAAGACCTCCGACTGGGTGATCGATATGGGTCCCGAGGGAGGCTCCGGCGGCGGCACGGTGGTCGCCGAGGGCACTCCGGAGGATGTTGCCGAAGTTGCGCCCAGCTACACCGGCCAGTTCCTGCAGGAAGTCCTGGCACTGCCCGCCGCGACCGAGCCGAAGGCGCCCGCCAAGAAGGCGGCGAAGAAAGCTCCCGCCAAGAAGGCCGCAACCAAGGCAGCGGCGAACAACTCGTCGACAGCAAAGGCGACGGCGACGGCGATTCCGGCACCCAACCCCGCCGCCGCAAAGCGCGCCGCACGAAAGGCGGCGGCGCTACGCTGATCTCCTCCGCGCGTTTGTCTCGGCCACACCTGATCCTGGCGGTGTGCCGATCCGCCTGCACCGGGTCGGCGAAGGTGATCACACTGCGGCCGTCGACATCGGTTACCGACCGACGACAAAGCCTCCAGCGCCCGCCGCTTCTGCGCGGTAACCGTTGCGGCCGGGTTACTGCGAGGCGAATGTGGCGCGCCTGACCGAGTCGGGGTGAAATACCGCGCCAGTCACTTACGGCTGTCGGGTGCCTCAGCGGTTCGCGATGGTGTGGATCAGCTCGGCTAGTTCCTTGTATCTCGACCACATCGGCCAATGGCCGGTTGGCAGATCGATGTATTCGGCGTCGATCTCGGCCAATTCGGCGAACAGCGGTTCCTGACCCGCGTCGCGGAGTTGTTTGACCATGCCTGCGGTAATGCTGTTGCAGATCAGGGTCGTCGGGATGGCAAGGCGCGCCGGGGAATCGCTCAACCGCAGGGGAGCGGCGGCGATTCCGGTGGGTTCGGAGACGGCACGCTCGCGGAATCATAATGTGAACTGATTCGGCCGGTGTGAGATTGTCCGCTGATATCAGCGACGAGCGGCGGTATGAACGCGCTCCGCGAGTTGCTTCGGCCGTGAGAACATCGCGGGTTCCAGCCGGGGATCGACGGCGAAACTCGGGGGCGCAATCGGCGTGCGCACCCATGAGAATGCTCTCAGGTAGGTAGACGTCGGGCGAATGACGTCAGTGCATTCTCGAAGTCGGGGGACAAGTTGCGCGGCAAGGGAATCAGGCGCTGTGACCGAACCAACGCGTCAGTGCGTTCCGGAGCCCGTCCGGGTCGGAGTTTTCGGCGTCGGTCTGTTCGGGACCGCTCGCGGCCCAGGCGACATAACCGTCCGGGCGGATGAGCAAGGCGGCGGCCGGGGCGTCCGGACTGGTCGCGACGATCGTGTCGACCCGGTCGCGCCAGCCATCGGCGAGGTCGACGAATGCTGTGTCGTCGCTCAGAACGAGTAGCACCGATCGGGCTTTGTGCAGCAGTTCTGCGACGCGCCGCGGTCCGTCCGTGGTCTCCACCGTGAAATCCTGGAACATTCGCCCTGCGAGCGGATGCGGGTCACCCGTCTCGTAGCGCACATCGGATCCGGCAAGCAGGTGCGCCATATGTGCTGCGTTGTCGGGCTTTTCGAGCAATTCGCCGAACAAATTGCGCAGCGCGCTGATTTCCGGGCCGGGCGCCATCAACGCCAGCTGCGACAGCGACTGCATCATGACGCGTTCGGCGACCGGATAGCGCTCGGATTGGTAGGTGTCGAGCAATCCCGCGGGTGCCCAGCCATTTACCGCCGCGGCGAGCTTCCAACCGAGGTTGGCGGTATCTTGCAGGCCCAGATTGAGGCCGGGGCCGCCCATTGCGGAGTGCACATGCGCGGCATCGCCGAGCAGGAAGACGTTTCCGTCCCGATAGCGCACGGCCTGGCGGGTATTCTGAGCGTCCATGCGGCGCAAGGCATGTGGGCCCGGGCCGGGCGGTGCGACGAAGGGCAGGTCGACGCCGAGTACCCGGAGCACGCTGTCGCTCAACTCGCGCAGTGTCATCGGGATGTCTTCCGATATCGGATCGGCGTCGAATTCGATGGTTGCGACCACCGGTCGGCCGCGTTCGAGTTCGGCGAAGACGAATGCGCCGTTTTCGAGGCGGTTGTGCCCGTGCGGCAGTCGCCCGAAGCCAGGAATGTCGAATCCGCCGTCGGCGGTGCGCAGTTCCTCGGGCATGCCGACATGTGCCATTCGGGTGACCATGCGCTCGGAAGTGATTCCGGGGAAGTCGATTCCGGTGCGTTTGCGAACGAAGCTCTTGCCGCCGTCGGCGGCGACCAGGTATTTCGTCGCGATCCGGTAGTCCCCGTCGGGACCGGAAACGGTGACCGTGACAGCTCCGTCGTGCTGCTCGAGGTCGGTGAGCGTATGGCCCCAGCGAATGTTCACGTCGAGTCCGTTGGCGTGCTTGTCCAATCCGCGCACGAGGTCGGGCTGGGGGATCAGTAGGGCGTGCATCGGATTGTCTTGCAGCGCAGCGAAAGACAACGGCAGGCCACTGAACATGTAAGCCGGGATCGGTTGCGGCGCACCTGGCGCGCCCCCGAACTCGTGATAGAGCCCCCGCATGTCGAGTAACCGAATGACTTGGCCGACAAGACCGTTCGCCTTCGGTTCGGCACTGGGTTCGGCGAGCGTCTCCAGCACGATCGGGCGCACGCCGGCCATTGCGAGTTCGCAGGCGAGCAGCAGACCGTTCGGTCCGGCACCGGAAATGACAACGTCGGCAGATATTTCGGGCATGGCGAATAGACCCCTTGTTACGTGGTGTCGATTGGAGAGAGTTGTGCCGCTTAGTCGGCAGGTGGAGCTGTGTCGCTCAGTCGGCGGATGGATCGGGTAGCCCGGCGGCCACCTGATCGATCGCCTCCCGGATGAGTGTGGTGAGCAGCACCGGCGGGTCCGCTCGGACGTAGACCTCCGTAGCGGACTGGTAGACGGCTCCGAGCGCCCCAGCCACCAGATGTGGATAGATATCGCGCTCCGGATCGGTTCCGGTGCGTTTCGCGATCACCTCGACCCAATCGTCGAAGATGCCCTTGGACACCGCGATTCGAGTCTCCGGTGCCGCGAGCAGTTCGCGGACCATCGACCGCTGCGGGGCAGTCGGCAGCGCGTGCTGCACGCCGTCGGCCTCCAGGGGATCGAGGACGGCCGCCGTGATGGCGGACCAGAGCGGTTCGGCCGCGGGCCGCTTCCGCAGTGCGTCGAGGCTGCGCTGGATCCGCTCGATCTGGCGGTAGGCCAGCGCCTCGTACTTACCGGTGAAGTAGTTGTTGAAGGTCCGCACCGACACGCCCACGTGGGCGGCGATGTCGTCACGCGTGATGTTGCTCAGGCCCTGTTCGAGCGCCAATTCGAGCGCCGCGTCGCTCAGTGCCTTGCGGGTATCGAGCTTCTTGCGTTCCCGCAGGCCCAGCACCTGTTCTTCCGGCATGGTCCTAGCGTAGCGACAAAGATGCCCGGCAGGCAATATTTCCCGCCGGGCAATTTTCTGGCTCTTTTTGCTCAGTAGACCGGACCGGTGTACTTCTCGCCTGGCCCCTTGCCGGGCTCGTCGGGATGTGCCGAGGACTCGCGGAAGGCGAGTTGCAGCGACTTCAGACCGTCACGGTAGGGACCGGCGTGCGGCCCGAAGTACTCGATCGATGAGGTGATCAGTCCGGCGAGCGCGGTGATCAGGCGACGTGCCTCGTCCAGGTCGCGGCGCGGACTGTTGTCCGGATCCTCGTCGGCGAGTCCGAGCTTCTCGGCCGCCGCGCTCATCAGCATCATCGCGGCGCGGCTGATGATCTCGACCGCGGAGATATCGGCCAACTCGCGGACGTCGGTCGCGTCGGATACTGCCTCGTCACTCATACGCACGAGGATGGCATCGTGGTGCGCGAGCGCGGTCGCCGGGGCGGGGCGATTCGGCGATAGCGAGCGGCAATGTTAGACTTCCCGCTGACGACCGCCCCGGGCTTGCTCGGGGCTGATAAGTGGAGCCCGACTCCCACCGTTGCCAACGAGCAATCGTACTGGTCAAACGGTCCGGTCCCCGCCCTTCCGGGGCGGGTTTCTTGTGCGGAGGATCCTCGCGGGGATCATCACGGACAAGATCGACCACGAGCCTGCTCGTGGTCGAAGGCCGGTCGACTCGGGCCCCGTGGCGGAATACCGCACCGGGGCCTTTGTGTTGGAAAGGGGTTGCCGTTATTGCGTGCGGTCGTCTGACGACACCGCTTGACCTAGGAGGCCCCATCAGCACTGAGACCCGCATCAACGATCGCATCCGCGTTCCCGAGGTCCGACTCATCGGACCAGGTGGTGAACAGGTTGGGATCGTGCGTGTTGAAGATGCACTACGCGTCGCCCTCGAGGCGGATCTCGACCTGGTCGAGGTCGCGCCGGATGCCCGTCCGCCGGTCTGCAAGATCATGGACTACGGCAAGTTCAAATACGAGACGGCGCAGAAGGCGCGCGAGTCTCGCAAGAACCAGGTGCAGACCGTTATCAAGGAGCAGAAGCTCCGTCCCAAGATCGACGACCACGACTACGAGACCAAGAAGCGCAACGTTGTTCGCTTCCTCGAGGCCGGTTCGAAGGTCAAGGTGACGATCATGTTCCGCGGTCGTGAGCAGTCGCGCCCCGAATTGGGCTTCCGGCTGCTGCAGCGTCTGGCCTCCGACGTCGCCGAATTGGGTTTCGTCGAGACCTCCGCAAAGCAGGACGGTCGCAATATGACCATGGTCCTCGCGCCGCATAAGGGTGCGAAGACGCGGGTGAAGGCGCAGGAGGATTCGCGAGCACCGCGTCCCGCCGCCACCGAAGCGCCTGCCGCTCCCGCACCGGCCGCGGACGCACCGGCCGCCGAACAGGTCGCGCCGGCTGACCCGCAGTAACACCGATGAGAAACCGGTGGTCCGTGAGGACCACCGGTACGAGACAGATAGAGGAATCCATGCCGAAGATGAAGAGCCACAGCGGCGCCTCGAAGCGATTCAAGGTTTCGGGCCGTGGCAAGCTGCTGCGTCAGCAGGCGAACCGTCGCCACCTGCTCGAGCACAAGTCCACCCGCCGGACTCGTCGTCTGGACGGCACGGAGTCCGTCGCGTCCGTTGACGTCCCTCGCGTCAAGCGCCTGCTCGGTCTCTGAGACCGCAAGCGACCGTCTATAGGTCGCTCAGAAGGTAAGCACCCGCGCGACCGGGACTCCGGACGCCGACCACCGACCAATTTTCGGGGCCGCTACGCATGCGCCCCCTAGATCTAAAAAGGACTGACCCATGGCACGCGTCAAAAGGGCCGTCAACGCTCAGAAGAAGCGTCGTTCCGTTCTCGAGGCATCCAAGGGCTACCGTGGCCAGCGCTCGCGGCTGTACCGCAAGGCCAAGGAACAGCAGCTGCACTCGCTCGCCTACGCCTACCGGGACCGCCGGGCGCGCAAGGGTGACTTCCGCAAGCTCTGGATCGCCCGCATCAACGCCGCGGCGCGCCTGAACGACATCACCTACAACCGCTTCATCCAGGGCCTGAAGGCCGCCGGTGTCGAGGTGGACCGCAAGATCCTCGCCGAGCTTGCCGTTTCCGACGCCGAGGCGTTCGCCGGTCTGGTCGCGGTCGCGAAGGCGGCCCTCCCGCAGGACGTCAACGCCCCGGCCGCCTGATTCGCCGCTGCGTGACGACACAGCATTCGGAACGACCCGTGGACGCGCTCTCCGAGCACAATCCGCGGGTCGTTTCCGCTGTCAAGCTCCAGCGTTCCGTTACCCGGCGCAAGACCGGACTGTTCCTCGCCGAGGGGGCGAATTCGGTTGCGGCGGCGTTGGATACGGGGCGGGTGCGGGAGCTGTTCTATTCGATGCACGCCGCCACGCGGGAGCATCAGCTGATCGCCGGTGCCGCCGCTGCCGGCGTGCGCACCACACTGGTGAGCGAGCGCGCCGCCGAACATCTCGGTGAAACCGTCACCGCGCCTGGGCTTGTCGCGGTGTGCGACCAGGTCGATGTTCCGCTGACGGACATACTGGCCGAGCGGCCGACGCTACTCGCCGTCCCGGTGGAGATCGCCGAACCCGGCAATGCGGGCACCCTCATTCGGGTCGCCGACGCGGTGGGCGCGAATGGCGTTGTGCTGGCGGGGGATACGGTCGATCCGCACAATGGCAAATGCGTCCGTGCCAGTGCGGGCAGCCTGTTCCACGTGCCGATCGCGCGGCACCGCGATATCGGTGAGGTGCTCGATGCTGTTGCGGCAGCGGGTATTACGGTGCTCGCCACCGCGGCCAATGGTGAGGTCGGTCTGGACGAGGCCGACGAATTGCTGGCTGGTCCGGTGGCCTGGCTGTTCGGCAATGAGGCGCACGGCTTGGATCCCTCGGTCGCCGCGCGGGCCGACCACCGGGTGCGTATCCCGATCCACGGCCGCGCCGAGAGTCTCAACCTCGCAGCCGCAGCAGCTATCTGTCTGTACGCGAGCGCGCGGGTCCAGCATACGAAATAGGCCGGGCGCGAACTTCCCCGATTCTCGCCGGTTCGCAAGAGATTGACATTGTTTTCATCTCGATCAAGCGCAGAGTGAGATTCCTACCGGCGGCTTTGTTGAAAACATCGTCAATCCGACGTCGTGTTATCTTGAGCTACGACCTCCTCCGAGTGGCGGTTGGTCGTGAGGAGGCTCATGTCAAACTCAACGCCCACGGTCGCTGCGGCGGAGATCGCCCGGCTGGCCGGCGTTACCCGTGCGACGGTCAGCAACTGGCGGCGTCGGCATGCCGATTTCCCGGCGCCGGTGTCCGGCGGAACCGAAGCTCGGCCGGTGTTCCACCTCGGTGAAGTGCAGGAATGGCTGCGCGGGCACGGTGTACGGTCCGCCGACTCGCCTGTCCAGCGGTTGCGTGCGGTTCTCCGCGCTGAGGTGGATCCCAGCGAAGTGCCAGCATTGATGAAAGTCGTGAGCGATCGGGATGTTGCCGATGGCACTGCGGTGCATGCCGCGATTCATGACGCCGTCGCGAAGGCCGGGATCAAGGCGACATTGGATGTGCTCGCCGAACGTGGGCTGGATGCGGCGCCGAGCACAGGCGTCTATCCAACGGACCTGCCGGTCGCCGCGTTGATGGCCGACCTCCTTGCGGCCGCTTCCTCCCCCAAACCGCAGAGCATTCTCGATCCTGCCTGCGGCAGCGGCGCCCTCCTGACCGAGGCTGCGCGGATCGGTGCCTCAACCCTGGCAGGACAAGACGTGCTGGCCGTCCAGGCTGCCCGCTCCGCCGCCTTGTTGCATGCAGAGCTTCCTGGTGTCGATGTCGAGATCCGCACCGGCGACAGCCTCTTGTCCGATGCGTTCCCGGGCGAGCGGTTCGACGCGATCCTGTCGAACCCCCCATATACGCAACGTGATTGGGGCGCCGACCAACTAGCCCTCGACCTCCGGTGGGAGTACTCGGTCCCCCCGCGGGGCGAATCCGAACTGGCTTGGGTCCAACATGCCCTTTCCCATGTACACCCCGGCGGCACAGCGATCGTTCTGCTGCCGCCGGCCGTCGCCTCGCGCACATCCGGTCGACGGATCCGGATGGAACTGTTACGCGCAAATGCGCTGCGGGCTGTCATCGCGCTCCCGCCAGGGGCATCCACCCCCAAACAGGTAGGCCTGCAGATTTGGGTGCTCCGCCGCCCAGATTCCGCGGCCACGTCCGAGTTTGTTCTGTTCACCGATGCCGCTGGATTCCCCGACTCCGGGGGGAGTCAATCGGATTGGCAAGCCTTGGCCGAGCGAGTGACCGACACTTGGCGTGCCTTCGACGACGGTGACATGGAAGCCGCCACAATTGCCGGATTCACCGCCGTGGTTCGTGTCATGGACGTCCTCGACGACGACATCGACCTCACTCCGGCCCGTCGCGTCCGCGCCGCCGTCGATCTCGACAGTGTCGCTGCCTCCGCCCACGCTGCCATCGAGCTCCTCGGCGGCCACCTGACTGAACTCCGCACTGCTGCCGAGACGGTCGAGCGCTGGTCCCCGGGTGGCAACCTAACCCTGCGGACGGCCACCGTCGGTGACCTCGAACGAGGTGGCGCGGTCCACCTGGTCCCATTGGTGGCAGAAGATCAAGCCGTGGGTTCACTTCAGCGCCCGGTACTGTCCGGTCGTGACCTGCTCGCCGGCCGGGGGCCGTGCGGTCTCACCGGCCCCGGCGTCCACGCCTCCACCGAGGTGATCCGCGAGGGCGACATCCTGGTCTCGCGTTTTCGCGACGACCATGGCGCCGCACCCGGTGCTCGGGTGGCGGAAGGCGCCGACGTGGGGGCAGTTCCCGGAGTGGGCGTGATCGTTTTTCGTGCCGATCCCACCCGATTGGATCCCTGGTTCTTCGCCGGCTTCATCGGCAGCCCTGACAACTCGGCGGCGATGTTCGGCGCGACGACCATCCGGATCGACCCCACCCGCTTGCGGATTCCGATTCTGCGGCTCGAGGATCAGAAGCCATATGCCGAGGCGTTCCGTCGGCTGCACCTGTTGCGTGTGGCGGCGGCGCAGACGGCTGATGCGGCGCAACGAGCGGCGGAGCTGATCGGAACGGGGTTGACGGCGGGGGCGATCAAACCGCCACGGTAGATCCTCGGCTATCTCGCGCGGGCCGATCGGTCGCCGAAGCTTCTGGATCAATCGGTCAGATAGGCGACCCACAGGTAGTCGCGAGGGCGGCTCGTGGCGACGAGAAGTTGTCTGGCGAGCATATCGGCCCGGTCCCTGTCGCCCCCGGAGAGCTGTGTCGGATCGGCGGGCGGCTCTTCGGTGATGTGGAAGACCGCGGCGAAGTCCATCCCCTTGGCGCGCCGAACCGTGCCGACCTTGATCGGACCGACCTGGCTGCCATCGTAATGTTCCAGCGAGATCGCCGGGAAACCCGCGCGGCGTAGGACTTGTAGATAGCGGCTTGCCTCTTTGGGCCAATTGACGATCACCGCGATCTCAGAGCTGGATGGTAGTGATGCGTCACGGATCGCTTGGGGGAGCGCTCGGTCGATGTCTCGACGTCGGACGCGTATGTCGAGCGCTTGCCCGCCGGGCAGCGTGGATTCGCTGTCGCGGAGGATGACACCGGCTCCACCGTCGAGGTCGTCCACGGTGTTGCCCGCTTCGATCCGTTGCGAATATCGCAGGACAGCTTGCCTGTTGCGGTAGTTCTTGCGGAGGACGCGGCCACGGCGACCGGTGAGAGGGATGCCTGCTTCGGAGAGGGTGCAACCACCGGCGTAGACCTGTTGTTGTCCGTCGCCGACCAGAAGCAACTTTGCATCGGGATCGCCGCCCGCTATCTGGTGCACCAGCTCGAGCTGCCGAAGTGTGAAGTCCTGCACCTCGTCCACGACCACCATCGCGAAATCCTCGGTGTTGTTGAGGGGCCGCTGCTTCAGCTCGTCGACGGCCAGTGCGATGACATCGTTGAAGTCGTGCGCGCCCCGCGCTTCGAGGCCCTGCTGGTAGGGCATGTACCAGTGTTTCCAGACATACTCGCGCTTGTTCGAATGCAGGCTTATCCCCTCCCGACCGGTGCGTTTGACCGTCTTATACCTCTCCGGGTCAGAAATCCCACGGCCTTTGATCACCCGATCGATCTCGTCGGTCCAGTAACCGTGGTCGGTGCCTTCGACACGGTCCAAAACGTCCCGTGCACCCTGCCATGCCTTGGCCAGCGCCGTATTGATCGCGCCCTCATCGAGATTGAAGGCGATCCCACGGCTGCGTAGGAATGCGGTTGTCCAAGCGTGAAGACCGGTGAACTTGGCGCGATCCGCCGCGTACGGAGCAAGGCGCCGAAATCCCAGTTCGTGGTAGGAGGGCAGCGTCCTGACGAATGTAGTGAACAGGAGCCTGCCCGGATTGCGCTTGGCGAAATGTGCCATGCGATGTAGTGCTACGACCGACTTTCCTGTCCCGGCCGGACCACTGAATCTCGCCGGACCATTGAATGTGGCATGTACGTGGGAGAGCTGCTCCGGGTCGAGAAAGGTCATCCAGTCGCCGAAGGGCCGGGCCAGCGCGACATCGCGAGCCTCGGAGCGAAGGTCGACTTCGTCGAACAGGTTTCCTGCGTCGACGGATTCGGATTCGGGAGCATCATCGGCACGTAGCCACCGGTGTGATGACAGTTTCGCCGCGGCGGTCGCCGCGAGTTCGTCTGCGCGCTGGGCGCGCATTCGCTGATCACTGCGCACCAGCATGTCGACGAACCCGGCTTCATCGGCGACAAGGAATCGACCGTCGGCGAGGAAGTGCTCCGCGTTGGGCACTAGCAGAACCAGCTCGACGGAGTACGGAACGAACTGGGTGCCGCCGAGAGCGAGGCGGGCGAAGGACTCTTCGGCATTCTTGCGAATCTTCCCGATGGTGGCCGAGTCCGGCACCGACTCTGCGAAGACGAGCGCGAAGACGCCGGTTCGTCCCACTGCGAACGCGGCTGCTCGATCCGAGCGTGGCGCACTACGTTCCACCAGAAGATGCCAGCCGCGCACAGTCAGCAGACCGGCGAGAAAGCGGCGCTGTGCGGAGGTCAGCTGTCGCTGCTCGGACAGGGTGCGTTCGGCCCAGCGGGCAACTCGCTCACGATGAATGTTCGCCATGATCCCCCGATCTGCGCGGCCGGAGGCCGCCCCGGCACGCGAGCTCAAATACCTTGTTGTCCAACATAGTTGAAGATCACAGGTCGAGAAGTGGAATCAGACAAGTCCGGCCTGGCGGATGCGATTCGTGTCATGCCAGCAGCTCCGATACCCGCCCACTCCAGGTCACCACCAGCTGGTCACGCGCGCGGCTGGCTGCGACGTAGAGGAGCGATCGTTCGCGCTGCTCGGCCTCGTCGCGTTCCTCCGCAGGCACATTGCGTACCCTCTGTTGTGATGGCACATGCTCATGGTCGATGCCGGCGAGCACCACGCACCGGAATTCCATCCCCTTGGAACGGTGCATTGTCAGTACCGTTACCTGGCGCCCGGACGGCAGCGCGTCTCCGAGAACCTCTGCGGCGATACCACGCTCGCCGAGCGCCCGCACCAGGAAGTCTCGCTCTCGAGCGCCGCGGGCGAGTACCGCGATTTCACCCGGACCGACACCGTCCTCATCGATCCAGGCGGTGACCCGGTTGGCGATGGCCTGCAGTTCGTCGGGGGTGGAATCGCAACGGATCAGTGCCGGGGCAGGCCCCAGTCGTGCGGAGGTGTAGCCGGCGGTGGATTCCTCGCCCTCCTCGAGGTCGTGGTAGGTCGTTCCTTCGAGAATGCTGACAGCGAAGTGCAGGTTCTGAGCTGTGGTGCGGTAATTGTGGGTGAGCTTGCCGTTGCGGCCCCCGCGGATGTTGATTCCGAGCCTGCTGAGCACGACAGGCTGACCGTAGATGCGCTGGTGGGAGTCCTCGGCGATGAATAGGTCGTTGGGACCTTCCGCTACGAGGGCGCGCAGCAGCGTCCAGTGCGTCGCATGTAGATCCTGAGCCTCATCGACGATCACATGGTCGGCAACGCGCTGCCCGATGGTTTCGGCGCGCCACTGCAGATCTGCCGTGGCGAGTGCAAGCACCTCTGGAAAACTCAAACGACCAGCGACTCGGCCCAGTTGCCGGAATCGGGTGATCATCTGCCACACCGCAATTCGCTGGGGACGGCTGAGCCGGACACTGCGGCCGGCTCGCGGAACCTTCAAGTACTCCGCCTGCGTGGTCACCTGGTTGCCGAGCACCACGTTGATGTATTCGGTCGACAGGAACGAGGTCTGGGCGAGACGGCGGTCGAGGTTGTGCTCCGCTGATGAGATCGCTTCCGCCCAGCCGATATCGGGCGAAACTGCCTGGCCCGAGCGGGCTGGCGTATCGGTGCCGAACACAATGCGAAAGGCGGCGTCGAGGTCGGTGGTGTTTCGGAGATGAGCGGCTGCGAGCCCATCGATTCCAGTGACGTACACGCCGCGCTCACCTGGCCGGACGGCGAGCGTGGTCGTCGGATCCAGAGCGAGGAGACTGTCGCGAAGCCCCTGCGCGAGGGTCTTGTTGAAGGTCGTCAGCACGATCCGTGCGCCGGGGTTCTGCCTGGCGAGGTGACGTGCACGATGTAAGGCGACAATGGTCTTACCTGTTCCTGCGCCTCCGGACAAGCGGAAGACGCCGCGCTGGTCCTGTTCCACGAACCGGCGCTGGCTCGGGTGCAGGAAGGTTCGCCAGGCTGTGAAATCACCACCTTCGATCACTCGGCGCAGCTCGTCGTTGTCGTCGAGCAGGGTGAACTGCATTCTGCTGGCCGGATGGGTCAGGGCGGCCAGGATCTGCTCGTTTTCGTCGAGAACCGGTTCCGGATACGGCTCTGCCAAGCCCAGGGCATCACGGATGTCAGCGATGGAACGCCCCACCGCCAGTTCGAGGATCGCGTTCTGCTGCCAGGCGACATCGGCCGTCTGCGCCACGGTGAACACACCGTCCTGATCCTGGGCGCTGAGCACTTCAGCGGCCAAGTCCGTGTCGAGGCCGAGACGGTCCGTGAGTTGTTCGAGGGTGTAGCCCGCGCCGCCCAGGTAGCCATGCGTCGGTTGTGCCGCTGCCCGGCCGGCCGGACGGGCGACGTCCGGCCGCTTTCCGCGTCTGTCGAGCTGGCTGACAATGCCTTCGAGGACGCCATTGATCGGGTTGACCCGCAACGTCGCCTTCTCGGCAAGCTTGTTGGCGACGTCGTGTTTCCACGTGCCGAGGTAGATGTAGGTCGGTTCGCCGAATCGGTCGTCGACACGGAACATGACGGCCCGATAGTTCAGGTCGACTCGTCCGGTACGGACACGGGCGTCGAGGGCTCCGCGCAGCGGCTCGATGTGCAGGCCGGGTGCGGTGTCGTCAGCGCGCAGCTTGTCGAAGAAGTCGCAGACTTTGTCCTTGATCGACCCGTCGATCTTCGGCATCGCCTTGTTGTTCGCCAGGACGAGATTGGCCACGCCACACCCCACTTCGTTCGATCGGCGTCGGGTACCCGCGGTATGGGCAGCCGACGCTTGCTGCCGCGATCAAGCTGGAACGGCTGGCCGGAGCAAAGCCGATGCCCGGCCACTCCAGGTCACGACGAGCTGATCGCGGGCCCGGCTGGCCGCCACATAGAGCAGGGACCGCTCCCTCAGCTCGGCGTCGCCGCGCTCTTCCGCAGGCGCCTCATTGAGGACGGACCTGGCAGGAACGTGGGCTTCGTCTACGCCGGCGAGGATCACCTTGGCGAATTCCATTCCCTTGGCCCGGTGCATCGTCAGCACCTGCACATGCCCGAGGCCCGCGGGGTTGTCGTCGAGAACGCGCGCCTCGATGCCACGTTCGCCCAGAGCGCGTACGAACTGGCTGCGTTCGTTTCGGCCTCGGGTCAGGATCGCGATGCTCGATGGTTCCACGCCCTCGCCCAGCCATCTGCGCACCGTTTCGGTGACTCGATCGAGTTCCTCGGCCAGCGAATTACATTCCACCAGAACAGGTTCCGGCCCGGTGCGGGCAGAGCGGTAGCCGTGGGTGGTCTCGTCCCCTTCTTCCAGGTCCTGATAGTCACCGCCGGAGAGGATGTCGACGGCGAACCGCAGGTTCTCCGCCGTTGTCCGGTAGTTCAGCGTGAGCCGGCGGGAACGGCCCACGATCTTGATGCCCAGCCGTCCGAGAACGACCGGCTGACCGAAGATCCGCTGGTGGGAGTCCTCGGCGATGAACAGGTCGTCGGGGCCTTCGGCGACGAGCGCGCGCAGCATCGACCAATGGGTGGCATGCAGGTCCTGCGCCTCGTCGATGATGACGTGATCGGCGACGAATGGCTCACCTGCGGCGCTTCGCTGCCGCAGGTACTCCGCGGCCAGCGCCAGCACCTCTGGGAAGCTGACAGTTCCATCTATGCGGCTGTACCGCCGGAATGCTTCCATCAGCTTCCACACCGCGATCCGTTGCGGACGGTTCAGCCGTACACCACGTCCCGCCCGCGCCACTTTGGCGTACTCCGTGACGGTGGTGACCTTGTTGGCCAGGACAACGGCGGTGTACTCGTTGTCGAGGAACGCGGCTGTCGTGAGGCGCGGATCCAGAGGCGTATCAATAGATTTGGTGACCTCGCGCCAGACCCGGGCGGTATCGGTGCGCCGGGACAAGACCGTGGTGGCACTGCCGAGTACGGCTTCGGTGACAGGGACGAGGTTCCGCGCGCGAACAAGCACATCGCTGGCGAGCTTGTCGACTCCGTCGATGTAGACGCCTGGTTCGCCGGGGGCGGATGCGATGGCGATGTCCGGTTCGAGGGTCGTCAGATCCGCCTGGAGCTGACGGGCCAGAGTCCGGTTGAAGGTGGTCAGGACAATACGGGCATTCTTGTTGTGCCGCCAGAGATTGCGTGCCCGGTGCAGCGCCACCACGGTTTTGCCAGTGCCGGCTCCACCGGACAGCCGGAACGCGCCGTTGTAGTGCTTCTCGGCGTAGGTGCGCTGCTCTGGGTGCAGGAAGGTCCGCCATGCGGCGAAACTGCCGCCTTCGATGACGCGCCGGAGCTCGTCGGTGTTCTCACCGATGTAGGTGAAACGGAGTTGCGAGGCGGGGTGGGTCAGTGCCTGCAGAATCTGCTCGTCCCGGCCGAGCGTGGGATCGACAGGATTCTCGTCGAGCCGCAGTTTCTCCCGGATGTCGTCGAGAGCGACGCCGCACGCCAGGTCGAGAATCGCAGAGCCTTGCCATCCGTCGACTTCGGCCGCGAGGTCGTTGAGTTCGTGATCGTCGAGGGCCGCGAGGACCTTCGCCGCCAGCTGCGGTGCGAGCCCGAGCTCGCCGGTGAGCTGAGAGAGCGTGAAGCCAAGGCCTGAGAGGTAGCCCCGCTGCGGCGGCGACTGCGGAGCTGTTGCGGTGACAGCGGGAACGATCTCCGCACCGGCCGCGTGCACCACCAGGTCGAGTACCCCGTTGACCGGGTTGACCTGCAGCTCGGCACGTGGTGCCAACTCTGCGGCCGCAGCATCCTGCCATGCGCCTACGTAGACGTAGGATCCGTCGCCCTTAGCAGGTGCGACATGGAACAGGATCGCGCTGTGGCCCAAGCCGATCCGCCCGAGCCGGACGCGTTCGTCGCGCGCGCCGGCGACGGTCTCGATGAGCCCGGCGGCGGCCGGCTCGTCGTTCTGGACGGTGTCGAGGAAGTCGTACACCCGGCGCTGGACAGCCCGCTCGAGTTCGACGCCGGACTTGCTCGTACTGGTCATGACGATGTGCGCCATCACATCACCCCGTTCGTCTTCAGCGCTTCGACGAGCTCTGCCGGATCGGCCGGGCAGATCGTCCAGCCCTGCTCGGTCATCGTAGGGACCGCGTCGGGGCTTTCGAGGAGCACCCCGATACGGGCATCCGCCCACCCGATGTCGATGACGTCACCACGATCGGTCTCCACACCGAGCTCCGGTACAGGCGCCCCCACCGCGGCCAGACCGAGGATGAGTTCGCGTTCGGCGTCGGAAATCGTGTCGTCATAGAGGGCCTGCCATTCGGGGGTGAGTCCGGCACCGATGGAGTCGGGACCACGCTCGGGCACGGTGCTGTCGGCTGCCAGCAGGCTGCGGGTGGTGACCACGTGGCCGGCCAGGCCGAACCAGTTGGCCAGGCGCAGCCATTCCTTCCAGGCGTGACCCTCGCGCAGTTCGAGCGTGTCGTCGCGGTCGTCCAGGGCGAGAACCGCGTCGAGGACCTTCTTGTCCTTGCGCAATGCGGCGGTGAGGGTCAGTGGTCCGTCGGTGTAGGACCAGCACGCATATTCGCCTGCCGCGATCTGTGATCCGTTGCCCTCGATGAGATCCAGTGCCCAGCCGGCGATGGCGTCACCATCGCCGTGCACCCGGCCGTCGAGCATGAACATCAGTGGCAGCCAGTGCCCGACGGCGTTCCAATCCTCCCGATCCGGGTTGAGCATGAACTCGATCAGCTGGGTGATCGGATCTACATGCAGGAGTTTGAACAGACCAGGCCGCAGATTTCCGTGGTTGAGGGTGAACTTGGCGAGTTTGTCGGTATACCAGGACGGCTGCATCGGCTGGGCGCCCGTGAACCGCAGCAGGTCGTCGTGGCTGAACGACCACACCAGCACCCCACCGGACCGCAGGATTTCCCGCTTCCGGGCATCATCGGTGACCCGGTTCTTTCCGGGCACCGCGTGGAACCGGCGACCGTCGGCGAAGAGCGCGATGATCGGGATATCGGGGTCGGCGGTGCGGAGCTGGAAGTCGGGCTGGCTGTTACCCATCAGCACCTGGGGTTCGAGCTGCCAGGTCCGGATCTTCGTACCTGGCAGCTTGATCGTCGCCGTCGGGCCGTAGGTGCCCGGCTTCTCGACGATAGTGGCTCCCATGGTGGTCAGGCGTTTGGTGAAGGCACGGTAGAACTCCCGCTCCAGCGGCGATTCCTCACTGCCGAGACGTTTCTCCGGCGTCTCCTCGGTGATCGACGCCAGCCAGCCCTCCGCATCCGGTTCACCGCCTTGGCAGGCGAGCAGGTCGTCGAGCACCTTGGCCGCGGTGATCCGCGAAACCTTGTCCAGTTCCCGCGGCGGTGCGAACGGCAGCAGGCACTTGTGGCAGGCCAGCCGGTCGGTGCAGTCGCAGTTCTTGACCGCCTCCCGTGCCGCGGCCAGCACTGCCCACACCTGCGCCGGATTGGCGAAGTCGGCCAGGTAGCCGGTGCCGCCGGGCACGGTGTCGTGGATGAGCAGGGCGCGCTGGTTCGGTGCGTGTAGTGCATCGGTGATGGTGGCGACGTCGAGATGTTCCGGCGAGCCACCGATCACCTGGCGCAGCCCGAGCAGGATCGCCGCGCTCAGGCTCGGATGGGCGAACGAGTCGTATTCGAGCCAACTCGGCAGGTGCAGCAGCACCGCCTGCGTCCGCAGCGTCCGGGCGAGGGCGATCTCGCGAACGTGCTTCTCGTCGTCGGCTTTCCGGTACTTGCACCAGCTGCGGTGCTCGTGCGCTTGATTCTTTCCGGCGACCTTGTCGAGCTGCCCGCATCCCGAGCACACCCGGAACAACCCACCGGTTGTCGTCTTGCCCGCGATGGTGCGTTTGCTGCCCTGAGAGTTCCGCCGCCCCATATTGATCCAGCGAATATCCATGCGGCGCAAGTACTCCGCGCCGAAGTCCTGTTCGGCAACGAACCAGCGTTTGGTGATGTTGTCGGGGTTGATGTCGGCCGCGGTGAGGACGGTGAAGGACTCCTTGCGCCGTTCGTCGCGGACATCGGTGATCGCCGACTCGTCGCGGCGGACTTCGGCGGATACCTTCGTCATCTCGACCACCTGCAACTGCTGACTCACATCGGCGATGGCCGAGGTGTGGCACCGGGGGCACTGGATCGGCGGCGGGCTCTGATCCGCGGCATGGCTGATCCCGGTCCACCCGCACGACGGGCACACCCGCCAGGTGTGAATGGCGGACTCACCCGCGCCGAGGTCGACGGCGTCGATCTCGACGGCGAGTCCCTGCGCGTAGAACGTGGCGCCCGGTGCGAGCTCGGTCAACGCGACCCGAGAACCGCGCCGGTAACTGGCTGTGTCCTCGGCGTATTCGTTGGTGTCGGGGTCGATCCAAGTGATGCCGACATCCAGGGTGACCGCATCGTCGAGCAGCGTGTAGTTGGGCAGCACTGCGTAGCGTTCGAGCACGCCGACCCAGTGCTCGGTGGTGAGATCGTTGATGCTGCGGGACAGCAGTCTCAGCGTGCCGCGTGCCGTGCGGAGGTCGCGTTTGTCGTCGTCGGTCGCGGCGGGTGAGTTGGCTCGCTGCTCGAATTCGGGGATGGCGGCGTCTACGGCGGTGCGCCGGTGGCGCAATTCGTTGACATCGCGGTTCCAGCGGTGCACCGCTTCGCGCAGCAGCACTCCGAGCCCGCTGTGGTCGCCGAGACCGGGTAGCGTGGCCCAGGTTCGCAGGTTGGCCGCGGCAGTTTCGCCGAGGGTGTCACCGAATTGGGCGAGGAATTCGTCGAGAAGCAGATCGGCGTCCTCGTCGGCGGTTTCGACGAGGGTGCCCATCCAGGTCCCCTCGTCGAAGCTCGACAGAACGTTATTGGCGCTACCCGGGTCCTTGGCGCCGGCCTTCCGGGACAGCCGGTCGACGATGTGCGCAATGTATTGGCGCTGCAGGATCTCTTCGGCGGTGAGGAAGGTGGCGGGCGGTCGGACCTCACCCTGGATCACCGAGGTCGGGTCGCCGAGC
Source organism: Nocardia sp. NPDC051990 (assembly GCF_040680755.1). NCBI lineage: Bacteria > Bacillati > Actinomycetota > Actinomycetes > Mycobacteriales > Nocardiaceae > Nocardia > Nocardia sp. NPDC051990. Next base: position 94,553 of record NZ_JBFAXH010000013.1, on the reverse strand, counting down.
TTGGGCAGATGCTCGCCTCGGCCACGCACGAACGCGAGGGCGAGGGAGTTGCCGGTGAGACGTCCGGCGCGGCCGACTCGCTGCAGGTACGACGACACCGTGCGCGGCATCGAGCCGAGCATGACGGTGGACAGGTCACCGATATCGATGCCCATTTCCAGGGTGGGCGTGGCGACGAGCACGTTCGGTGCGGCTGGGTCGGTGGCTGTGGTCTTGAACTTGGTCTCGTATTCCAACCGGGTCTTCGTCGGGAGCAGCGAGGTGTGTTCCCGGGCGACGACCCGCTTCATTTCCGAGCTGTTGTAGAGACTGCGATAGAAGTTGTCGTGCTTGGCCGCCCGAGTCAGCTCGCCGGGGCAGCGGGTGAGCAGGCAGGGCGCGCCGTCGAGCTGGTCGATGACGGTGGCGCTGCCCGGTGTCGGGGTCTGGCAGACATCGCAGACCAGCAGATACCGCATGTCCGCGAGCCCGTCGGCATCGGGAATCCCGACGAGGATCGAGTCGTGGGTCAATTGGTAGGCGGTGAGCGACTTCTCGGTGCTCTCCGTCGTGACGATCCGTTCCTCGGCGAGCACGTCGAACAGCGCCCGAGCGAGGAAACCGCCTTCATGCGGCGACACATTCAGACATTGCGCCGCCCATCGCGCATACCAGGATGTGGCTGCGGTGATGGGGTCGAAGCCCTCGGGGATTGTGCGCCCACCTACGGCCGGGAAGGCCGGGGCCGGCCGACCCTTCGGAAATGCCGGCATGCCTTGGCCTTTGGGCCGACCACCCCACACCCACCGACGGTTGGCATCGCGTTGTATGTACTTCGTCAGCCATTCGTGCGAGACCGCGCCACGTGTGCGCATGCGTTCGGCGATGCCGCGCACCCACTGGGTCACCGCCTCCGAGTCCGGTGCGGAGAACGCGAGCTGATGCTCAGTGCGTTCGAGCGCAGCGGCACCGAGCTGCGCAACCCGTTGCGGTGAACCGAGATCCACCTCGGCGACCACACTGCCGGTCAGCTCGAGGGTGCGGCCCAACCGCGACTGCAGACCGAATTCGAGGTCGATGTCGAACTGGACGCGCCGCGACACATTCTTGGCCGCTTTGCGGCGTAACGCAGCGGGCCGGTCCGGCTGCCAGTATGCGGTGAACTCGTCGTGCTCGACGATGTCGGGAGGCAGCAGCCGGTAGCGCCGAGTCGGGTCCTCACCAGCTCGTTCGAGCACGGCGGCGCACAGCTCCGACAGTGTCAACGTCTGTGACCCGCTCACCCGGTCGCCCAGTGCATTCCGCAATGTCGAGCGCAAGCTGAGCGTGTGCGACCGTGCCTGGACGAACCCCGCCCGGTGCGCCGCGTCCTGCACACTGTCGGTGAAAATCAGTGCCTTCTTCTCGGCGTCGTCGAGGCGCGCATCACCGAAGAGGTTCGACAGTGCCACCGACAGCTGGGTGGCGATGGCACTGCCGAGGAACCTGATCCCGTCCTCGGCGCCGCATGCCGGGCACAGGTCCTTCTTCGAATTCTCGTCTGCTTCGGGGCCGCTCAGGTACAGCACCGGCAGCACCCGTCCATCGAGCAGGTCTGCGCTGTCGGCGTCGGGCCGCTTGTCGACGATCTCGCGATCGTCGACCCGGAACCACTGCAATCCGTCTACGGCGTTGTTGATTTCGGCCTCGGTCGGCGCCGAGATCAACGCACGGAACCTCGGTTCGCCGGTCGCGTGATAGCCGCGGATGTCGTCATTGCTGGAGTCGAGCGTGCTGCCGGTCGGCGCAAGCCGCACACCCCATCCCGACCGCCCGCAGTGCCGGCAATACAGTGACGGGTAGTACTCGGTAGTCGCATCGTCGAGCTTCCCGTCGTCGGACCATCGAAACAGCGGAGTCACCATCGCCGCCCGGTCGATCCGCGACAATTCCCGAAGCCACAGGTGCACATCGACATTGAGCGCCGAACGACCGACTTCGGCCCGCAGTTGCGACAGTGCGGCAAGCAGATATCCGAGGTACCGCTCCCGCTGCGCTTGTCCTCGTGCGAGATCCCGCTCACCGGTGTGCGCCGGCAGAGCTCTCACCGCAAGGTCTTCGATCGAACAAACGTCGAGGGTGTTACGCAGCAGCCGTGCGACGGTGCCGTGCCGCTTGACCAGGTCGAGCATCTCGGTCTCGCCGAGCCGGTTCAAGCTCGCGGCAGCACGGTCGAAGGTGTCGTCGATGTCGGAGGTCTGGCGGAACAACGTGGCCAGCACCGAAGCTGTCAGCCGCTTGTTCGTCGGGGCCTGCGCCGCAACCCTATCCAGTTCCTCGACCGCGTCTGCGATAACCGGCTCGATCGGTGAGAAGGTCCGGTCCAGCGCGAGGCTGCGCGCTGCCAGCCAGTCCTCGACCGAGAGTCGTGTTTCCCCGATGAGGGTGTCTTTGCCGAACGATTCCCCGAATACGGTTTTCGCGAACGCCAGCATGGTTTCCGGCGAAGAGTCCTTGGATCCGAGCGTGGCCGATGTCGCCACCGGGGTGATCTTGCCGAGCGGTCTTTTCCGGTCCTCCTCGCCGACCGGCGATCCCGACGTCCAGTGCGCTTTGATCGTCAACCCGAGCCGCCGCAACAGCATTGCCACATCAGTGCCCTGCGCACCGTCATAGGTGTGGAATTCGTCGAGAACTACGTACTGCAGCGAATCCGCCGACTGCCGCCACAGCGCCGCCCGATCCGACCGCAACAACATGTGGTCGAGCATCTTGTAATTGGTGAGCAGGATGTCGGGCGGTGAATCGTGCATCAGCCGTCGGTCGGTGATGAGACCCGCCTCCGACACCAGCGTCCGCCCGCCCGAGGATTGTTCACCGGTGTAGAGGCCGGCGGTGATACCCGACAGCTCGGGATGCCGAGTGATCATCTTCGCCAGTCGCTGCTCCTGGTCGTTGGCCAAGGCATTCATCGGATAGATGATCAGCGCCTTCATCCCCACGATCCCGGCCTTTTTGGCTCGCAGCACGTGATCGAGGATCGGGATCAGGAACGACTCGGTCTTACCCGAGCCGGTGCCCGTGGTGACCAACGTGGGCTGGGGTCGCCGCTGGAATTTGGTCGACAACCGTTCGAACGCCGCTGCCTGGTGCTCATATGGCTCGAAGTACTTCGGCCACCAGTCCAGGTGCATTCCCCAGTTGCCACGGGCAGGGGAGAACGGAAGCCGAAGGCGGACATAGGGACCCTTGAACAGGCCATCCCTGGGATGGCCGATGAAGTCGGTGAGCGCGCCCTGCGTGTCCGGGTCGGTCAGGGCGAAGGTTGTCGTCAGATAGTCGGTCAAACCCTCCCGCAGCCGCTCGGCTTGCAGAGTCGGAAGCAGGGCCCCCACGTGTGCTCCTCGAATGTCACCCGGCTGTTCGGCCGGCGCGTTGTGGAAAACGAATCTGACCTGTGGTTCGTCAGGTACCCGCCACGTGTTTCGGATGTTAGTTGACCGGGCGATCCCGGCCGGGCGGTTATGCGCCCCAAGGTCTTCGGTTCATCGGGACGGTAACACGCCGCCGGCGTCAATACAATGATTGACGATGTTTTCAAGTATTCCTAGTCTGGGTGAAACCATTCAGGGTCAGCGGCCGGTCGGCAGATTTCGAGTTGGGCGACCGCAACCTCTGGATAGATGTTCCGGCTATGGCCGACGGACCGAAGTGGAACCCGTTGGAGGGCAAGTATGTTTTGACGATCTTGCAGAGGATCCGACAACGTCTTGCTGCGGCGATGGACGAGGAATCACCGGAGTGGGCGCGTACGGACAAAGCTCGAAACGACGAACTACGCCGCCGTCTCGAGAACTCCGTGTTCATTGTCAGTCCGTTTCGTGAGCGTGCAGCCATATCCCTGCGTGCAGCAGTCCGGTTCCGGTTACCCCGGCTATTGCGCGGGTTGTTGGAAGGTGAGCGTGGGCGAGGCGGGGAGTGCGAGCCATGTCGGCAAGCGTGCCGACTCGAATTGGTGTCCGGAATATGGTTCCGGACAGCTGATTCGGTGTAGGCGTTCCGGCTGATCACAGCTGGTGCCTGCGGTAGAACGGTGTCCGGAGGGTCTGGACACCGACGAGCCGCTGCCCGCTGCGGCACCAGCACCAATCCGATCGGCGATCCATCCGGAATTGGCTGCGACGCAATCATTCCCGTTCTACCGGCCGAAACTTCGCCCACCGCAGGCGGGGTCGGTTCGGCGGTCTCGGCGCGGATCTCGCTCATCGTTTCCTGCGTGATCAAAAGTCGCGACAAGCGGTGCTATGCAGCTGTTCGGTCAGCTCCGCGATCTGGCGACGCAGCTGCTCGACCTGTTCAGCAGCGGCCGCCTCACGCCGGTCCAGCTCCGCACGCCACGACATCATCGCCCACCCCGCATTGACGATAAACTCTTGGCAACCACCACAACAGTGGCCCAAGCGTTTTCGCAGGTCAGCCGACCTGGGTCGCTAAACGATCAGTTTGGCTCTCAGGCACCAAGACACGCACAGGGGGTGCCGCAGATCGTCCGCAGTCGGGACGGTTGCCACGCGCCGCCGCCCGAGATATCGGCGAAGTTGCGCTGAGCAGGCATTCTGTGTGAAGGTGCTTCGGGGTAGAGCGGCCGGCACACGGCCGAGAGGGGAGGTCCGATGTCGGAGACTTTCAAAGTCGATCCAGCCGCAGTGGACGCGTTCGCCGCGGCTTTGAAGACGCTGGCCGAGGCCAATGCGAATGTCGTGACCTATCTGGACAAGTGGCTGGTCTTGGACAACACCGTGTGGGGCGACGGCGGGCTCATCCGGGTCGGGCTGAGCGCCGTTGCCGAGGCGCACAACAAGCTGAAGCCCAATTACGCCACCCTCGGCACCCTCTCCGAGGCTGCGGCGACCGAATTGACCAAGGTCGCACAGGTTTACCGGACCACCGACCACGCACGCGCCGATGAGTTGGACCGCACGTACCCCACAGGCAGCAACTGATGACCAAGACGCCGTCCGAGCACCTGACGGAACCTTCGCTCGAGGACCCGCTCAACGACAGTTTCGAGTTCCTCATCACCTCGAACGCCATTTCGCCGTCGTACTGGGCTTGTAAGTGGTTCGAAAACGTCGTCGGGACAGACCCGCTGAAGTGGTTCACCACCAAGATCTCCGGTGATTGGGAGGCCCTGCAGAAGGCGGGCAAGGCGGTAGAAAACCTGGCTTCCTACAGCGCGAGCTTCTCCGAATCGGTCAAGTCTGCCGCGACGACTGTCGACGCGACGTGGGACGGTAACGCGGCCACCAGCGCCCAAGCCTATTTCACGGAGCTCTCGACAGCCATTTCCGCTCAGGTCGAGCCATTGAAGCAGATGGCGACCGAGATCAACCGCTTCGCGTCGACGGCGTACCACCTCTCCACCGCCATGAGTAATGCTTTGCAGACCTTGCTGGACTGGGGCGCCATGGCGGTGATCGAGTGGGCCGCGGTCAAGGCCTCCGCGCTCACCGGCGTCGGAATTGTCGCAACGGCGGCCCTGGTCGCCGCCGCCACCGCGACCACGGTGAAGGTGATCGCGGAATGGGGCCTGCTGGTCGAGAAGTTCAATGCCGCGTATGTCGCACTCGAGGCCATCGCCGGGGTCGGTTTCGGCGTGGTCGCGGTGGTCGAGTCCGCCGATTTGCCGAGCCTGCCCACCGCCACCTACGATCACCCTGGAGCCTGAATGAACGCGCCCGAGCCGATTCATGACCTGGCCCACGGCGATCTCGGGGCCTCACGCCAACTGTCCCGGGCGATTCGGGTGCTGATGGATACCGCCACCGATCCGCAATTGAAGGAGCAGCTGCGCGGTGTCCTCGAAGGCAAGGGCGGCGCACGCGAATTGATGCACAGCGAGGCATTCAATCGGGTGCTCGATCGCACGTTGCCCGCCGCCATGCAGCAGTTCGCGGACATGCCGGATGAGGAACGGGAACGGCTGGCCGCCCAGGGCGAAGCCGAGTTGGTGCGACTGCGGTCTGAACCATTAGCGGACCAGCGGCCGCCGGACCGGCTGATGCCCACTCCCGCGGATCGGCCGGCGCCCGCCGGGAACGCCGTCATCCCGGGCACCCGCAAGCCCAACCGCGATCGCATCGTCACCCCGACTGATGACGACGACGAGGAGGACGAATACTTCCGGGACCGCCAGCAGCGCGGGTGGCTGCAGTGACCAGGGCGCGGGTGGTCTTCGACACTGAGGTCAACCCGGATTGGACGCCGATTCTCGCGTCGGCACCGACGGAACTCGTTCTCACCGAGCCGATGCCGGGGTTGTGCAGCGAGCACGGTTGCACCGCCAGTGAGACCCGTTCCTTCGCAGTCAATTCCAGTGGCCCACTATCGGAGTTGCCGACACTGCGAGCCATGTTGCGCTCCACGAAACCCGGGCGGCGGGACCCCGTCCTGGCGCGCGTTCGCTTCGACTGCCCGGCCTGCGAGTTCTGTCTCCTCGAGGTCCGGCGCTTTCGTCGAATCGCGCTGCTGGCACTGCTGGCGATACCGCTGACAATCGCGGCCGTCCTCACCGCACGGGCGCTCGAACTCGAATCGCTTTATTTGCCTTTGGCTTTCGTGAGCGTGCCCGGATGCATGCCGATCGCGGCGCTGGTGGCGATGCTGTCCTGGAGTCGCTCCGGCTATTTCGCCGATGTCTGGATGAACGAAACAGCCGACCAGCTGATCGTTTCCGCGCACCCGGATTTCGTGGCCGCGGTCGAGCACAATCGGGCGGGGAATCGCTGAACGCCCCACTGGAGCCCACCACAACAGGGGCCCAAGCCTTTTCGCAGCTCCGCCCACCGGAGCCACTAAACGATCAGTTTGTTCACAGCGCTTAGTTAGTAGACAACAGCAATGGGCACATCCTTACGTGGGTCTTTGCTATTCACTTCCGCGCCACTTGCGCTTGGGTTTACGCTGCGACACTCGCACCGGCCAGCACACCGCCCACATCAACACCACCAATGGCCCACCGGCGGCCAGCGCCAGCCCGGCTGTGTTCCAACTCGTCATCTCTGCCTCTCACTCGAGAATGCGGTCCACCGAGCGAAAGACATTCGTGGAGCAACGGTTTCGACATCAGCGACACACATCACCGCATGCAACATCAGCACATCCATATGCAGCGGCGACGGCATGATCACCGCATCCACATCCGCGCCCCGAACCTGGTCGACCAGCGGCACCAGCGTGATCTCTGGCGGCCACACCAGCCCGTACCCGAGCCGCCGCGCCAGCCGCCGCACCTGTGCGGCATCCCACTCCGGCATTCCGGTGACCACCGGGTCTATCCAACCCAGCGCGGTCGGACGCGACCTCATCGCTGCCTCGCGTCGCGTTGCGCGGCTGTCGGTGTGAGCCGTGCGGCGAGTGCCGCGGCATCCGCGCCCGGGTCGGTCAGCGCATCCAGGACATCGAGCAAGGTCTGTATGTCGGGGCCGGGCGTCGCCGGTGGCTTGGGATCGACGAAATAGCGACAGTCCAGCCGCTCGGCGTGACAACGAGTCTCGATCACGCGCTCCGGTCCATTGGTCCGTTCGACGCGGGCGGCGTTCGGGCTTCTCTCGTCAGCATCGGCGGGTGTGGATCGCCACGGGGTGTACTGCTGGCAGACATCCATGTGTGGGTTCATTCCTTGCTGTCCTCCTGATCGTGCATTGGTAAGCACCTGTCGCCGGGGAGCAGTCGGAGCTGACCGGGCGGTTTGGCTGGACGGTCGATGTGCCGATGGGATACGACATCGCCCCGGCGGCGGGGCTGCGACGAACCGTTGGCACGCCCGGTGCCGGGGGATGCGGCACCCCGGCACCGGGACGTTTGTGTGGATGCGGGCTGATCTGCCCATTCGCGGACCGCGTCCGCGAACCGTTCCACCACATCGGCTGGTGTGCCGCTGTAGACGGCCGGGGGACCGATGAACGGGTCACGTTGCGGCAGTTCCGAATCGCGGTCCACCACTCGTGATCGGCGGCGTTCGGGTTTCGGGTGGTCACCAGCCCGCCTGACCGGTGTTCTCCGCGCCCCGATCGGCGCGAAGTTTCCCGATGGCATAGACCAGCCACACTCCGTAGACGAGGGTGGTGAGCACGAGGGGCAGAGCGACGATCTGAGCGGGCATCAGGCGGCACGCCTTGGTTGTCAGGTATCGGAGATCTGTTGTCAGGCAGAGGATTTGGTGCAGGTCAGGCAGTCGGCGGGCGAATCGGTGGGGTGCGGATGTCCCGTCTCGATCAGGCGTGTCCAACAGCCGCGCAACATCTCACACGTCGCAACCGTGCAGTCGGCGTGTAGATCGCGGGAGATCTCCCGATGCATCTGCGCCGGTGCCATCGCCTGGCTCGGATACCGGTGCTCGATGGGACCGACGGCCATATCAGAACCCCTGGTGCGGAACATCAGCCGGGACCAACCGCCCTGCCTCGATCAGCCGCTTCTTCGCCTGCGCCTTGACCGGGCACATCGACGCAGCGCAGTCCAGGTGGGCCTGCATCGTCGCGTGGGCGTATTCGATTGTCATCACGGGCAATTCGCTGTGGTTCGTTACGGGCAGGCCATGCATACGGAGACTCCGAACGTGGGTGTGAGTGTCTGGGATACCCGGTAGCCAAGGCCGAACTGCCTGTTCGACATGGTGATTCACTGAGGCAGTGGGTGCTTCCCGGCTACCGGGGTGATTTCAGTAGTACGCTCCTAGGGGGCACTTTGGAAGATTTCTATCTGCGATTCGCGGAATTTATTCCCGCACTTCCAGATTGCCGCTCGTAGTCATTCCAAAAACCATGCCAACGACTAGTGAGGCTACGTAATGACCGGTTCGGCTGTACCGCGTCGGATGTTGGGTCGTCAGTTGAAGAGGCTCCGAGAGGAGTCTGGTATCTCGCCTACAGCAGCGGCTAGGGCCATCGAGGTGTCGCCGCAGACGCTATGGCGGATGGAGTCGGGCCAACGCGGACCGAAGCTGAAGGAGCTGTACATCGGCGTCCTGTGCAAGATGTACGGCGCGACTGAGGAAGAGAGTACGGCGTTGGCCGGCCTCGTCGTGGAGACGAAGAAGCCGGGGTGGTGGCACAGCTACGGCGATGCGCTTCCGGCTCATTTCGACCTGTTCATCGGGTTGGAGGAGGCCGCGAAGCGGTTGACGACGTTCCAGCTCACCCTTGTCCCCGGTCTGCTTCAGACACCGGATTACCGCCGGGCGCTCGCCTGGATCGAGTTCCCCAGCCATGCCACAGCGGCCCTGGAGGCGTTGATCGAGGTACACAGTCGACGGCAGTCGAGGTTGCGGGACAGTGCAAGCGAATTCGAGTTCCGGGTGCTACTCAGTGAGTCGGTGCTGCACCATCAGGTGGGCGGTCCAGCCGTGATGGCGGGGCAACTCCGGCATCTTGCGGACGTCGGCGTCTCGCCGAACATGTCGATCCGGGTGATCCCTCAGCAGGTCGGAAGCCACCGGGGATTGATCACGGGATCGTTTGTGCTGATGGAATTTCCCGTGCATCCGACATCTCGGCTGACCGAGCCTCCGGTGGTGTATGTGCAGGGCTATACGGGGGCTCTCTACTTGGATCAAGAAACGGAAATCACGCAGTACCGGACTGCAATCGCGCAGATCCAGCAGGTAGCGTTGGATGAAGACAAGAGCAGGGAACTGCTACTGAAAGTTGCAAGGGAGTACCTAGCGTGAGCATCGACCTGTCCGGCGCAACATGGTTCAAGAGCAGCAGGTCAGCCAGCCAGGACACGTGCGTGGAAATCGCACACCTCGACGGCGGCATGGTCGGGGTGCGGGACTCGAAGGATCCCATGGGCCCGGCTCTTGTGTTCAGTCCCACCGAGTGGGATGCGTTCACGGCGGGTTTGCAGAGTGGGGGGCTCGAGCTGTCCTAAGTGGCGTGTGCATGTGAAATCGTAGGAACCCCAGGTGCTTTCGCCTTGGGTTCTTCCGTTCCCAGAGCTCCACGCCCGCACGTCAACGATGGTAGGTGGACGTGCATCGGTCCGGCTGACGATGGCCCAACGCCTTTGCGTGCTGGTGACCTGGCCGGTACGGTCTAAACGACGTTATAGGGGGCGGGGAAGCCGGTCTGGCCCCAGGTCTGGGATGGCATCGGTGCGAGAGGACGAGATGGCCAGCTGGAGTGGTGTGGTCCGGGGTGCGGTCCTCGGTGCGGGGCTGATCGTGCTGGTTTCGGCGTGCAACTCCGGTGGGGAGTTGAAGAGCAGCACGAACAGTGCTTCGGTGACGCCGACCATCGCATCGGATGTACCAGCGGGATTCGATGCGTGTAAAGACCTCCCGCAGGATCTCATTCGGTCGGAGAAGCTGAAGAACAAGGGGCCTGACACAGTAGATAGGCCTGGTGGGATAAAGTGGCGCGGCTGCGGCTGGGTTCAGGCTGGCGGCGACGGGTACGCCGCCACGATCGACACCACCAACATCACCCTGGTGATGGTGCGAGCCAACAAGGACTTTGCGGTCGATGAGGAGCTCACGGTCGCCGGGCGGGCTGCACTCACGTCCCATGTCGGCGCCCAGGATCCGCACGCGGACTGCCTAATCAACGTCGAGCTGAAAGGCGGCAGCCTCGAGATCACCATCAATAACCCACCGTGGCTCCGGAATACTGGGAATCAGCATGCTTGCGATATCGCGAAGCGCCTTGCGGGCCAGATCGTCCCAGCGATACCTGCTGCCCTCTAGACTTGAATCGATCTCCGGTCGATCCCGGCCGGAACGCCGGGGAGGAACACGAACAGTGAGCGGCGATACGACGACACCGTCATCTGCGGGCCCACTGGCCAGCGCGATCAAGGACGCTCAGGACGGCAAGCTGACCGTCAGTTTCAGCAACGAAGTCCGGGTCAACGCCGACGAGTTCGTCTACATCGAACGCGACTGCGAAGCCTTCAAGGAAGAGATCCGGAACCTCCAGCGGATCGCGGAAAAAATCTCGCACCGTGAGCACTGGGGTCTTGGCGAGACGACGGACGGCATGAGCTCTGCCAACACGCTCGTGGCTCGCTTCCGCGGCAAGGCCAAGATTGTCAATCCAGCCACAGACTCGGACAACAACGTCTTCGACATCCTCGCGCAGCACTACCAGATCGTCGACGAGATCCAAACCCTCCACCGCACAATCGCCCAGAAATACATCGAGCAGGATCAAGAATTCGCCGCTCGCTACAACGAGTTGAAGGCGAATGTAGATGCCAGCCAGATCGGTATCCCGACCCAACTGGGCGTGATTTCGCCCCCGGCCGTCGGTGCCTCGAAATAAGTGATTCGAATCATCCAGGGGGCGCTGGCCAGTGCGGTCAAGGACGCCCGGACGCTGAACTACCACGCAGCGGCCGACCATGCACGAGCGGCGCAGGAGTTCGCCGCAGCCCGCACGGAGAGACATATCTGTACATGACGGCATTCGGCCAAATGTCGAGATCCACAGCCACACTATGGAACTCGAAGCGGATGATCCCAACAAGGCAGCTGTCGAAGGCGACACGCTGACCTACACACCGGCGCCATAAGGTCTCCCACTTTGCTCTATCGCTACCCCAACGGGCATCGGTTAGGATTCGCGTCATGAGTGATGGGGGGACGCCAGCCTCTGGCCAGAACCTCGCTGTGATGCCCGAGAAGGTGCGCGAGGTCGGCAAGTACGTCTACGAGTTGGCCGAGGCACTGCGCGCGGCACTGGACTCCGCCGCGAAGGACGTCGCTTCACTGACCGATGGCAGCTGGACCGGGGACGCGGCCAACGAATTCTCCGCGGGCTGGACTGAAGTGCGTGACGGCGGTGTCCAGATCATGACCGCTCTGACCGGCATGGCGGAAAAGCTCGGCGTCACCGCCGACACCTACCAGGCGGGAGACGAGAGCAACGCCGCCACATTGAACACTTCGAGTTTGGATCTGCCATGAGCTCGCAATTCTCGGTCGACCTGGACCATCTCGATGAGATCGTGGTCCGTCTGTCGGGTCTGGCCGGGTTCATCGGTGAGCATCTCGATGAGATCGATGACCGGGTCGCCACCTTGGTCGGCAGTGGGTGGGAAGGCGTTGCCGCCCAGGCGTATGCCGATGCCCATATGCAATGGGTCACCGGCGCACGCGAATTCGTCGAAGGTGTGAAGGATATCAGCGACGCGGCGAAGGCGGCCCACGCGCGCTACAGCACCGCCCACGACACCAATTACACAATGTTCTCCCAGGGATAAGACATATGGGTGTACTGGTTATCGACTGGCAGACCTACTACGACGCCGGCAAGAAATGCCACGCCCTGGCCACCGACCTCCGTGCCGCCGACAAACCGATCCACGACGAGGTCAAAGGTGAGTGCGCGGGCATGGCCGGTGACACCGCGGGCTGCGAACAGTGGGGCAAGACCTACGACCGCGTCGCCCAGGAAACGATGCAGACCTGTACGAACCTGGCCGACGCCCTGACCAACTTCGGCAATATGCTCTACGCCGCCGGATACAACTGGGCACTCTCCAATAACTCCAACCCGATGCCCGACCAGCCCACCGTGACGGTGATGTCGGAGTACAAGGTCACCATCCCGACTTCGGTCGGCAACAACGGCGACGGTGTCACCGAGGGGCAGGGCAGTATCCCCGGCTTCTACGACGCCCTGGTCGGGAAGATCCAGGATGAGTTCGGCAGCAAGCTGCCCAACGGCAACAAAGACAAGCTCGCCAAGGCCGCATCGACATGGAAAACCTTCGCCGAACACAAGACCATCACCGATGCTGCATCCAGGATCACCGAGATCACCAACCTCTTCAGCGACATCCAGGACAAGAAGGGCCTCGACCCCCTCCTCGGCCACCTCACCACTCTCAACGGCGCCGCCACCCAACTCGCCTCCGCATCGGTCAACCTCGCCACACCCGTCGCGGAATACAGCACCGCCACCTCCGAGGTCCGCGACAAATTCCGGGACGCGGTCACCAATGCCTTGATAGCAGCCGGAACCACTGTCGTCATCGGTATCGCGGCCACCTGGATCACCGCGGCACTCAGCGACGTCGCCGCAGGCGTCGGCGTCGTAGCGATCGCTGGCAACACCGCCAGAGTGCTCAAAAGCACCTACGACACCAGCAAACTCATCAAAATCATCGGCACCGCGGCAGCAGTCGCAGGAACCACAGCCATCACCGTCACCGCATTCGACAAAGTCCCCGACCTCACCGGGGAAGCCGTCAAACTCGCCGCCATCATCCTGATGAAGGTGTTCATCAACGATGTCGCGCCAGACGGAAACGATCCGAGTCCGGGGAGTGTTGCCAAAACGGTCGAAGAAAAAGCGGCAGCGATTAAAGATGTCGTTACCGACGACACTGGAAAAATGATCGGTACTGAGGACGCTGACGGAGTCCAGATGGTATCGGCCGAAGAAGTGGCACGGGCCCACCAGGAGTTAATCGATAAACTTGGGCCACCAGACGAAGTTAAGCACACCCCTAAAGGTGATATAGAGGTGTGGAATATCTCCCGCGATCCAAAATCAACGGTCAACTATCGGCCGTTCAGTAGATCGGGTGGAGCCACGCTAGACTTCAATAATGTTCCCGGCGTGCCAATCAAGCGGTGGCATATCCCCGAATAGGAGATTTCCATATGAAATATGACACGATCGGAGGTTGGACGTGAGTACAAGTAACGCGCTCGATTACAGCGGGCAATCGTTTATCAACTTCCGCGACTTCGACTTCGGAGAAAGTGGCAGACACCGCTTCAGGTGGGTCGACTCGAAGAAGTTTGAACTCTTGCGATCCGACCTCGATGATAGCTCGGTCCTCGGGGCGCTTATTGCACACCCACAGTTTCCCGATGACTATGTCGGTGGCGGTATAGACCGCGAGGGGCTACGCCATGGGCCGTACTGGCTGAATCGGATTTCCCCCAACACGTATCAAAAGGTTGACAACGCCACAGTTGTTGACGTTTTCGATCAATGGATCTCCGGTTGTGGAATTATTCCTGAATCGCTCCAGATTGAAATCGATCGGCAGGTGCTGGACCCCGTGCGCGCAGCGACCGTATGCTACTTACTGCGAAAACTGGACAATACTGCAGCCAATGACTACGCCGACATCCATAATGAGTTTCACGAAATAGTGCTGATCGATAGAGCCGCGCGGCGCGTTCTCTTAATCGTCGCTACTGACGACTGAATGCCGGAGCCGTCAAGCTTGCCGCCGCGAGCATCTCACCGAACTCCGTAGCAATGTCAACCACTACGAACGGATCATGACCGGAGATGATGACGATGGAACATTGTTTCGGCGGCAAAGGTACGTTAATGACGCCTGAGGATTGGCGCGAGTACTTCGACGATTTGGAATAGCGGGAATGGATTTGACTACAATGTCGGAATTGGATGGTGCACATTACCTAAAATATGATATGAGGGCGGAACATCATTGGGAATCGACATAATTATTCAAAATCAAATCCACGAACGGATTGGCCTCGTATATGGGGACGTGAAAGATACGCTTGTCAAGTATCGAGAGAATGCTCCGGCAGGCTCAATACTTCGGGGTCTTCACGCGCACGCGGACACAATGTTCAACACAACCCAGCTCGCCATTCTCTTGGACGAACTAGCAAATCTGTCGCCGAACAATGACAAAGAAGCAGAGATGCTCGTCGTATTGCGCGATGCCGCCGAAACCGCTATCCGTAGGAATGGGTATCTTTGGTTCAGTGGGGACTGAAGTCGTGAGCGTTTTCCGCCATTGCTGCAGCCGGTCCTGCGCGCAGCGCGCGGCGGCGAATTTGCGCATCCGGGTGCCCGGCATGGTGGCCCTTGCGAACGGCACCTTCGCGGCCAGCGCGGGTTCTCCACAGCGATCATCTGCCGCGGTTTGGTAGCGAACAGCCGAAATACGATCTCGCGTAGGTGTTCTCGTCATCGACGGTGATCACGTCGCAGGTGCCGACAAGGACGATCGGTATCTCGGCTCCAAGGTATCTCTGGTGCGGTGTGAAAACGGGCTCCGGTGTCGGTTCGGCGGACGATGGTGATCAACCGGATGATCGGGTCGAGGGTTCGTGGAATAAACACGATGTTCTTCGCGAGGTCGTATCTGTATCTCTTTGCCAGCGAGCGCATTCGGATCTCATCCCAGTTCTGTGCGGTGCCAGAGATGTCGGATCGGATGCATCCGATGGCGGTGGGTTTCATCGGGTGAGTGCCGATCGGGAGACGTCGAGTATGGCCTGGCCGGTCGGTGTCGTCTGTAGGCGTGGCCGCAAATCGACAGTTCTCAGGTCTGGCCTTTGCTATTCACTTCCTGGATCGCGAACTGCAACGCGCCGATGCCGCTGTCGTAGAACGCTTCTGGTCGATTCTCGAAGACCCGGCCACCGTGAGCGTCAAAGCCGGGCACAAGCTCGGCGCGCTGCTCGAATCAGGTGCCTACACCGACCATGTCCTTGTGCCAGCACGCACCGTCACGGGAGAGGTCGTTCTGGTGTCGTTGCCTCGCCGCAGCTTCATCGCCGGCGTCGGTGCCGGTGCTGTCGGCTCCGGTGCCAGCGCGGCGCTGTCGAGTCGGCCGTTGGCGGATGCGTTCGCGCACAGCGGCATCGACCACGTCAAGCACTTCCTCGACAAGCGAATGGGCATCATCCAGTCCGACAACATCTATGAGCGGCAGTCACGCTTCCGGAGGTGCTCAGTGCGATCGCACGTATGGAGGCACTGCGCCGCGCGAAAGTCGCCGATTCGAAGGCAATGCTTCGCCTACTGGCGATGTATGCCGAAACCGCGGCCTGGCAGTACCAGGACCAGCGAGCATTCAACGATGCCCAGCGTTGGGCCGAAACGGCCCTCACGTGGTCTCATCAACTCGGAGACAGCTACTGCATTGGTTTGTCGCTGGTCCGACTGAGCCAACTGGCCACAGATATGGCCGATTTCGAACGCGGAAAGGAGTGGGCCGACGCCGCCAAACGCGCCGCCCGACCCGACTCATTGTTCGTGGCCGCTGCCGTCACCTTCGGTGCACACGCACTAAGCCGATCGTCTACACCACCGACGCGGGAGCGGAAAAGCTCCACCATCAACTGGGTGAACTCGCCGACATCGCGGCCGTCGGCGATGTCGGCGACTTTGCTGTCCTCCTGGAGGATCTAGGAGACCGCGGCATCGGTCAACTGATGATCGAGGGCGGCACCAGTATCCACACCACAGTCCTGTCCGCCGGCCTCGCCGACGAGCTCCACCTCGCTGTCGCTCCGCTATTGGTCGGACAAGCCGATGCACCACGCTTCGTGAACCCGGCCGCCTTCCCCGGCGGCTCCCGACGACGGATGCAACTCGTCGACGTCACGCAAATCGGTGACGTCGCGCTTCTGCGCTACCGCCCCAAGAACGACTCCACACAGTTGAGCTGAGGATGTCCGAGATCGAGGAAGACACAACGGAATTCCGGCGACTCGCCGACCTCGGTACGTTCCCGACCCTCAGCTTGACGACGTCCTAATACCGTAGCCACTGCGACACGATGCTGATGACCTCGGCCTTGTACTCCCGGCTCTTGGGATTAGCGAAGTCAGCGCTTGTAGGAGTTGTGGTCAACACGGCGCGGTGGAGAAGTACAGCAAGAACGGTAAACACCTCGGCGAATACGACGCCGAGACCGGCGCTCAAAGCAAGCCAGGCCACTCCCAGCGCAAGCCGGAGGGAAAGTAATTGATATGTGGTATTTAGAGGCGTTCGATAAGAAGACCGAATTTTTGGTCCGAGATTATCCTTTGCAGGGCCTCGACACACCGACTTTGCAAGAAATCCTTCACTTCGACGATAGCTGCGAGATCGACGGCATCGATTATCCTCCGGAGGCTGGAGGGTACGACGTGCCGCAGTCAAAGCTGCCAGAATTCGCTAAATATTTGCCTCCCGATTTCGTTGTCGATGAATCATGCGACTACCAGGTGGGCTACTATCGAGAGTGATCACGGTTGGCCGCGCGTGCGGTGACTATTTCTGATGGAAGCATGGGGGCTTTGTTAATCCCTCGTTCATCCCGTGACAGTTTCCTGATTCTATCGATGCTTGCGCTGGAGAGTCGAATTCTGGCAGTCGAAATGCGATCTGCGTGGGTGTCCTCGTCAGCTGGGCCGCTGGTCACGGCATTACTAAGGAGGCTGCAAGTAAGTCGAGACTCGCCGGATGATTTCCCGGAACTCGTGAGTATTCGGGGGCCAATGGACATTGGCCAGCGTGGGATTGTGTCGTCTGATCTGAATTCCGTTACTCAAGGACCGGCTGGTCCGTCAGCAGGTTCCCACAGAGTCCCACGTACGTCATTTCGGGGCGCTTTGCGATTCTCAGGTGGAACGGGGAATACCCCGTGATTCTGTAGGTCGCAGACCGTGAGTATCGGGGCGGCAACAATGCTCTCCAATAGCTTGTTCTGAGCTGGCTCCAGGGCGATGCAGCCATCGAGAACCGCAAGGAGTTCAAGTAGTTCGTCGTCGAATTGCGCTGTCCACTGTGTTGAGGTAATCGCGTCAAGTGCTGAGGTTTGTCGTCGGTGAGGCATTGAGAGCAGACGATAGGCGAACCATTGTCGCACGATTTGACGACCGCCGACGGTGTACTGCCACACCGCGGTAGACACTGGCCATACCCGTCCACCGTGCGCTTTGTCGCCAATGACGAGGGTTTCGGTATCCGGTTCGTAGCCAATGCTTTCGGGTAGCTGCTCGGCTCCGTCCGGGACGGGTTGTATGTACCGTGGTCTGCGTTCAATAGATGTACGCGGTGGCCCCGGCGGCCGTCCCGCAGCGGAGTCGACGAATCGTTCCCCGTAAGTATGTAGCCAGATGATCCTGCGGCCAATCTCGACGCCCGCCTGCCACAGGTCGGAATCAAGGGTGATCGGAACCCGGACCCCCGGGGTGCGGAGTCGCTCGGCGTAACGACGGGTATAGCCAGGGTGCGCAACAACTGCGGCGAGGTATGCAAGCAGGTCGTCGGCGGCCACCGTGGTGGCGAGAAACTGTGCGAGAGTGTCCAATAGGCGTGGTGCGACGTTCGGGGCTGTGGCTTCGGGGTCGCGGAACAGCGGCAGCACGCGACCGCCCCGGTTGTTGAAGCAATTCACGTCCGGTACTAAGGCTGAGAACACCAAGGCAGGTCCGTCGGAGATTGGATGTGTGTGTTGCTCGCAGGTATATACCTGACGAGTGCCTCGAGTTTGCCACAGTTCGGGTCGGGGAAAATCGACCACGCGCCGATCGTAGATCATGTGCTGACGATCGAAACTACGGAATGCGACTCGTACTGTCGAGGGCTCCATAGTTACGTCTGCTGCCAGTGGTCCGTCGTCAGCTGGAAAATTGGGGATGCCCTTGTAGATACCGTTGACTTTGCGGTCTCGGGTTTCTTTGAAGAGTGATGGCTTCTCGGTATGCCCAGCATGAATCAACTGCTGCCATCGCTGATGCAACGTTCGAGTATCAGGTGCCCACACCCAGTTTCGATTCGAACTGACGCCGGTGTGGTGCCAGGGCAGCAGGTCGCCAATAGGCACCCACGTCTCCCATCCGGTGTCCCCGGGGCGGAACGCCGCCTCCCAGTCGGTTGAGCAGTCGCGCCACACATCAGAGTCCGGTCCCACCGTCGGAATCGCCGCGAACTTCTCCTGCTGCGTGCCCGACACTGACCAATAGCGCACGCGGGCAGGCACCTTGGGTGCACGCGGCCCCTTGCACACGAACACCCCGATGCATACCGGATGCTGAGTCGCCGGGAAGACTCGAGTCGTCACGGCAGATCGATGCTGCTCGGGGGACAGATCGATTATCCATCCCTCATCCGCCACAGTGCGCAGATAACGGCGCATCCCAGCGTAGGATTCGGACGTCAGGTAGGCGCTCGGCGTGATGAAAGCGACGATCCCGGCTGGTTCATTGGCCTCGAATGCTTTCCATGCCGCCCACCGCCAAAAGTACGTCCACATATTGTTCAGATTGAACGCCAGACGTCCCTGTGGGGGACGGAATTCGTCCAGCGACGGGTACTCTTTCGTTGATAGTGGCCGCGCGAGATTGCGTCGTTGCTCCACCCAGGGGGCCGCGCCCCGTGCGCGCTCTCGCCATGGTGGATTTCCGATCACTACCATTACCCGCGCTGCGCGCTTGATGTGGTTCGCCTTCTGCCTTGTCTCGGTTAGTTTCTCGTATAACTGACCGAGGTCCAGTGGCATTTTGTCCGGATCATCCAGGGCATCCGTGAGGAAGCGAGGCTCCTCCAGTGGAATATCAACCCGGTAGACGGCGCGCAGCGCAGTGTGCAAACGGAGCTCAGCCACCGCATATGGGGCTGCTTGTAGCTCGAACCCAATCAGGCGATGCGCGAACAACTCCCGCAGGTGCGCCTTCGGCACGGTCGAGGACCCGCGCTCGGCACGCATCGTCGCTGCAGCTTCTGCCAATACCTCGACCAGGAAGGTGCCCGCGCCCATCGCGGGATCTAGCACGACGACATCGTTTGCCGCGAAGCCACGCGGTCGATCCAGTCGCGTCTTGAGCACTTCGTCTACAAAACGAACCATCGCGCGCGCCACCGGCACCGGCGTGTAGTAGGTACCGCTTCGGCGCCGCAATCCGGGGTCGTACTCGGCGAGAAACATCTCGTACAACCGCGCGTATGCATCCGTGTCGTCCAGACGTACTCTGGCCCAGTCGATGCCACCAATCACCTGTACTAGCAGATCCACCACGTTCAGTTGCTGAACCCACTTCGAGTTTGCGAGGATCGCCAAGGCCTCGCCGAGCAGCGAATGCTGTTTGGCGAGTTCCTCGGCGATCCCGGCGGGGGTCTTGCCCTCGAACGCCACGCCATCCACCCGAGCCAGCAACAGCGCGAAGGTCACAGCCTGCGCGTAGGCGTCGGCGAACACTTCGTCGGCATCGCGTTGGGGGTCAGGAACTGGGAACAGGATGCCGCGCCACTCCGCCGCCAACCGGGTGAACGGTTTCTTGCCCGGTCGGGCTGTCTCGCGCTGGATTGTTTCCAAGACCTGGTTGCGCAATAACCGGCACAGCGGGGCGACATCTGCCACTACTGCCCGCACGGAGCGCGGTGCGGCGGCACGCCACAACAAAAAGTCGGTGAACAAGCTCTCCAATGCGGCATCCGCCGGTGCTAATTTCCGCCCTGCGGAAGCCAGATCACCAACAAGCACTCCAATGTCCCCGACCAGTATTCCGCGCCGGTACAGAGCCCAGGAAATGCCGTCTGTATACAACAGATTCGGCAAGGCCTTCAACCGCTCGAACTGTTCGCGATCATGTTTTGACGCACCATTCCACGCCCCCGGGACACCCTTCCCAGGTGCCTTCAGCTCTATAAAGCCCACCCGTCCACTGGGCGCATCCACGGCTATGTCCGGACGCGACTGGATCGATGCTATGGCGACCTCGTCATGCACAACGAGGGGCAGTCCGAACAGTTCACCAGTGCGCCGCACCAGCCCTGCCACCGGACCACGCAGCCGGTCTTCGCTCCGACCATCTCCGCGCATCCGCGGGCCCAATTCGGCACCGAAATCCGAAACGGCGGAGGCGAATCCGTCGCCGCCCAAAATCCCCGATGCTATAGCCGAATTTGACACAGCCATCGACCTCCTCCGCGTGCACTACCGCGATCAGTCGCAGAGCGACTAGCCACCGTGGCGCACCGCGCCGCCCCGCGGAGGGAGTACTTCCGCAGATCTCAAGCGTAAGAGATAGATCGGTGCCAGGAAGCAGGAATGGGGGAGACGTTCTGATGGAGGGCCGGGCAGTGCGCGATTCGCCATGTACAACGTTCACCCGGTCTGCAGTCTCATGCTGTTCGTTTGTGACTGAGGCGATCTCGGGCCGAACAACGCATCTCGGGGGCGGCTCTGGGTACGGTTCGACAATGTTGCGCTGCTTCAATTCTATTGTGACACTGTAGATTACAGTGTGAGCTCCGTTTGTAGTAGTGGAACGCGATTGCTTCGCACGCTGCTTTTGAGAGCGCTGCGTTCGGGTGCGAGCCCAGCGGAACTGGTGCACGGCGTTGTGGTTCAAGGTGCCGCCTTCCGGCGATGGCGTGGCGGCGGCGTTACCAACCGTCTCGCGCGGGGCTGGCGTGAATGTTCTGCTGCTGGCCCGCTGGCTCGCATCGGATGGGACCGATGCACCTCCGGCCGGTAACGCCGACGAGCTGCAACGGGTCGGCGGCGCTCGACAACGCGCATCGGTACTTCGACGGCGCGGTCGTGGACTTCTTCCGTCATCAAGAAGCATTGGGCCTTGCCATGACCGGCGAGCCGCTGGCTGCCGTCGAACAGAATCTCGGCCAGGCCCAGCAGTTGTTGACCGCTGCGGAGGACGCTGATGACGATGCGCTCGGGGCTACTTCAATCAAGGCACGCTGATCGTGCGCTCAGCCTGTTGCTATACCGAAGCTGGCAGCCGCACCAGGCGGTGCAGTTGTTCAGTGACGCCTTGTCCGGTGGCTCGCTGTCCCGGCGTGACAGCGGCCTGTTCGGGGCCAGGCAGGCCAAGGCGCTGGCGCTCGTTGGCGAGCTCGACGAAGCGGCGGCCGTTGCTGCCACGTCGTGGTCGAAGTTGTTCGCGCGCTTGACCCGTGGCGAAACCGGCCAAGCGTCAGGATGCTCAACGACGTCCTAATGCCCTAGCCACTGTGCCACGATGCCGATGACCTCGGCCTGGTACGCCTGGCCCTTCGGATTCAGGTACTCCGGATCGTCGTGGACAGCGAAACCGTGCTGCGATCCTTCGATTTCCATCAGTTCGACTGGCGCGGTGAACTTCTCGACCGCATCGCGCGATCCGTCGATTGTCCCCCTACCTGCCAGAATGTGGCTACTTTGCCACATGCGGGCTGAGCAGTGCCGTCGTGCGCGCGCACAGGATCCTCACCTCATCTTCGTGGTTCCGCTGGGTGACTGCAGTTTCTACTGCCTCGAGTAGCAGTCTCCGCTTATTGAACGGAACTTTGGCGACGCTCCGATCGAGAAACTCGATCATTTCCCGGAAAGCGTAGACCTCATTCTTGAGTGCGCCGACTCCGCGGCGGCCGAACCCATTACTTGACCTCACTAGTAAAAGTGCGCATTCGCCAATATTTGCATTCAGTTTGAGATCCCGAGGAAATTCCGATAAGATTTTTAGTCCGAGGTGAATTCCTGATCCTGACTTGTCGAAGGCTGCACTGTAGTCCGTTGACTTGAGACGCGAATCGGACCATCTTGCCAAGTTATCGATAAGTGCCGTATAGGCAATCAGTCTCTGCGAATCGGAGGCTCCCTCAATGGCATCTTCGATATACCGTTGCCCGTCTTCGAATTCACCAGACCAGGTCAGAATTCTCCCTAGTAGCAGGGCCGTCGGATTGCACGGCAATAGTTCATATGCCCGATGTGCGTGCGGAAGTGCGAGTTCTGTATCGCGCATTTGCTTCGCAAGAACGCTGGCTAGTTCGAAGCTTGCAGTTGCTTCCGGGTGACCTCCTGTAGCGCATCGTAAGGCATGTTTGAATTTTTCGACTGCCGTGCCGAAGTTTTCGTCCAGTCGGTGCACATGCCCAGATGCTCTGTGTACCTCTGAATATTCCGGAGAAAACGCTTGCGCTCGTTCTATGTCCTTATGAGCTGCTGCGTATTGGCCAGATTTCGCAAGTCGAAGAGCTCGGTTTAACAGGAACATCGCTGGGCGATCGTTCTCATCACTCACCCAAACCCTGGTTGTGTCAATTCTGTCGTTCCGGACCGGCCCGCCCGACCGAATCGCTTCTCGGAACTCCTGCTCGCGGCGCAGAATTTCGGAAATGAACCTTCCCTGAACATCGGGGCGTGGCAAGAATGTTCGTGCTGTCTCTGTGAGGACCAATTTTCCAGCAGCGGAACCTGCAGGATCGGCTTCAACACTAACTAGCGAGCCTCGGTTCAGTTCTTGCGTTGCACGTCGAAGCTCATCGATTCCAAATGTCGTCAATACCGAGAACTCGTTGAAGCCGATGGCGCGATCTAGTGCGCGGAGAATGTTGGCAACGACTTGTGCATTATCGCTGATGCGTTCATAAACGTTCTTGACGCAGAAATCTAGCAACGCTTGCTGGTCTGACACAACCTCCAGTGGAACTCTACCTGATTCTGCCGATAGAACGTACCAACGAATTGCAAGTGGGCTGTTTCTGAGCTTGGTTACCGTGTTGGTCATTTCGTTGTCGGACATTCGGAGAATGGTACGCTGGCTTCGTGCTGCAGCAAATTTCCGGAGCAGAAGTTTTGATTCTTTGTTGTCGAGTGGGGGAAGTTTGAATGTACGCTCCAATTGTCCGATCCCGACCCTGCTGGTGAAGAGATAGTTGACCGACGTTGGAAGCTTGTCGTACATCTCGATAACTTCGTCTCCTCGAATGGATTCGAGGTTATCGATTACAATGAGGCACTCAATGCCGTCCAGAGCGAGCGCAAGATCCTCTAGGCTGCCGCTAAAATCGCTCGATATTCCTTGCCCAATCTCTATGATAGATTCCGGCACCCCATTGATCGCGTCCCTGATCTCCTCTACGCCGTGCGCCGTCAAACGCTCAGTTTTAAGCGAAACCCACAAGATGGCTTCATAGGGGTTGTCTGGGCTATCTAAGAGCCTATATGCAACATCGAGTGCAAGTGCGGTTTTCCCAATCCCTCCCTCTCCGATAACCGTGATCACTGCATCGCGACGGCGCTTGAGATCCCGAAGCAGCTTCTCGGCTTCTGCCTTGCGCCCAATAAAGGTGGTCTCATCATAGTCAACCTCGGGAAGGTTGTGAACCACCCGTTCGTTGGTTGGGGAGAGTCTTTCAAAGTATGGTTCCCATGTCGGGTCCTGTCGCAGCTTTTTGACAGTTTCCTTAGTTGTTGGCCAGTACCGTGATGTAAATTCAGTGAGAATCGAAATCGCATTTAGTGCATCATCGGCATTGAGAGGTCTACCGTGCATGACTCTATGGCGGATAGGAATCAGACAGGGCACTCTGGGAGCGATTTCCTTCAATTCTGTTGTCAGCAGATATGGAAGGTCGTCCTTGTGTCTCATCAGTAAGTCGAATGTCGCGCCGAGATCCATGTAGTGGACTAGGCTTACATCATCACTATTTTCATCACGCGCGCGCCGGCGTGTAACTTCCGTTAGTTCTTCTTGGGTCAATATATCAATGTCGGCGTGTTCAACTAGAAGATTCTTCTCAACTATTGTGCGCATGTCGTGCTCGAAGCTATCGATCAGTACGTAAAGCCGCGCTCGACTCATCCGGACATCGAGAGTTGCTGATTCGTTCGAATCCAGTTGGCCGTAGGATGTCATCCAGTTTCTCCAGCTTTGATAGCATGAATGCTTGATCGGGGAAGCGTGGTCGAACTAATAAGAAATTTGCTACACGAGGGATTGTCGAACGTCACCGTATGCCTACTGGCGTCGTAGGTGAGATCGACGTGGATATGCCCGTCTCTATCAGAAATTTACCTCGAAGATTGATGTATGCGACGTCACGATGAATTTTTCGTATACCCCCCCGCCCCCCGCTGTTCACAAGTGGAGTGCTCTGCGGTTGTCTCCAAGTTCAAGCTTGGAATCGTGATGTCAGTAGAGGTCCGTGAGAAATAGTGATGGGCGAGTTGCATGTCGCGTTCGCGGTCGACGCCGGTGAAAGGTTCTGCGTAGGTGATGCCGTCGATGGTGAGGTTGGATGGGGGGAGGGAGCCCTTTTTGCGGTATTCAGAGGCGAGTTTGGTGGGGAGTTGGCGGCCGTTGGTGTCATAGAGGGCTTCGCGTTCGTATTTTCGGAGGACGGGGAATTGGGTGCGGTAGATGGTGAGGAGTTCGTCGGCGGTGATGTTGAGCATTACAGCGACGATGGCGTCGATTTCGATGAGGGCTTGGCGGCGGTCGGCGTCGGTGCGCAGGGGGGTATGCCAAGTCCATTCGGGGGTTGTGTTGGCGAAGTCGGTGGTGCGGGGGTAGCCCGGATTGATTTCTGGGGTCCAGGTGTCTGATGTCCAGGCTGGGTCGTAGAGCTCGGCCCACAAGGGGGCGTAGGCAGTGACCAGGGCGTTTAGGCTGAGGGTGCGATGGATTAGGTGGCTGACGAGTGGGTGGTCGGCGGGGAAAGGGAGTTGGAGCCAGGTTGATGCTTTGATGTGAGCGTTTCCGATGACCTTGATCATGAAGTCGGCGACGATCGAATGGCTGATGCCGGCGAGAAGTGCTAGGCCGCGATTGTTTTCGGCAAGGGTGAGGGTCTGCACAGCGTTAACATGCGTTGGGCCAGGTGGGAGCAGAGCGGAATGAAGCGTTCGTACATTCCCTGGTTCGCACATCTCGCGCCAAGCGAGGCGGAAGTACGAAGACGACGCCTGGTTGTTCCACTTCGGGTAGGCGGCCCGATAGTCGGATAGCGGCCGAGCAATCTGGTAACTCGTACGCGGGATGAAATTACTAGAGATCTTCGTGTGGTCAATCTGCACGGTGTCCAAACGACTTCGCATAGTTTCGTTCGGCTGTTTGAATAGTGGATTTGCGACCGTCAGGTGCGGTCCCTGTAGGATTGCCCCGGACCAGTCTTCTGCAATGGCGGACCGAGTTTCGAAGTAGCCGAGTTTGCGGTCTGCGGACTCGTGCCAGCCTGCCGTCCACTGGAATTCGAGGTCTCCGAGTCGGGGTGCAGCGGCGATCTTGTCGAGGACGGCTGCGCTCGCCCGGTTGATCGGGTATAGCATTCGGGCTTCGACGGCAGGAGTACCGGGCTCGTCGATTAGGGTGGCCCACCCCGCGAGCTCGGTTTCGGTGACTTCGATGATTCGTTCCTGGTGTGGTCGAAGGTCCCAGTTGCCGTCTGGGTCTTTTACCCCGGGCGCGAGATGGCCGCCATCCAAACCGAGTCGGCGGGCGCGAAGCGATCGGGTCGGTACATCTGGGTGATACAGTGCGGAGCTGTTATAGAATCGTACCTCGGATTCGCAGCCGTAGACGTGGACGCCAAATTCCTTGTGATGGTCGACTTCGGAGAAGAGACTCAGTTCATTGCGGAATTGCCAATGCCGCCTAAGCCTTCGATAGCACGCTCGGCGGAGGTTTTGGGCGCGGGCTTCGGTGAAGTGGCTCTCGGGATGGATCAGTGAGATGATGCCGCGCGCGGACGACGATCGCCAGGTCCGTTCCATGAAGCAGCGGTACAGGTCGGGCTGCAGGCCGGCGAGGACTGGTCGGTCGATGCCGGACCCGACGTGCTGGTTTTGGCCCGCCTGGGCAGCTCGCTCGTCGAGCAGCGTCGCGCGGATCGCCGGGACCGCGAGTGCGGAAATGGCTTTGGCCTTCTTTTCCGTCTCGGAGGGTTTGTGCGCCAACTGCCACCACGGATCGAATTCGGCCAGAACGCCTGCTTCGTTCCAGTCAGGCCGTACCCACGGCGGATTACCCAACTGCAAGTCGAACCCGCCTCGCGCGAAGACCGGTGCGAAATCAAGCTCCCAATGGTGGAACCCCTGCGTTTGAGCGATCCGGGAATCGACTGTCAGCCAAGGGAATTCGGAGATAGCCGCATCGACAGGTCTGACCTGCGCGAATACCCGATCGTTGTCTTCAGCGACGCCGAGTTCGGACCAGCCCATGTCCGAAGCGAAGCTGGTCTGTCCGTACTTCTCGAACTTCCCCGCCTTTGCGGTTGTGCCGAGAACGGCCTCGAGGCCCCCGACCCATTGATCCCAGTCCGGTGCTGCGATGTCGCCGGTCACTGGCCACGACCACAGTGCACACCAGGCGTCCATTACCCGCCGCAGCCGCCTGTAGGAGCCGTTCTCGTCATTGAGCACCGCTTCGATCTGTTCGCGGGAGACCGCCGGGACATGATCGACAGGATCGCTGCGCCACAAGTGCAGATCACGCCGGATTTCGGATTCCGCGATGGTGAGGCGGCGCAGCGTGAACTCCCACAGGGTTTCCACTCGCTGAGCCAGGGAGGCGAGGCGTTTGGTGATCTCCCTGGAAGGGGACTTGCGGATCTCGTTGCGCCACAACCGGAGTTCCTCGCGTTGTTCCGGGGCGTAGGTTTTGGCTTCGGCGGTGTCGACCACCGCGCCCCAGCCTTCGGCAGGGAGGAGGAAGTGGTGGATTCCGGCGCCGATTTCGGAGCCGAGGGGGATATCCTTCGGCACGGTCTTGAGCCAAGCCTTTTTGGTCAGGTCGCTGGGCGCGTATACCGCGCGTCGCGCACCGATCAATGAGTTGCCCCGTCGCAGGTGCAGCCCGAACCACGGTGCTTGCAGCCCGGCGACCATGGTGTCCAGCCACAGCGAGATTTCAGCCAGCTCGACAGCAGTCGCATTGAGGTCGACCCCGTACACCTGGTGCAGGGCGATGTGTGCCTTCACCTTCTGCAATTCGACCGTGTATTGGTCGGCATCGATCAGCTCGCCCAGATCCTCCTGCTTGCGCTTGAGGTATTCGGCAGCGAGCTGACGTACAGCCTCGATGGCGAACGCACCGGACCCGAGGGCGGGCTCGCAGATGGTGAGGGAGAGGATTTCGTCGGGGCTGGTGCGGTGCCCGTCTTGGTCGAGGAGTTCTTCGAGGGCTTGGGAGACAACGAACTTCGTCAGGACTTCCGGCGTGTAGTACGACGCGGACTGCTGGCGCTCGCGGCCCGCGAGGCGGAAGACGAAGGTGCCCTTGGCGTGGATCACCGGCTTGTTTTCGTGGGTGACGGGGTCCTCGGCACATACGAAATCAGAGGGGGATAGGTGGTCGGCGCGGCCGACCGGAACCACCCAGGAACCCTTCTCCGGGTTGCCTTCCTTGGCGACCTCGTAGAGGTCTTCTTCGGCGAAGAAGCCGGTGTAGGACATCAGGCCCTCGTAGACCGCGCCCAGCTGGTTGATGCCCAGTTCGGCGTAGCTGATGAAGCCGCGGTCGGCGCCCTTGCGGGACTTGCTCTCCTTGGTGAGCAGCAGGTGGGCCAGCACCTGTTGGGTGGCTTCGTTGCCGAGCTTGACGTCGTCGATGAGTTCGGTTGCTTTGGTGGAGAAGAGGTCTGCGCGTAGACGGTTGAACACGAGGCCCGGGGCGGGATCATCGGCAACGTTCTCGCGCACGGACGGGGTGTGGCCCTCTTCAACGAGGTCGAACAGCCGCTTCAAAGATTCGTACAGGTGGGTGCCGGTGCGGGCGTGGTTGGAGACCAGTTCGGTGAGGGTGAGTTCGCGGAGGCGGTCGAGGCCGTAGCCCTCTTCATATTCGGCGGCGCCGGTCGGCAGCACCTGCATTTCCGGTGACGCTTCGGCATAGAGCAGGAAAAGTATTCGGTAAAGAAAGCGCAGGGAGTGCTTGGCGAGGTCGTTGCCGTCGATGCCGTCCATGGTCAGGCCACGGTCGCGGCGGCGGCGTACGACCTCGTTGGCGATGATTTCGATGGACAGGCGGATGCCTTCGCGCAAGTCTTTTGAGACGCCGACGGTGTGTTTCACCGAGTCTTCGAGGACACCGGTCCACCAGATGTTGCCGTCGGCATCTGGCTTGAGAGCTTGGTGGCCGAAGATGGCTGCGGCGCGGTCGATTTCGCCCCCCCGAGCGTCATGGCGGCGTTCGACGACTACCAGCAGGTCCACGGCGAGGTAGCGGCCTTCGGCCCAGCGTTCGGCTTCGGCGAGCAGGAGCCATCGACCGGCTTGGACAACGATGAAGGTCGGTGGAATGTCGGAGCGGAAGGCGGCAGAGACTGCTTTGGAGGCCGATTCGAGGGGCTTGTTGTCTTCGACCGCGGGGGTGATCAGGGTGCCGGTGCCGAGGAAGTCTTCGATCGACTCGACTGGGTTGGCTTGCAGGAAAAGCACATTCGAGGTGCCTGCGAGTTGGGCGTCGGGGATGGTGAGTTCGGAGCCGGCCCTTTCGGCGGTGAATGGAGTCAGTTCGCCGTCGAAACCGAACGCGGCGCGGACAGCGGCGTGGGCCTTGGAGGCGGCCTCGGGATTCTCGGCGAGGGCACCCAGCGCGGTGTGCAGGTCGCCGGCTGCGGACAACAGGGAGCTGCGGACGGTTTTCCGACCTTCCTTGGCCTCGACGTCCCACGCCTTGCGCAGCTCCATCACCTTGCCGTGGAACGACTCCTTCACCGAATCGGTGGTGAAGTAGTGTTCGCTGATCCAATCCTCGCCGACGACGATGGAATCGAAAGAGGCCACGGTTACTGGTCCTTTCCGGGGACGATTACCAGCAGTGGGCGCACCAATTGCTGGGTGGGGGCGAGGGATTCGGCGAGGCGCTGTTCTTCGGCGATGCGGCGGGCGTAGGTGTCGACCTTCTTCTTCTGGCTGCCGAACAGTTCGAGTTGGTCGGCGCCGGAATACCAGCGGTCCGCGCGGCGGCGCCACTGAGCGAGGCGCTCGTTGGCGGTGCGTTCCTGTTCGCCGAGAACGAGTTTCATAGACTGGGTGGCCTTGTCGACCGCGATGGGGATCAGCTGTTGGAAGCGGTCTGGGGCGGGGATCGGGCCGGGGTTGGCGGTCTTGGGCTTCAATCCGGTGTCGGTGAGCAGGAAGTCGAGGCTTTCCAACGGGGTGGAGAAGGCCAGCGTGGGGCGTTCGGTGTCGGGGAACTCGACCGTGGAGAACACGCGGGACACGAGCTGGCCGCGGCGGTTCATCAAAGTGCCCATCAACAGGACGGTAACGGCGTCAACTTCGCCGCGGATGGCGAAAATCTGGTTGCGGCCCAGGGCGGACAAAGCTCGGTCGCTGGCCCAGTCGAGGACAGGGTGTAGCGGGCCGAGGAAGTGGGCTTCCGGCCAGGTGGTGTTGTTGATGCCTTTGCCTTGGCGGGCAGCGCGGAGCTGGGCGTCGCCGACCTGGCGGGAGGTGGCGAGCTTCAGGTGGGTGTCGATGCGACCCTTCTCGCGGTAGTTCTGCGGCAGGTGGGCCAGGCGCTGGCGGAGGTCGCGGGGCGGGACCAGTTCGGCGACACCGTGATTGGTGTGGACGGTCCAGCCGACACCACCATTGCCGGGGGCCGCATGGGGGACGTCGTTGTAGGCGGCGCGCAGGGCTTCGTCGAGGAAGCTGATGTCGTCGGTGTAGAGGCTCTGGCGGGGGAGCTCGGGGAGCGCGGGGGTGTCGTCGTTGTCGAGCTGGGCGAAGAAGCCGTCGAAATCGTCGCCTTCGAGGACGTCTTCGACCGTTCTGACCTGATCGTCGAGGTCGAACTTCCGGGCGAGGACGTCGCGGATCGCCGATTCCTCGTCGCCCACACTGTGTTTGCCCATCAGCGAGGCGATGTCACCGAGCGTGGAATGCGCTTGGTTCTCGCGTTCGAGCAGGCGCGAGAGCACGCGGAGGTCACCGGAGAATTCGGGATCCGAGGGCTCCAGGATGAGGGAGGAGATCACCGGCGGGAACTTCTGGCCGTAGCGATCTACTCGGCCGTTGCGCTGTTCGATGCGGATCAGCGACCACGGGATGTCGTAGTGGATCAGGTTGTGGCACTGGGCATGCAGGTTCACACCCTCGGACGCGACATCGCCGGTGACCAGGACCCGGATCGGGGAGGTTTCGAGTTTGAAGCTGTCGACGATCTCCTGCTGCTCCACATCCGACAGGCCGCCATGCAGCATGGCGATATTCTCCGGCTTCAAGCCGAGAGCGTCGGGCAGGAGGTCGGTGAGCCACTTCAACGTGGCGACACGTTCGGCGAAAACGACTGCGCGCAGGGACGACTTGGGGCCAACACCGATCTCGCGCAGGCGTGAGACCAGTGCGGCCTGCTTACCTGCCGACTCGGTGAACGCCTTGTCGTTGAGGTCGCTGAGCGTGTTCAGAGCGGAAAGTTCGATGCGCTGCTCGGGGGTGCCGTTGCGAAGCTTGTCACGGCGCTGGTTGATCGACTCGCGCAGAGCTGCCGGGGAGGAAAGGAAAGCCTTGGCCAGGGTCCATGGAAACAGGGCCTTGGTTTCACCGCAATACGGGGAGGCGCCGGTTTCCGGGTGCAGCCAGACCTGCGAGAGTTCGCGGGCGACAGCGTCTTCGGCGCCGGACGGCTGCACGAGACGGTGCACCGGCTCGGCGCGTTCGGCCCAGTCGCTGCCGACCTCAGCGGCGACCTCGTCGTGGTGACGGTGCCTGCGGATCAGCAGGTTCTGGACGTCCTCCTTGGTGAAGGATCCGTCGGCGGCGACCGCAGTGGGGTCGAGCAGGCGCAGGAGTTCGGCGAAGGATTCCTCGCGGCCATTGTGCGGGGTCGCCGAGGCCAGGATCAGGGCCTCGGTGTTGGGGGCCAGGACCCGGGCCAGCTCGTTGTTCTGGGTGCCGACATTGGTGAGGTTGTGGGACTCGTCGATCACCACCGCATCCCAGTGCTGGCGTTCCAGATGTGCCTTGTAACGGGGACTTTTGAGAGTGTCGATCGAGATGATCGCGCGCCTGTAGTACGTGAAAGGATTGCGGGTGGCGGGGAGCTTCTGGCGGACCTTCTGGATGCCTGCCGAGTCGAGGCGGACGAACGGTAGCGCGAAACGGCACCACAGTTCGTGCTGCATCTGCTCGAGGACGTGCTTCGGGGTAACGATCAGGATCCGCTCGCCGCGGCCGCGGCGAACCAGCTCCGACAGGATCATGCCGATCTCGAGGGTCTTGCCGAGGCCGACCGCGTCTGCTAACAGAATCCGGGGGCGGATGTGCTGGGGGTCAAGGGCTTTGGCGACGGCGGCACGCTGGTAGCCGAGGGAATCGGCGAGCATGTGGGTCGAGACGGTGACTGTCTGGTCGCCGTAGGGGAACGGGGTTTTGCGTAGGAGGGCCTCGAGCCACAAGCGGGAGTCGCGGTAGCCGGAAGAACCGTCGGGGATGACCTGGGCCTTGGCCGGGTCGAGCACCTCGATGTCGTCGAGGCTGGCGTAGAACGTCGCGGTGGTGTCGGCGACCAGCTCGGATAGGCCGCGCACGCGTAGCAGCCAGCCGTTGGACCCGTGCTCGGCGGAGGTTACCAGCCATTCCTCATCGCGGACTACGACGATCGAGCCGGGGGCGACGTTGAGCTCGGGACGCTCGACGGCATGGGGCATCAGGGGTACTCCTGGAGGATCGATGCAGAGGAGATCCAATTTAGTGCCGAATGGGAAATCATTCGGAATTCCGCATGTTTCGGTTTGGGAGACTGCATGTTTCGTTCGGCGGCGTCACCGAAGCTTAAGAGTCGCTGAAAACTATGTCAATGAATAAAGCGTGGACGCTTGTGTATTCAGGGCAAGTACCAGCCACGCGGCTGACGCGCTGCTACCGTTGTCGCACCGAATTGGACAGGTGGGGGAGGTAGCGATCGTGGAGAACGACGCGGCCGGGGCGTCGACCGAGCTGGGCGCAGACGGTGTGCTCGCGCCTGATGTCGCAACCTACACCTCGCTGCGGACCTCCGTCTTCGCATTCCGTTCGCCGGTCGCGCCGGAGCTCGTCGCCGGAGATGGTCCGCGTCCAACGGTGTCGATCGGTGAGCTCGCGGAGGCCGGGACGCTGACCGTGCTGGAGTCACCGCCCACCCTTGTGGCGATCACAAGTGGAGCTCCGATGTTGACTGCCAAGGACATTCGTCTCGGCCGGGAACCGTCGAGGAATGGGAATCCAGGCACGCCCGGTGCGGTGTTCGGGCAGCCGGGCGACGTGGTGGTTGTGACCGGAGGGGGCCATGCGGTGGTGTCGGTGCGCACGGATTCGGCGCTGCTCGCGCCAGGGGTTGCGGTGCTACGGGTCAATCCGGATGTCATCGACGCGCACTTCTTGTCCGGAGTTGTGCGAGCGGCCGCAGACGCCGCGGACAGCCGACCGATCGACCTGTTCGGGGTCGCTTTTCCTCGGGTGCCGATCGGTGCGCAGCGGACCGTCGGTGCAGCGGTCGCGCAACTGATGGAGATCGAGAAGGCATGGCGCGGTCAGCGTCTCGCTGTCGAACGAATGGTCAGAGACGGCCTGTCCGGGCTCTCATCGGGAACGCTTCGGATTGCCGACGGGGCGGGCAATGCGGGTGGGTCGCATGGCGAATGACACGGTGCCACGGATCGTCGCCGAGCGTTACGAGCTGATCGAGGTCATCGGTCGCGGCGGCATGGGACGGGTGTTCCGGGGGTTCGACCGTAGGCTCAAGCGCCAGGTCGCCATCAAGATCATCCATCCCCATCTGGCCGAGAACAACGAATGGGAACGCCGATTCGTGCGGGAAGCCGAACTGATGGCGCGGATGAGTCATCCCGGAATGGCCACCGTGTTCGACGCCGGCATCGACCCGGGGCCGCCCGAGCAACCGTTCCTCATCATGGAATATGTCAATGGTGTCACGCTCGACAGCATCCTGGCCGTCCGCGGTCGGCTGCCGCTGGGCGCGGTCGCCGGAATCTGCGCGCAAACCGCCTCAGTGCTCGCGGAAGCCCACGGGCACAGGATCTTCCACCGCGACCTCAAACCGTCGAACCTCATGCTCTGCGCCGACGGAACAATTCGTGTGCTCGACTTCGGCATCGCCGTCGCGCTCGACGCTGATCAAACACGGCTCACCCGGACCGGATCGGGCATCGGGACACCGGAATATATGGCGCCCGAACAAGTTCGGGGTAGCTCGGTGGTGCCGCAGACCGACCTGTATGCGCTGGGCCTGGTGATGTACGAACTGCTCACCGGCGTCCGGGCCATGCTCGGGTCGTCGGAGTTCGACACGATGTTCAACCAGATCAATACGGCACCACCGATTCTCGAGCCGGTACGCGACGAGGTGCCCGAGGAACTGGCGGTGCTCGTGACGAGCATGCTCGCCAAGGAACCGGTCGATCGTCCGGCGGATGCGGCGACCGTGCACGGGGTACTGATGCGGTATGTCGGTGCGCTCGACGGGCTGATAGAACGTCCCGATCCGGCGAGCCCTGCACGGCTGTATGCGGCAGCCGTTGGTGCCTCCGCGGCGATACGGACGGCGGTGCCCCAGAACCGGCCCGAAGTCGGCGATGCGGCTCCCGCGCCCGAGTTCACCCGCGGTGATCTCGATCAGGCGGTCCGCCGTGCTCGCGACCTCGCCGACGAGTCCCGTTACGTGCCTGCCATCGAAGGGTTGAAAGACTCTCTCGGCGTTGCCGTGCCACAGCTCGGCGCTCGCGATGTGGACGTCGTCGACGCGCGGGTTCGACTGGCCGATCTGTGTCTGGAATCCGGTGACTATGTCCAGGCCGGCACGTTCTACAGCGATTTGATCGACGACCTCACTGCGGAGCGCGGACCCTATGACGACCAGGTCATGTACTGCCAGAGGCAGGTGGCCACCTGCCAGGTACACAGCGGTCAGGTGCGGGCCGCGCTGACGCGACTGCGGAAATTACACGCGCAACTGGCGGCTTGGCACGGGGAGAGCGATGCACGAGTGGTGCAACTGTCGGAGATGATTGCCCAGATCAGGTCGGGCACAAGGTAATTGGATTGCGGATGTCGCGAACATCGACGTCTGGGCGACGCGAACGAATCGGTAGCGATCATCGGCGCCGATGGTGTGGTGCTGGCGGGGGAGACCGTCGATCCGCACCACGGAAAGTGTGTGCGTGCGAGCGGGCAGTATGTTCCATGTGCCGATCGCGCGTGGCCGGGATGTCGGGGAAAACTCTAGATGCCCCTGCGGCAGTGGGTATCACGATCAAGGCCACCGCCGCCCACGGTGAGGTCGACCTCGACGATGCCGACGACTTGTTCACCGGCCCTGTTGCCTGGCTGTTCGGCAACGAGGCCCATGGGTTGGCCCTGGCCGTCGCCGCCCGCGCCGACCACCACGTCCGGATTCCCATCCGAGGCCGCGCGGAGAGCCTGAACCTGGCCACAGCGGCGTCGATAATTCTTCGGAACCGATATTCACCCAGGCCGCAACGGTTTTGGGGATCGCTATCTCGGCCAAGCTTCTCGGCAATGACCCCGAACCCGCGTTGCGGGACGCCATCCAGACTTGGTAGTGGCTGGCAAAAGCCATGAACCACCCTCTGCCCGGGGCAAGGCGATACCTCGCCTTTAAAGTCATCGGCAGCGTGTCAGAGCAGTCGGGTGGTCACGCCACCAGTCGATGCAAGATCATTATCGACCTCCGGCAGGCTCAATACTTCGGGGTCTTCACGCGCACGCGGACACGATGTTCAACACAACCCAGCTGACGATGCTCTTGGATGAACTAGCAAATCTGTCGCCGAGCAACGACAAAGAAGCAGAGATGCTTGTTGTATTGCGCGATGCCGCCGAAGCCGCTATCCGTAGGAATGGGTATCTTTGGTTCAGTGTGGACTGAAGCCGTGAAGGTTTCCGCCATTGCTGCAGCCGGTCCTGCGCGCAGCGCGGCGGCGAATTTGCGCCGTGTGTCCGGCATAATGGCCGACACGGTTGCCCTTGCGAACGGTATTTCGCTCGGTGTCGTACCCCGCGAAGGCCGCATCCACGCGATACATTCCGCCCATGTTGCCTACTAGAACCGCGATCCGTGTGACCTGCGCTATCCTGGTGGCGCTCGCCGCTCCGGCGGCCTCGGCTCCGGCCCTGACTTCGGCGGCCGTCGATGCCGCAGTATGCGGAACGGCGCTGTCCCCGGACGAGCTCCGGACGATCGCCGACCTCTCGGACACGACGACCCTCGCCGGAGATTCCATGCAGCGGTCGGAAATTGCTGTCGATCGGCTGCACCGGATCACCGAAATTTTGGTGTCGCACCGCGATCGACGTGGTCTTTTCCCGCTGGGCTGGGATGCCGTGGAGCAGGTGGCCGTGATGCCGTTGCAGCGTGACCCCGCCGCATTCGCCGACCGCGAATACGCGCACGCCATCAATCTCGAATTGCTGCGCCGCATCCTGGTCAACCTGCATGCCGAATTCACCGGCGGCAGTGTCGAACCGCAGTGGGCGCACTATTTCGAGATGGCGCGGCAGTGCGAAATCTCCGGCGCTCGCGTGGCAATGGCCGGATACAACGGCCAATACACCGTCGATCTCGCGTATTCCGTTGCCGCTGTTGCCACCAAGCCGGAGAACGCACCCGACTACTTCAAGATCATCGACGCGATCTCCTCCACCGGAGACATCATCATCGACCGGACCAACCAGGTCTACAACGCCGATCTCGGCCCGCTGTGGCGGTTCTATTTCATCGGCGAGGGGCTGGACCTGTTGATGGGCAAGGGCGTTGCGACCACGTCAATGCGACGCGCCGTCGACCTCGGCTACAGCGTCATCGTTTTCGACAATGGGCGTGCCCTACAGGATCCCGGCCTGCATACCGCGGCAGAGTCGGAGATCCGGCTGCTGTACGCCACAACCGAATCGGCCTTCGACATGCTGACTCAGCTTCGTGCGCTGTGAGTTTCGTCAGCCACTCTTCGTCAGGACGCCGGTGATACTACCGGTGTTGATCCCTGCACTCCTTTTCGGCATGTGGGGTCCTGGTTCTGATCGCGAACCTGGGCAGCGTCTGATCGCTGATCTCGACACCACGGCGTCGGCCGCTCCACCATCCACCGCGTCATCAGCGGCGACACACCACGTGTCTGATCAAGATCTCTGGATGCACACTCGCGTCGCGGGTCTCGGTCTGCGCGGACGTCTATTCGGGATCTGTCCCATAGATCGAGCGGTACTCCTTGGCGAAGGCGTGGCGGCTGAGCAGGCGCCCGGCGACTCTGGCGGCGAACGGCATATCGGCGAGGAACTTTCGGCGTTCTTGTTGGCGTGCTCGAGATTCACCGGCAGTGATGTGGTCAAGCCGGATACTCCCGACATGGTCGGGGGACGAGCGAAACCGCGACGAAGCGGTCCTGCGCATTGTCCGGCACGACGATGCGGTTGCCACCGGTCACAATCAGTATGAGCAAAACCCACACCCCTGCTGTCACAGTCCGGGACGGACGGCTCAGTTCTGCTCGGCGCAGAGGCTTTCGAGCATGTCGGTGGCCCAGCAGACCTCGACCGCGTCGGGGCCGGCGACACCCATGGCGGCCATTACGGTCAGTAGCATCCCGCTGCCGAGGAAGCGGCACATCTCCGGGACGGATGCGTCGGTGAGTTCCTTGACCACGCGGTAGATGCTGCCGAAGCGGGCGCGGACATCCGGACCGATGGCCGGATCGGAGGCGGCGGCGAAGGACTGCAACAGGACCTGGAGTAGTTCGCGTTCGTTGAGAAACGTCTGGTAGCCCTTGCCGAGCGCGTGCATCTTCTCCTCCCCGGTGGACTCCGGCGTGATGCCCTCGGCCGCGGCCGCGCGGAAGATCTCCTCGATGCGGTCGCACACCTGATGCGTCACGGCCAGGAACAGTTGCTGTTTGGTGCCGAAGAGGCGAATCACATACGGCTGCGAAACACCGGCGCGGCGCGCGATCTCGTCGGTTTTCGTTGCGGCATAACCGGATTCGGCGAAGGCGGTCACGGCCGCGCGCAACACTTCCGCGCTGCGCTCGGATGCGGTCATCCGGGTTCGGGTTGAACTCGCCATCGGTTCTCCACTTCGTCGTCGGCCCGCTCGCCATTGACATGTTATCAGTCGATGCATACTCTTCGGCTGTTAGTTATCAGTCGATTACAACAAAGGCTGGACATGTCCGAGACACTCGCAACCGCCGCCCCGCAGGCGCCCGTCGAACAGCGCGCGGGCGGGCGCGCGCTGGCCGCCGTGCTGGCCGCGGTCGGCATCCCGATGTTCATGGTCACGCTGGACAACCTGGTGGTGACCAATGCGCTGCCGGTGATTCGCACCGAACTCGGTGCCTCCCTCGCCGATCTGCAATGGTTCGTCAGCGCCTACACGCTGTCCTTCGCATCGTTGCTGCTCACCGCCGCGTCCATCGGCGACCGGCTCGGTCGCCGTCGGGTCTTCCTGGCCGGTATCGCGATCTTCACGGCGGCATCGGCGGCCTGCGCGCTGGCCACCGAGCCCTGGATGCTGATCGCGGCCAGGACGATTCAGGGGTTCGGGGCGGCCGCGGTGATGCCGCTTTCGCTGACGCTGCTGTCATCGGCGGTCCCCGAGCAGATGCGCAGCGCCGCCATTGGCATCTGGGGTGGCATCTCCGGCCTCGGTGTCGCACTCGGCCCGCTGATCGGCGGTGCCGTGGTCGAGGGGCTTAGTTGGCAGTGGATCTTCTGGGTGAATGTGCCGATCGGCGTGCTGGTGCTGCCCTTCGCGGCGCGGGTGCTGGCCGAATCGCACGGCCGGGCTAAGCGGCTTGATCCGCTCGGGTTGGTGTTGTCCGCGAGCGGTGTGCTCGCGGTGGTGTGGGGCGTGATCCACGGCGCCGACGACGGCTGGACCTCGATCGGTGTGCTGACCGCGCTGCTCGGCGGCGCGGTGCTGCTCGGCCTGCTGATCGCGTGGGAGTTGCGGACGCCGGATCCGATGTTGCCGCTGCGGTTGTTCCGTTCGCGGGCATTCGGGGTGAGCAATGCGACGTCCTTCGCGTTCTCGGTCGGCGTCTTCGGCTCGGTCTTCCTGCTGGCGCAGTACTTCCAGGTGGTGCAGGGCTTCGGACCGCTGCAATCGGGCATCCGGACGATGCCGTGGACGATGGCGCCGATGGTGGTCGCGCCGCTGGCCGGATTGATCGTGGACCGGGTCGGTGCGCGGAATTTGCTGACAGCCGGACAGGTACTGCTGGCGGCGGCCCTGGCCTGGATGGCGTGGGTGGCCTCGGTCGACGCGAGCTACCTCGCATTCGTCGGACCGTTCCTGCTCGGCGGCATCGGCATGGGGCTGACCTTCGCACCCGGTGCCACCGTGGTGATGGCCAGCGCGAGTCCGGAGGATCGGGCGATGGCCTCGGGTACCAACAGCACGATCCGTGAAGTCGGTGTCGCGATGGGTGTGGCGGTGCTGGCCTCGGTATTCGCCTCGCATGGGTCGTATGTGAATCCGCAGAGCTACGTCGACGGTTTGGTCCCGGCGGTATGGGTCGGTGCGATGATCGTCGCGGTCGGTGCGGTGGCTTCCAGGCTGCTGCCGAGTCGGATCGACGTGGCCGACTGATCACACGCAGCCGCGCTCGCCTCCCGGGGCGGGCGCATTCGCGTGTGTCCATCCGCCCCGGTCTGGCCTGCGAGAACCGCGTGACCAGCCGTCGGCTGGGGCGCGGCACGCCCGCCAGCGGTAATCCGGATGAATCGGCCCTCGCGCATCTAATACGATTCGACCAGGAGCAATGTGGGTCGGCAATACCGCAGACCCGCGAACCGATCCCCAGGGGAGAGACGAACGATCGTGGCCGACGACAACGATGGAGTCGAGAACGCAGCGCTGAGCGAGGAGGCATTGGCCGCCGCCGCGGCGGAGGCCGAGAAGGCGTTTGCGGCGGCCGCTGATCTCGATGCGCTCGCGGTCGCGAAGACCGAGCATCTCGGCGGTAAGGCGGCGCTGGCGTTGGCGCAGCGCGCGCTCGGCAGCCTGCCGAAGTCGGAGAAGGCGGATGCGGGCAAGCGGGTGAATGTCGCGCGGGCGCGGGTATCGGAGGCCTTCGAATCGCGCCGCACGGTATTGCTCGCCGAGCGCGACGCGGCCGTGCTGGTGGCCGAGACGATCGATGTGACGCTGCCCGCGCGCCGGGACGCCATCGGGGCTCGGCATCCGATCACGGTTATTTCCGAGCAGATCGCCGATGTCTTCGTCGCGATGGGGTGGGAGGTCGCCGAGGGGCCCGAGGTCGAGACCGAGCACTTCAACTTCGACGCGCTGAACTTCCTGCCCGACCATCCGGCCCGCACGATGCAGGACACCTTCCATATCGCGCCCGAGGGTTCGCGGCAGGTGCTGCGTACGCACACCTCACCGGTGCAGGTGCGGTCGCTGCTCGAGCGCGAGCTGCCGATCTATGTGGTGTGTCCCGGTCGGACCTTCCGCACCGATGAGCTCGACGCTACCCACACCCCGGTCTTCTCCCAGGTGGAGGGCCTGGCGGTGGACAAGGGCCTGACCATGGCGCATCTGCGTGGCACCCTGGACGCGTTCGCGCGCGCCCTGTTCGGGCCGGATACCCGGACGCGCATGCGCCCCAACTACTTTCCGTTCACCGAGCCATCGGCCGAGGTCGACGTGTGGTTCCCGGACAAGAAGGGCGGCGCGGGCTGGGTCGAATGGGGTGGCTGCGGCATGGTGAACCCGAAGGTGCTGATCGCCAGCGGGATCGATCCCGAGGTATACAGCGGGTTCGCGTTCGGCATGGGGCTGGAGCGGACGTTGCAGTTCCGCAATGGCATCCCGGACATGCGGGACATCGTGGAGGGTGACGTGCGTTTCACACTGCCCTTCGGTATCCGGTCCTGAGCTGTCGATTTCAACGACCCTTCGATCGAGAGAGCGAAACGTCAAGTGCGAGTAGCGCAGTCCTGGCTAACCGAAATCCTGCAGCGGACCACCCCCGACTGGTCGGTGACGCCGGAGGAACTCGATGCCGGATTCGTCCGCGTCGGGCTGGAGGTCGAGGAGGTCGACAAGCTCCAGCGGGTGACCGGTGATATCGATAAGCCGCTGGTGGTCGGTCGCGTCGCCGAGATCACCGAGCTGACCGAGTTCAAGAAGCCGATCCGGTTCTGCAAGGTGGATGTTGGCAATCCCGATCTGCAGGAGATCGTCTGCGGCGCAACGAACTTTGCTGTCGGCGACCTGGTGGTCGTGGTGCTGCCGGGTGGGGTACTGCCCGGCGGCTTCCGGATCTCCTCGCGCAAGACCTATGGGCATGTGTCCAACGGCATGATCTGCTCGGTCGCCGAACTCGGTATCGGCAAGGATCATTCGGGCATTCTGGTGCTCGAGCCGGGCACCGCCGAACCGGGCACCGACGCCAATGAGCTGCTCGGACTCGACGATACGGTCATCGAGCTGAATATCACGCCGGATCGCGGCTACTGTTTCTCGACCCGCGGGCTGGCGCGCGAGCTGGCGTGCGGATTCGATCTCGAATACGCGGATCCGGCCGTGCGGACCCTGCCCGATGACGAGCAGGACGCGTGGCCGGTCCGGCTCGAACCGGAGTCCAAGTGCACCCGTTTCGCGGTGCGCCGGGTCACCGGCATCGACCCGAATGCGGTGAGCCCCTGGTGGTTACAGCGTCGGCTGTTGCTGTCGGGCGTGCGCCCGATTTCGCCCGCGGTGGATGTCACCAACTATGTGATGCTCGAGCTCGGCCAGCCGCTGCACGCCTTCGATGCCGCCAGGCTCACCGGCGGTCTCGTCGTGCGCACCGCCAATAAGGGCGAGACGCTGCGCACGCTGGACGAGGTCGAGCGGGTGCTCGATGCCGAGGATGTGGTGATCGCCGACGACACCGGCGTGGTCTCGCTTGCGGGCGTCATGGGCGGTGCGACAACGGAAGTCGGCGCGGAGTCGACCGATATCGTGCTCGAGGCCGCCACCTGGAATCCGCTGCTGGTCTACCGGACCGCGCGCAGGCACAAGCTGGTCTCCGAGGCCGGTAAGCGCTATGAGCGGGTTGTCGATCCGGAGATCAATGTTGCCGCGCTCGATCGCGCGGCCATGCTATTGGCCGAAATCGCCGGTGGCACTGTAGAATCCGTGCTCACCGATGTGCGGGTACCGGTACCGGCCGCGCCGCCGATCCGGATCGATATCGATCTCGCGGATCGGGTGGCGGGTGTGGTGTATCCGACCGGAACCTCCGCGCGTCGGCTCGCGCAGATCGGCTGCGCGGTCGAGGTGGGCGTCAATGAGATCACCGGGCACGGACAGCTCGTTGTCACGCCGCCGAGCTGGCGGCCCGACCTGGCCCAGCCCGCCGACCTCGTCGAAGAGGTGCTGCGGCTGGAGGGACTGGAGCAGATTCCGTCGGTCATTCCGACCGCGCCGGCCGGGCGCGGGCTGACCGCCGCGCAGCGCCGCCGTCGTGCGGTGAGCCGGGCGCTGGCCTTCGCCGGATGCGTCGAGGTGCCGCCGCCGCTGTTCCTCGCCGCCGGGATTTTCGACATCTGGGGGCTGGACGCCGACGATGCCCGCCGCGACACCACCAGGGTGCTGAACCCGCTCGATGTGGAGCGTGCGGAATTGGCGACCACGGTGCTGCCGGGGCTGCTGGAGGTGGCCGCGCGCAATATCTCTCGTGGTGCGCGGGATCTCGCGATCTTCGGGATCGCGCAGGTGGTGCTGCCCGGTCCGAATGTGCGCGCGGTCGAGGCGCTGCCGGTGGACCGTCGTCCAACCGATGCCCAGATCGAGGAACTGCTCGATTCGCTGCCCGCGCAGCCGGTCCACATCGGTGCGGTACTGACCGGTCGCCGGGAACCGCGCGGGCCGTGGGGTGCCGGGCGTGCGGCGGAGGCCGCCGATGCCTTCGCGCTCGCCGATGCCGTCGGCGATGCGGCGGGCGTGACCATCGAGCGTCGTCCGGCGGCCTACCTGCCGTGGCATCCGGGGCGGTGCGCCGAGCTGGTGGTCGATGGCGAGGTCGTCGGGCACGCTGGCGAATTGCATCCGGCCGTTTTGGAGCGGGCGGGCCTGCCGCCGCGCACCTGCGCCGTCGAAATTGATCTCGATGCGCTGCCGCTGCGCGAATCTCGGCCCGTGCCAGTGGTTTCCCCGTTCCCGGCGGTGCTGCAGGACGTTTCGGTGAGTGTGCCGAAGACCGTGCCCGCCGCCTCGGTGGAGTCCGCGCTGCGCACCGGCGGTGGTGCGTTGCTCGAGGATATCGCGCTGTTCGACGTGTACGAGGGCGCGCAGGCGGGCGAGGGCCGCAAGTCTCTCACCTATGCCCTGCGATTCCGGGCCGGCGACCGGACACTGACCGAGGACGAGGCCAGTGCCGCGCGTGACTCAGCGGTTGCGGCCGCTGCCGATGCGGTCGGCGCGGTATTGCGCGGCTGATGTACTGACTTCGGCCCCGGACGCTGCGTCCGGGGCCGAAGTCGCCACTGGCGAGCCCGGCTGCAATCCGACCTGCGGGAATCCTCAGCGGTCCACTGTGTCTCGCGAACCTTCGTTCATGAGACACAGTGCCGTGCGGCACGTGCACCAGGAGCGGACAAGGCCAGTGCGACTCGACTGGTTGTGTGGTGCTGGTTCGTTGGTCATGTGGTGGAGAGCCAGGTGGCGATGTCGGTGACGACCTGTGGGTCGACGTGCTGGGGTGGAGCGTATTCGGCTGGGGTGGAGAGGCCGGTGCCGGGGAAGAACAGGTGGTTGTCGGCGTCGTAGACGCGGATGGTCACCCTGGGACGGATGTCCAGCCTGGCCCGCGCAACGTCCCTTGGTTGGGTAGGCCAGTAGAAGCCTTGCTGGGGCCGGGTCACCCGGCGGGTGCTGATGAGGGCGGCTGCTGGTGGGGCGGCGGACGAGAGCGGCTAGCGACTCCGGGCCCACAGCCCGTCGTAGAGCAGGGTGAGCAAGCGCTGCCAGTCGCCGCTGTCGGAGCGGATGGTGGCGGACAGGGCGCCGACGATCATGTAAATGTCAGCGACGGTGAGGTCGGCGCGAACGGTGCCGGCGGCACGGTCGGATTCGATGAGTACGTCCAGAATCTCGGCGAGGCGTTCCAGTGCCGGGCCGCGCGGTTCGCTGCCGCGTGAGTGACGGGCGGCTTCGATGGCCGCGGACAGTCCGTGGTCGGCAGCCAGGGTCTCACCGACGTGGGTGAGGTAACGCAGCAGGGCGCGGCCGGGGTCTGCGGGATCGAGACATGCGGTGCGCGCGTACTCCTCGATTTCGGCGAACCGTTGCGCGGCCGCGGCTTCGATCAGGTCGGACCGGGTGGGGAAGTGGCGATACACCGTTCCGATGCCGACGCCCGCGGCACGTGCGACCTCCGGGAGCTGGACCTCGCTTCCATACTGCGCGAACAGGTTTCGCGCGGTCGCCAGGATCCGGTCGCGGTTGCGCGCGGCGTCCTTGCGGCGTGGGCGCGACGGCGATGACGGGCTTGACACTCGGGCTCCCTTCGGTCCTACACTCAAAACGGATCCGGAATCCGGTTCCGTTGCTCTCGGCCGAAAGGTTACCACCATGTCCCACAATCGATTCCTGCTCCTCGACTTCGGCGCCGCCCGCCCCGGCCGCGTGCCCCTGCCGCCGGCTTTCGCCGTCAAGGCCGCCACCGCCGATACCGAGGGGCGCTTCTCCCTGCTGGAAGTCGTTCTCGCCCGCGACATCCCGCGCCACACCCATCACGAGGCCGACGAGGCGATCTATGTCCTCGACGGCATCCTCGAAGTGGAATTCGACGACCGCGTCGTGCACGCCACCGCGGGCATGTTCGTCCTACTCCCGCACGGTATTCCGCACGCGCTGCGCCGAGCCTCCACACCGCCGCCCCGCGTTCTGCAGATCTCGTCGCCCGGTGGCTGGGAGTGCTATCTGGAGGACCTGTTCGAGGCGGGTCCGGCGGTGCTCACCGACGGCGTGCTCGACCCGGTCAAGATCAACCCCATCGCCGCCGGGCATGCGATCCGGTACGAGGAGCCGCTGGTCACCTAGGCCCTACCCTGTAATTCGTTGTGGCAGTGAGTGTTAGCTTCACCGTGTGGTTGGTCGTGGTGAGTTGACTGATCGGGCACGGGCTCGGATCGAGCCCATGCTGCCGGTATCCGGGCGTGGCCGGCGCTGGCGTGATCACCGGCAGGTGATCAACGCGATCCCGTGGAAGCTTCGGACCGGTGCGCCGTGGCGTGACTTGCCCGAAAGGTACGGGCCCTGGAAAACCGCCCACGAACGGCTGCGTATGTGGACCGCGGACGGGACGTGGCAGAAGATCCTCGACCAGGTGATCGTGTGGGACGACTCGATCGGTGAGGTGGAGTGGATCGTCAGTGTGGATTCCACG
The DNA here is from genome assembly GCF_040680755.1 of Nocardia sp. NPDC051990. Lineage (NCBI taxonomy): Bacteria > Bacillati > Actinomycetota > Actinomycetes > Mycobacteriales > Nocardiaceae > Nocardia > Nocardia sp. NPDC051990. Next base: position 49,695 of record NZ_JBFAXH010000013.1, on the reverse strand, counting down.
GTCGTGCGGGCCCACCAGCATGCTGCCGGTGCCCGGAAAAAGGGGGCTCCGTCATGGTTGACGGAGAAGCCCTCGGCCGGTCCCGCGGCGGGCTGGGCATCAAGATCCACCTCGCCGTGGACGGCCGCGGACTGCCGATGCGAGTGCTGCTCACCGGTGGTCAGGCCGGAGACAACCCACAGCTGTTGCCGCTGCTGGACGGCATTCGGGTGGCCCGCACCGGGGCGGGTCGGGCCTGGATCCGGCCCGCGCTGTTGATTGCGGACAAGGCCTACTCGCATCCCTCGACCAGGTCGGCGTTGCGTCGACGGCAGGTCCGGTTCGTCAGCCCGAAACACCCCGACCAGATCGCCCACCGCGCAGCCAAAGGCTCACGCGGCGGGCGGCCACCGGCCTTTGACCGGGATGTCTACCAGTTGTTTTTCGCGCGATTACTACCGGAACCCCGAGCATGCGGGGAATAGTGCGGGGTGTGGGCTGGGTTGCACACGACAGCCGTGTTTTGGGCGGCGGAATTCGGTGCGACGGTGGGAGATTCGATGAGTGTGCGAGCCATCTGGAACGGCACGGTGTTGGCCGAAAGCGATGACACCGTGGTGGTCGAGGGGAATCACTACTTTCCGGCGGGGGTGCTGAAGACGGAGTATTTCCGTGATAGCGATACGCATACCGTGTGCGGGTGGAAGGGGCTCGCGTCCTATTACACGGTCGAGGTCGAGGGGGCGAAGAATCCGGATGCCGCATGGTACTACCCCGATCCGAAGCCGGAGGCCGAGCAGGTGCGCGATCGAGTCGCGTTCTGGAAGGGCGTCGACGTCGTCGAGGTGTAGTGCGTTCGGGGAGTCGGCGGACAGCGGTGGCAGGTTCCGAGTAAGAACGATGGCATGCGACATCCGGCCAGTCCGATCCTCAATGCGCTGACCTTCATGCCCGATCGGCAGATCGTGCAGACGCCGTCGAGCCTCGCGATGGATTACACCGAACTGTGCATCCATACGACCGACGGCGAGACGCTGCAGGGTTGGTGGCTGCCCGCCGCACGCTCGATCGGGCATGTCTTGTTCGCGCACGGCAATGCGGGCAATATCGGCGACCGGGTGCCGATCTACGCGATGCTCACCCGAATCGGTTTGGACGTACTGACTTTCGACTATCGCGGCTATGGCCACAGCACCGGGCGACCCACCGAGCACGGCACTTACCTCGACGCCCACGCGGCCCGGCGGGCGCTGCTGGAACAGCCGGGCGTCGATCCGGATCGCGTGCTCTACCTGGGTAAATCGCTCGGCGGTGGCGTACTGCTAGAACTGGCGATCGAACATCCGCCCACGGGACTGATACTGATGTCCACCTTTACCGGTCTGCGTGATGCGGCTCGCTCGGTATATCCCTTCCTGCCGAGCCCATTCGTCCCGGACGCCTATCCGAGCCTGCGCCGCATCGGCAAGTTGCGCGCACCGGTCTTGATCATGCACGGCGATCAGGACGAACTGCTGCCGCTGCGGCATGCCGAACGGCTGTACGCAGCCGCAGCCGAGCCGAAGCGATTGGTGGTCTTTCCCGGCGGGCGGCACAACGATCTGATCATGTCGACCGGGGTCGATTGGGCGGATTTGATCCGCTCCTGGGCCGGTGATCTGCTCGCCCGCTGATGGCGCTCGTGCGTAGCCTGGCGATATGAGTGATGTGGATGAGATCACCGCGCGGCTCGCGGCACTGTCCGATGACGAACTCTTGGCGGTACTCGGCACGGCCACCGCTGGGCGACCTCGGCTTTCGTGGGTGCACACCGCGGTCGTGCAGGCCATCGGACTCGGTCATGCGGGCTCCGATGTGGCTGTGAGTCCCGACACTGTGACGCCACAATCGCGTGACCAAGAGTCGGGTGGCGGTGCATCCGAGCAGGTCGGGGGCCTTTCTCCGGTACCGGCGGTACCGGTACCGCCGACCGGTATCCCGTCCGGCTCGGAGGCGGGTGGATATTCGTCCGGCGGCGTACCTACTTTTGAATCAGTTCGCGATAAGGTCGAGCAGCGCTTCGGTACCGCGCAGGGGATGGGCGAACTCGACCGGCAGACTCCCGCGGGCCGCAGCGCCGACGAACAATGGGAGGCGCGCGAGAAAGCGGCGCGCGAGCGTCTGGCGCAGATACGGAAATCGTTGCACGGCAACGATGTCGAATCGAACGATCCGTAAGCTGACCGAGCGCGACGGACTGCGGATGTGATGGTGTTATTCGATGAGCGAGCCGCGTGAGATCGCCGAACGGCTACTCGATGCCCAAGTGGAATTCCTGCTGGCCGAGGTGAGCGGTGAGCGCTTCACCGAGGTCGTCGTCGGTGACGTGGAATCGGTGATCGGGGTGGCCGACACCCTCATCTTTCGCGATATCGTGAGCATCGACGAGGCCAAGGAGACGGTCCGCACCGTCATCGACCTGATCGGCGGCAGTCCGGTCATCGCGGATATGGTCGGGGTATTCGCCGACTCGATCTACGACCACATCGCCGCGAACAACGACTACACCCTGGGGCAGGTCGTCGACCGCGAACCGGTCGAGGCGCTGCTGGAGAAGATCTTCGGCATGCATCAGGCGCAGGAGCGGATCCTGGACCGGCTCACCGAGAGTCCGCTGGTCGCGACCGTCGCCTCAAAGTTCGTGGATAAGCTCATCTCCGATTTCATGGACGCGAATAAGCAGCTCGCGGGCAAGATTCCGGGTGTCTCATCGCTGATTTCCATCGGACAATCGGCGGCCAAAACCGCCAAGAAGGCCACCGAGAGCACCTTCATCGGCGATATGGCGGGCAAGGGCGCGGTATTCGCGCTCAAGCGCACCAACAATGCCATCCGGGAGATGTTGCGCGATGCCCCGGTGCACGAGGCCGCGATGGAGTTCTGGGATCTGCACGCCAACGAGCCGGTGAGCGGACTGCGGGATTACCTGACCCAGCAGGATCTGAACGAACTGGTGCTGCTCTGCTACGAGATCGCGGTTACCACCAGGGAGAAGGAGTACTTCGGGCTGCTCGTGGACGAGTGCGTGGATGTCTTCTTCACCAAATACGGCGATTACACACTGGCCGCGATGCTGCCGGAACTCGGTCTGTCCGGGGACGATATCGCCACGGAGATCCTGCGGTACGGCCCTGCCGTCATCGAGGGTGCCAAGCGCAATGGTGTGCTGGGCAAGCTGATTCGGGAGCGGCTGGAGCCGTTCTATACCTCGGATGTGGTGCTCGCAATTCTGGGCGACGTCGCGAGCTGAGTTCTCGGCGTGCGAAATGATCGCTGTTGCGGACTCGCTCGGATATGCCGTTTCCGGGCGGTCGCTGGCTGACCGTCGGACCGGCGTCGCAGCCGGGCATCGAATTCATCCTGGAGAACCCCGGAGATGAACCCGAGCGAGGCCGACGAGGCCCGGCTGGCCAGCGGTGCGCAGGGCACCCTGATCTTCACCACCGAGGCCGTCGACGAGACCTTCGCCCGGCTTGCGTGATGCGGGTGTCGATGTCGATCAGGAGCCGATTACCCAGCTGTACGGCGCACAGCTGCGGTTTCCGTGACCCGTGGGGTAACCCACCTGCGGTTCTCCCAGCTGCTTGGCTGATTCGCCGAGGACCGCCCGAGGCGAATGTCACCGTCAACGGTGTGGCGCGGGGCACTAGGGTCGAAATATGACCCGAGCGCGGATCGAGACGGAACAGGACGCGACCCGGCCACTGCGCGATGACATCCGCTTCCTGGGTGGCGTCCTCGGCGACACCATCCGCGATCACGAGGGCCCCGAGGTCTTCGACCTGATCGAGCGGGTGCGGATCGAGGCGTTCCGGGTGCGGCGCGAGGAGGTCGAGCGCAGCGCGGTGGCGGAGATGCTGGATGGCGTCGATATCGCGGTCGCGTTGCCGTTGATCCGGGCGTTCAGCTATTTCGTGCTATTGGCGAATCTGGCCGAGGATATCCAGCGCGATCGGCGGCGCGCGGCGCATGAGGCGGCGGGGGAACCGCCGCAGGATTCCTCGCTGGCGGCGACCTACCGCAAACTCGACGTGGCGGCCCTCAATGGCGCCGAGGTCGCCGATCTGCTCGCCGACGCCCTGGTATCGCCGGTGATCACCGCACATCCGACCGAAACCCGGCGCCGCACCGTATTCGATGTGCAGACCCGCATCACCGAGTTGATGCGGTTACGGCAGCGCTATACCGAGACCGAGCGGGCGCGTGCCGATCTGGAGCTGCGGATCCGCCGCCAGGTGCTCTCGTTGTGGCGCACTGCGCTGATTCGATTGCAGCGCTTGCGGATTCAGGACGAGATCGCGGTCGGTCTGCGCTACTACGACATCACCCTGTTCGATGTCATTCCGGCGATCAACGCAGAGGTTCGGGCGGCGCTGCGGTCCCGGTGGCCGGGCGCGGAATTGCTGCCGCGGCCGATTCTGCGTCCCGGATCGTGGATCGGTGGCGATCGTGATGGAAACCCTTATGTGACAGCGGATGTCGTGCGTCAGGCCGCGTCGCAGGCGTCGGCGGTGGCGTTCGGCCGGTATCTGCGCGAGCTGGTGGAGCTGGAGAAGTCCCTGTCGCAATCGGCGCGGCTGGTGCGGGTGACACCGGAGGTGGCCGCACTGGCCGATGCCGGTTATCCGGATCCCGCGACGCATGTGGATGAGCCGTATCGCCGTGCACTGCACCGGATTCGGGCGCGCCTGTCGGCATCGGCGGTCGCCGCGCTCGGCGAATTGCCCGCGGACGGGCTGGATATGGGTGCACCGGCCTACCCGACCCCGCAGGCGGTACTCGACGACCTGGATGCGGTCGATGTCTCGATGCGCGCCAGTGGTGACGGTCTGCTCGCCGATAACCGGTTGGCCGCATTGCGGTATGCCGTCGAGACCTTCGGCTTTCATCTGCAGGGCCTGGATATGCGGCAGAACTCGGAGGTGCACGAGCAGGTCGTCGCCGAGCTGCTGGCCTGGGCGGGTGTCCATCAGGACTACGCGAGTCTCGCCGAGCCCGAGCGGGTGGAACTGCTCGCCGCCGAGTTGTGGACCCGCCGTCCGCTGCTCGGCCCGCATGCCCGACTCGGCGAACTCGCGGCGAAGGAACTCGACATCGTCCGTGCCGCACGGGATGCCGTCGTCACCTTCGGGGTCGACGCGGTGCCGAACTACATCATCAGCATGTGCACCTCGGTCAGCGACATGCTGGAGGCGGCATTGCTGCTCAAGGAAGGCGGACTGCTCGATCCCGGCGAGCCGGATGGACCGCCGAGCTGTCCGGTGAATATCGTGCCGCTGTTCGAGACCATCGAGGATCTGGCTGCCGGTGCGGCGACCCTGGCCGCGGTATTGGATGTCCCGGTGTATCGAGAACTGGTGGCCGCCAAGGGAATGCGGCAGGAGGTGATGCTCGGCTACTCCGATTCCAATAAGGATGGTGGGTATCTGGCCGCCAACTGGGCGCTCTACCGTGCCGAGCTGGAACTGGTCGAGGTGGCGCGCAAGACCGGAATTCGCTTGCGACTCTTCCATGGTCGCGGCGGCACGGTCGGTCGCGGTGGCGGGCGCAGCTATGACGCGATTCTCGCCCAGCCGGTCGGCGCCGTGCGGGGTTCGCTGCGGTTGACCGAGCAAGGTGAGGTTATCGCGGCCAAGTACGCGGAATCCGGTGCGGCGCATCGCAATCTGGAATCGTTGATCGCGGGGACCCTGGAATCGACGCTGCTCGATGTGGAGGGGCTTGGTCCCGATGCCGAACCGTCCTATGCGCTCATGGACGATCTGGCGGAGCGCGCCCGTGCCGCGTACGCCCGCCTGGTGCACGAAACACCGGGATTCGTCGAATATTTCCGGCAGTCCACGCCGGTCGCCGAGGTCGGCGATCTGAATATCGGCAGTCGCCCCGCCTCCCGTAAACCGACGAATTCGGTGCGTGATCTGCGGGCCATTCCGTGGGTGATGTCGTGGAGTCAGGCCCGCGTCATGTTGCCGGGCTGGTACGGGACCGGTGCGGCGCTCGAGGAATGGGTCGGCGGTGATCCCAACCGCCTGGCGATCCTGTCCGACCTCTACAACCGCTGGCCGTTCTTCCGTACGGTGCTGTCGAATCTGGCCCAGGTCATGGCCAAGAGCGACCTGGATATCGCGGCCAGATACGCCGAACTCGTCGACGATGTGGCCTTGCGCGAGCACATCTTCGGGATGATCCGCGACGAGCACGACCGCACCATCCGCATGCACGCCGCGATCACGGGCAATGATCACCTGCTCGCCGACAACCCGTCACTGGCGGAGTCGATCCACAACCGGTTCCCCTACCTGGAGCCGTTGAACCAGATGCAGGTCGAGTTGCTGCGACGGCTGCGGGCAGGCGACGATTCCGAACTCGTCAAACGCGGCATTCTGCTGACCATGAACGGACTCGCCACCGCGCTGCGCAACTCCGGTTAGCGCTTACGCCGAGACAATGGCGACCGCATCGATCTCGACCAGCATTTCCTCCCGGGGAAGGCCGGTGAATACCGTTGTGCGGCACGGCAATACATCGCCGGTAGTGTTGGCGCTGACGAATTCGCCGTACGCTTCGTTCATCGTGGCGAAGTCCTCGCGCTTGGTCAGGTAGACGCGCAGCATCACCACATCGTCGAAGCTGGCGCCCAGCCCGGCGTCGGTCCGAATCCCGATGCCGGGCTGGTCGATTCGTGCAGATCAGTCGAAGTTCCGCACGGCGGCGACGCAGCGGTCGGCGTGGGCACGAATGGCCGTGACGAGTTCGGGCGGGCCGCTGAGCAGCGTGAAGTCGATATCGACGGAGGTGATCATCCAGACCAGTGCCTCCGGTGTGTCCGCGCCGACGTGCAGTTGGCAGCTGTGATCGTCGACGGCTTCGATGACGCCCATGCCGGGCCACACGTTCGCCGCAGCGTCCTCGGCGGACCTGTGCAGCAGGGCAATTGCTTGATGTGGCCACGCGCGAGCGGACAGCCGTAGCGAAAGGTGGGCCGCGACATCACCTTCCGGGAGTTCGCGTGGCGTAAAGCGTGGGCCGGTGGGTGTTCGTGGCGCGATCCGGTCGGCTCGGAAGGTGCGCCAGTCACCGCGATCGACATCCCAGGCGACGAGGTACCAGCGCCGGCTGAAGTGCACCAGGCTGTGCGGCTCCACGGTACGACGGGTGGTCGCACCGCTGTGCGCGCGATAGTCGAAACGCAGGCACTCGTGCCGTTGACGGGCCTCGGCGACGGCCATCAACGTATCCGGCTCGACGGTTGCCTCCGCCGTGCCGACCCGGACGGTCGCGCCGCGCAATGTGCGGATCCGGTGGCGCAGGCGGGACGGCAACACCTGCTCGAGTTTGGTGAGCGCGCGCAGCGATGCCTCCTCGATGCCCGCGACGGTGCCGTCGGCGGCGCTGCGCAAGCCGACCGCCACCGCGACGGCTTCCTCGTCGTCGAGCAGCAGCGGCGGCAGGGCGGCCCCGGCACCGAGCCGATAGCCCCCGGTGCCCTGGGTGGCGTGCACCGGGTAGCCGAGTTCACGTAGCCGATCCACATCGCGGCGCACCGTACGGCCGGTGACGCCGAGTCGTTCGGCGAGTTCGGTCCCGGTCCAGTCGCGACGGGTTTGCAGCAGGGTGAGCAGTTTGAGCAGTCGTGCCGAGGTCTCCAACACGAAATCCAGCATGTCAGATGCTTAGGAACGATCCTGTCCTAAGGAGGTCATACCGTCATCTTCGTGAGCACCGAACACGACATTCGCCCCTTCCGTATCGACATCACGCAGGACCGGATCGACGATTTGCACGCCCGGCTGGCGAATACCTCGTGGCCGCCTGCAATCGCCGGCGTCGGTTGGGATAAGGGTGCATCGATCTCGTACATGAAGGACCTCGCCGAGTACTGGAGGTCCGAATACGATTGGCGCGCAGTCGAAGCGCGACTGAACGAGCTGCCGCAGTTCGTCACCGAAATCGATGGGCAGCAGCTGCATTTCCTACACGTCCGCTCGCCAGAACCCGATGCCGTGCCGCTGGTATTGAGCCACGGCTGGCCCGGTTCGTTCATCGAATTCCTCGATGTAATCGGACCTTTGAGCGATCCTCGGGCACACGGCGGTGATCTGGCCGACGCCTTCCATCTGGTCATCCCTTCGTTGCCCGGATTCGCCTTCTCGGCGGCCGGGCCGAAGGTCGGGGACGGTGCCACCGAGCAGTTCGCGCAGGTGGTGGCGAAGTTGATGGCGCGGCTCGGCTACGACCGGTACGGCGCACAAGGCGGCGACGCGGGCTTCTTCGTCTCGACCGAACTGGGTCGGATCGCCACCGACCATGTGCTCGGCATCCACGTGAACGGCCCGATCACGTTGCCGACCTGGACCGATGACGGAACGGAACCGGACTACAGCCCAGCGGATCGGGCGAAGCTGGACAAACTCACCGGAAGCGAGAGCTACACCCGGTACGGCTATGCGATGGTGCAGGCGGGGCGTCCGCAAACCTTGGCGATCGGTATGCACGATTCGCCTGCCGGGCTGCTGTCCTGGATCGTCGATATCTTTCAGCGCTGGACCAATCCCGCGGTCGAGTTGCCCGATGACGCGGTGGATCGCGACGCGCTGCTGACCAATGTCAGCCTCTATTGGTTCACCGGGACCTTCGTCTCCTCGATCCGGTTGTACGGGGAGGGGGATTCGTGGGGTATGCCGCCGCGGAACTCTGGCGTGCCCACTGCGGCAGCGGTATTCGCCGGTGACAACTCCATTCGCGTGCTTGCCGAGCAGCAGCACAACATCGTGCGCTGGACCGAATACGACCGGGGTGGTCACTTCGCGGCCATGGAAGCACCGGAACTGCTGATCAGCGATGTGCGCGCATTCTTCCGCTCGCTGCGCTGAGTCGGCACCGGGTGTGCGGGCTCACGGGGTGCGGTAGCGCTCGGCCATCGCGAAGGCCGTCGTGGCGAGCCGGTCGCGGAATTCGGGCGGGTCCAGGACCTCGCAGAATTCGCCGAGCGGCAGGATCGTACTAGCCAGCACCTCGTAGGACTCCGAGGGAATGGTCACCTCGACCCAACCCTCGGCGTCCGGTTCGGTTGCCGATGCCATTGCTTCGGCGACCGCGGCGGGCTCGTTCATCAACCGGAGCAGCCGCAGCTGGGCGGCCGCGATCCGGCAGCGAGCCCGCACGCGCAGCATCGATCGGGCGAAATCGTCGGCGGCTGCCGACCAATGCGCAGCGAGGTTGAAATCATCTGGGCGCGTGAAGGATTCGCCGATCTGTTCCGCCGATGCGATCCGGCTGACGCGATAGGAGCGGATGGCCGATCGGTCACGTGCGACGAGATACCAAGTCCCGGCCTTCAGTACGAGGCCAAGCGGATCAAGGCGGCGTTCGACGGTGCGATCCTTGCGCTGATAACGGATATCCAGTCGCCGGTCGTGCCATAGCGCATCGGCAATCGTTGCCAGCGTTGGTGTTTCGTCGGGGCGATGGAACCAGCCCGGTGCGTCCACATGGACGCGCTCCGCGATTCGTGTTGCCCGGCCGCGCAATTCGGGTGGCAGCGCGGCCAGCATCTTGAGTTGTGCGGTCGCCAGCACCGTGCCGAGTCCGAGATCGGCGGCGGCCGCGGGTTGTCCGGCGAGCAGCACCGCATCGGCTTCCTCGGTGGTGAGACCGGTCAACCGGGTGCGGTACCCGTCGACCAGTCGCACTCCGCCGTTCCGGCCCGGTTCGCTGTAGATCGGCACACCCGCCGCGGACAGGGCCTCGATATCGCGATACACCGTCCGCACCGACACCTCCAGCTCGCGCGCCAGCTCCCGTCCGGTGGTCTGGCCGCGGGTCTGCAGCAGTAACAACAGCTGCACCAATCGACTCGCTCGCATGAATCCGAGATTAGCCATAGAACTTGACAGAAGATGTCAGGTCTAGCTCATACCGTCGTGCGCATGACCACATGGAGTCAGTTCACCGAAGAAGCGCCACGCATCGCCACCGTGTTCACGCGCCGGCACCAGGCCACCGGCAACCTCTGCATGCTCGGGACGCTGCGCTCCGACGGTTTCCCGCGCATCAGCCCCGTCGAACCGCGGATTTTCGAGGGCATGCTGGTGATCGTTGGCATGCCGAACACCACCAAGTTCAACGATCTCGCCCGTGACCCGCGGTTCTGCCTGCACACCGCGACCGTCGACACGCAGGTCGGCGACGGTGACGCGAAGCTCTTCGGCACCGCCGCCGACCTTCCGGACAAGCAAGTGCACGCCCGCTTCACCCAGCAACTGTTCGACGAAACCGGATTCGATATCCGCGACCGGGACTTCGACCACTTCTACACCGCTGAGCTGACCGGCGCCTCCACCGTCGAGGTCATCGACGATCACCTCGATATCACTATTTGGAAGCCGGGACAGGGGGAGCGAGTGGTGCGCAAGCACTGAGCGATCGCGGGTTGTCAGCGGTGATCATGCCGAGCAGTTCGGTGGTGATCACCGCCGGATCGATCAACGCGTGTGATGGGCCGCCATATGCGCTCCCATCACCTCGGCCTGCACGGGATCGTCGTGGCGATGCGCCCAGCCGCCGTGGCGGAAACTGTCCCGGGTGTCCTCATCGGCCCGGCCGGGGGACTGCATGACGCCGTCCAGCGTCAGGTGCTCGACCGCGATGATCTTGCTCATGGGGATTCCTTTCTGTTCAGCCGGTCGGTTACCGGCTGCACCACCTACACGAACGGCCCCAGCGCCGATCGACATCGCGCACAGAAATTTCTTCGAGTCGGATACTTCGGTGCCGGCCGAAATGACCCGGCGCGATCATGGTGTGGTGCACACCCGAGGAGCCGAGCTGGCCGGACTTGCCACCCTGCTGGCCGATCGCACCCGCGCCGATATGTGCCTGGCCCTGGTCGACGGTCGGGCCTGGACCGCGGGCGAGCTGGCCCGCCACGCCGGGGTCGCGCCATCCACCGCGACCGAGCATCTGAACCGGCTGTTCGACGGCGGTCTGCTCATCGAACGTCGTCAGGGCAGGCATCGCTATGTGCAGTTGGCGAGTCCGCAGGTCGCCGAGTTATTGGAGACCATGGTCGCCCACCTGGAACCGGCCAGCCCCGAATCCACGACACTGCGCGCGTCCACCGCGACGGCGGCCCTGGCCCGCGGCCGGACCTGCTACGACCACCTCGCGGGCCGGCTCGGCGTCGCGATCACCGATGCCATGACCGAGCATGAACTGCTCGATGTCGACGGCGGCTTCGCCCTCACCGAGGCGGGCTTGGTCTGGCTGACGGGGCCGATGGGCATCGAGGCGAACGCACTGCGCACTCGCCGCCCGATTACCCGCCCGTGCCTCGACTGGACCGAACGCCGCACTCACCTCGGCGGTGCCGCGGGCGCACAGTTGTGCCGCCGGCTACAGGCACTGGATTGGGTCCGACGTATCGGATCCGGCCGCGCCGTCCGCCTCACACCGAAGGGTGAGATCGGTCTGCGTGCGGCGCTCGGTATCGATCCAGCGACGCTCGTCTGACAAAGCTTTGCGCGGCATTCGGCGCGCCGAACCGGATCGAGTGTCGAATCTCATCGACGCGATTGAGGCGCGACCTTCCCGGGTATCACTGCCCGTGCGATCGGGAACGGCCTGGTGAGGTGGGGTGAAAGCGACAGAGTGACACCCCGTCCATGAATGGGCTTGCATAATCGTGCATAATCATCACATGGTTGATTCGTCGGGCAGCTCGGTCTTGCGGGCTGCGGTGGCCGGTGCCAGTGGATACGCCGGCGGTGAGGTGCTGCGTCTATTGCTCGGTCATCCGGCCTACCGCGACGGACGCCTCGTCATCGGTGCGCTGACCGCGGGCTCGAATGCGGGCAGCACGCTGGGGGAGCTCCAGCCGCATCTGCTGCCGCTCGCCGATCGCGTGCTCGCCCCGACCACGGTCGACGAGCTGGCCGGCCACGACATCGTCTTCCTCGGTCTGCCGCACGGGCAGTCCGCCGCCATCGCACAGCAGCTGCCGGAGTCGACGGTGATCATCGACTGCGGCGCCGACTTCCGGCTGACCGATGCGGCGGCCTGGGAGAAGTACTACGGCACCACCCACGCCGGCAGCTGGCCTTACGGCCTGCCGGAACTGCCGGGCGGGCGCGAACGGCTGCGCGGCGCCAATCGGATCGCGGTTCCCGGTTGCTATCCCACGGTCGCCAGCCTCGCGCTGGCACCGGCGATCGCGGCCGGAATCATCGAACCGACGGTGAATGTGGTTGCGGTGAGTGGTACTTCGGGCGCGGGCCGCAAACTCGACGTCGGCCTGCTCGGCTCCGAGGTCATGGGTTCGGTGCGGGCCTACGGCATCGCCGGCGCCCACCGGCACACCCCGGAGATCGCGCAGAACCTGCGGGCCGCCGGTACTACCGAGGTCGCCGTATCGTTCACCCCCGTGCTGGCGCCGATGCCGCGGGGCATCCTCGCGACCTGCACCGCCCCGACCCGGGTCGACGCCGCGCAGGCACGCGCGGTCTATGAAAAGGCTTACGCCGACGAACCATTCGTGCGCCTGCTGCCGGAAGGCACACTGCCGCAGACGGGTTCGGTGCTCGGCTCCAATGTCGTCACCCTCCAGGTCGCGGTGGATGCCGATGCCGGGCTGCTCGTCGTGATCGGCGCGATCGACAACCTGACCAAAGGCACCGCGGGCGCCGCGGTCCAATCCATGAATCTGGCGGTCGGATTCGACGAGACCGCAGGACTTTCCACCGTAGGAGTGGCACCGTGACGACGATCGAACCCCCGGCAGGCAAGCTGGTCCGGAGCCAGGGCGTGACCGCACCGCTCGGCTTCCGGGCGGCGGGCATCGCCGCGGGCATCAAGGCCAGCGGAAAACCCGATCTGGCACTGGTATTCAACGAAGGGCCGGAATACGCCGCCGCGGGTGTGTTCACCCGCAACCAGGTGAAGGCCGCGCCGGTGCTGTGGTCGCAGCAGGTGCTCACCGGTGGCCGGTTGCGCGCCGTGATCCTGAATTCCGGTGGGGCCAATGCCTGTACCGGTCCGGGCGGATTCCAGGACACTCACCGGACCGCCGAGGAATTGGCCAAGGCACTGAGTAATTGGGGCACCGAAACCGGCGCGGGCGAAATCGCGGTCTGTTCAACCGGTTTGATCGGCGACCGGCTGCCGATGGACAAGGTCGTCCCGGCGGTCACCGAGATCGTGCACGAAATGGCCGGCGGGCTGTCCGGCGGACTCGATGCCGCCCACGCGATCATGACCACGGACACTGTGCCCAAGGAAGCGGCCTTCCACCACCGCGACAAGTGGAACGTCGGCGGCATGGCCAAGGGGGCGGGCATGCTCGCGCCGTCGCTGGCGACCATGCTGGTGGTACTGACCACCGATGCCGCCGCGAGCGCCGAACAATTGGATCGCGCACTGCGCAACGCGACTCGGCTCACCTTCGAACGGCTCGATGTCGACGGCTCCTGCTCCACCAATGACACTGTGCTGCTGCTCGCCAACGGGGCGAGCGAGGTCACGCCGACACAGGAGGAACTGGATGCGGCCGTGCTCGCGGTCTGCGACGATCTGGCTGCCCAACTGATGGCCGACGCCGAGGGCGTGACCAAGCGGGTGCGGATCACCGTCGCCGGTGCGCTCTCCGAGGACGAGGCGCTGATCGCGGCCCGCGCCGTGGCCCGCGACAGTCTGGTCAAGACCGCGCTGTTCGGTTCCGACCCGAACTGGGGCCGGGTGCTCGCCGCCGTCGGCATCGCCCCGATCACCCTGGATCCGAACCGGATCTCGGTGTCGTTCAACGGGAATCCGGTCTGCGTCGACAGTGTCGGCGCGCCGGGCGCGCGCGAGGTCGATCTATCCGGCGCCGATATCGAGGTGCGGATCGAACTGAATGTCGGTGCCGGCACTGCCACCGTGCGGACCACCGACCTGTCGCACGGCTATGTCGAAGAGAATTCGGCTTACAGCTCATGACCAGCGACGTGGTGCAGGAACTTTCGGCATTGGACAAGGCACACGTCCTCGCCGACGCATTGCCGTGGCTGCAGAAGTTCCGCGACAAGATCGTGGTCGTCAAATACGGCGGCAACGCGATGATCGATGCGGAACTCAAACAGGCATTCGCCGCCGATATGGCGTTCCTGCGCACCGTCGGCGTGCATCCGGTGGTGGTGCACGGCGGCGGACCGCAGATCAGCGCGATGCTGAAAAAGCTGGGTCTGCAAGGCGAATTCCGCGGCGGCTTCCGCGTCACCACACCCGAGGTGATGGATGTGGTGCGGATGGTGCTGTTCGGTCAGGTCGGCCGGGAACTGGTCGGGCTGATCAATGCGCACGGTCCGTACGCGGTGGGCATCTCCGGTGAGGACGCACGGCTGTTCACCGCGACCCGGCGCACCGTCGATGTCGACGGCGAGGCCACCGATATCGGTCTGGTCGGCGATGTCACCGAGGTGAATGCCGACGCGGTGCTCGACCTGATCGGCGCGGGGCGCATTCCGGTGGTCTCCACCATCGCGCCGGACGCGGACGGCGTGGTGCACAATATCAATGCCGACACCGCCGCCGCCGCACTTGCCGAGGGCATCGGCGCGGAAAAACTGGTGATCCTGACCGACGTCGAGGGCCTGTACACCAACTGGCCGGACCGTTCGTCGCTCACCTCGCGCATCGATGCGGCCGAACTGGCCGAGTTGCTCCCGCGACTGGACGCGGGCATGGTGCCCAAGATGGAAGCCTGCCTGCGCGCCGTGCAGGGTGGGGTGCCGACCGCCCATGTCATCGACGGTCGCGTCCCGCATTCGGTGCTGTTGGAACTGTTCACCGGAGAAGGAATCGGAACGATGGTGACGTCCACCCCGCTCCCGAGCGCGGCGGACACACTGAACGGAACGAGAATATGAGCGAGCGAACAATCAACACAGCCGACCTGTCGGTCGTGACGGAGCTGAGCGCCAGCGAGGCGGAGTCATGAGCGACACAGCAGAGCTGCGCCAGCGGTGGTCCGCCGCGTTGATGAAGAACTACGGCACCCCCAAGGTCGCGCTGGTGCGCGGTGCTGGTGCGGTGGTCTACGACGCGGACGGCAAACGCTACATCGACTTCCTCGGCGGCATCGCGGTCAACAGCCTCGGCCACGCCCATCCTGCGATTCTGGCGGCCGTTACCGAGCAGCTCGGCACGCTGGGCCACACCTCGAATATCTACGTCAACGAACCGGTCATCGAACTGGCCGAACGGCTGCTCGCGCACTTCGGCGACGGGGAATTCGGGGACGGGCACGGCCGCGCGTTCTTCTGCAACTCTGGTACCGAGGCCAATGAGGCGGCGTTCAAAATGGCGCGGCTGACCGGCCGCTCCAAGATCATCGCGACCGATGAGGCCTTCCACGGCCGGACCATGGGCGCGCTCGCACTCACCGGACAGCCGTCCAAGCGGGCGCCGTTCGAGCCGATGCCGCCCGGTGTCGTCCATGTGCCCTATGGCGATGCGGCGGCGCTCGAGGCGGTTGTCGACGCGGACACCGCGGCGGTGTTCCTCGAGCCGATCATGGGGGAGAGCGGTGTTGTCGTGCCGCCCATCGACTATCTGGTCAAGGCGCGGGAGATCACCGCGCGTCACGGTGCGCTGCTGGTCCTCGACGAGGTGCAGACTGGTATTGGCCGGTGCGGAAAGTTCTACGCGCACCAGGCATTCGGCATCGTGCCGGATGTGATCACGCTGGCCAAGGGGCTCGGTGGCGGGCTGCCGATCGGTGCGGTGCTGGCCACCGGACCGGCCGCCGACCTGCTGACGCCGGGGCTGCACGGCACCACATTCGGCGGCAATGCGGTATGCGCCGCAGCGGCTCTTGCGGTATTGCGGACCATCGATGAGACCGGTCTGCTCGCCCATGTCGAATCCGTCGGCAAGCGGCTCAGCGACGGCATCGAACAGCTCGAGCACCCGCTGATCGATCACGTGCGTGGTGCGGGTCTGCTGCTCGGTATCGTGCTGACCGACGATATCTCGGCCCAGGTCGAGAACCGGGCGCGGGACGCTGGCTATCTGGTGAATGCGCCAAAGCCAAACATCATTCGGCTCGCGCCGCCGCTGGTGCTCACCGAGGCCCAGTCCGATGGTTTCGTCGGCGATCTGCCCGAGATCCTGGACGGTGCTATCGCGGACGCCAAGGGGGGCAAATGAATACAGCATCGCGGAGTGATTCCATGAGGGGTGGCGGCCGGGAGACGGGTGGCCGTCTTCGACACTTCCTGCGCGACGATGATGTGACGCCTGCCGAGCAGGCCGAAATCCTCGCGCTCGCAGCGGAATTGAAGAAGGATCCGTTCGCGCATCGGCCGCTCGAGGGGCCGCGCGGGGTAGGGGTGATCTTCGAGAAGAACTCGACCCGCACACGGTTCTCCTTCGAAATGGGTATCGCCCAACTCGGCGGGCATGCGGTGGTGGTCGACGGTCGTGACACCCAGCTCGGGCGCGAGGAGACACTCGGCGATACCGGCAAGGTGCTCTCGCGCTTCGTCGATGCGATCGTGTGGCGGACCTTCGAACAGTCGCGTCTGGACGAAATGGCGGTCACCGCAACGGTTCCGGTCGTCAATGCGTTGTCCAATGAGTTCCACCCCTGTCAGGTGCTCGCCGATCTGCAGACCCTGGTCGAGCGCAAGGGCACTCTGGCCGGGCGCAATCTCGCCTACTTCGGTGACGGCGCGAACAATATGGCGCACTCGCTGATGCTGGGTGGTGTGACCGCGGGATTGAACGTAACCATCGCCGCGCCAACAGGTTTCGAACCGCTGCCGTGGATTCTGGAGGCCGCGCGCAAGCGGGCCGCGGAGACCGGTGCGACCATCACCCTCACCGGCGATCCGGTTGCCGCGGCGGCCGGTGCCGATGCGCTGGTGACCGACACCTGGACCTCTATGGGGCAGGAGAATGACGGCCTCGACCGCGTCGGCCCATTCCGTCCGTTCCAGCTCAACGAGGACCTGCTCGCCAAGGCGCAGCCGGATGTCGTTGTGCTGCACTGCCTTCCAGCGCATCGCGGTGAGGAGATCACTGACGGGGTGCTCGACGGGCCGCATAGTGTGGTGTGGGACGAGGCGGAGAATCGGCTGCATGCGCAGAAGGCACTGCTGGTGTGGTTGTTGGCCAAGCGAGGTGAGGCGCAGTGAGTGCGAGACACGGCGGTGAGGCTCGGCCATGACCGTCCAACCCGATGCCAGCAAGTCCGCTCCCGCTATCGCCCGTACCCGCGCCGGTCGCCAGTCCCGCATCATCGAATTGCTGACGGCGCATGCGGTCCGCAGCCAAACCGAACTCGCCGCGTTGCTCGCCGCCGAAGGCATCGAGACCACTCAGGCCACCCTGTCGCGCGACCTCGATGAACTCGGCGCCGTGAAATTGCGCGCCGCCGACGGCGGTGCGGGCGTCTACGTGGTGCCCGAAGACGGCAGCCCCGTCCGCGGCGTCACCGGCGGCACCGACCGCCTCTCCAAACTCCTCGGCGACCTGCTGGTATCCACCGACGCCAGTGGCAATATCGCTGTTCTGCGCACTCCACCCGGCGCCGCCCACTATCTGGCCAGCGCCCTCGACCGCGCCGCCCTCCCCTTCATCGTCGGCACCATCGCCGGTGACGACACCATCGCCGTAATCGCGCGCGAACCCCTCACTGGCGCCGAACTAGCGGCCAGGATCGAAGAATTGGCCTGATCTCCCGAGCGTCCGAGCGGCTGCTTCGATCTGCCAACCGTCCGCCAGCGCGCGGTCACGATGGGTCACGCCTAGTGGCTGCCTCGCATAGGGCACAACGTATGCGTAGGCGCTGGATGTGCGAGCCTTTCGGGCAGTGTCAGCCGAAGGGGTATCGGCCGCCGCCGCCGCGTGGGGTGTTGCCCGAGGAGCCGACATTGATGATGCTTTGGATGAGGTCGACCATCGCGCGGCCGACGTCGAGGACGGCGTTGCCGAGGGTGCTGAATTCTCCTGCCATGAGGTGCAGCATGGGGTCCGTCCTTTGCCCGCTCCGATAGTTACCGGGTCAAGCGTGACATAGGTGGAATGGGTGGGAGCGGGGATGTGGAACTCGGACCCGGTTGTGAATGGGCTTGCATCATCGTGCATAATCATTTGCATGCCCGTGCGGGCTGCCTGACGTGCGATTCGAGTGCGTCGGTGAGCGCCGCGCCCGCCGCCCGCGGATGCGGGCACGACCTGCAGACAAGCACGAAACCGAGGAGCACATAGACATGTCCGAGCGCGTCGTACTCGCCTACTCCGGTGGGCTCGATACCTCCGTCGCGATCAGCTGGATCGGCAAGGAGACCGGCGCCGAGGTCGTGGCGGTCGCCATCGATCTGGGCCAGGGCGGCGAGGACATGAATGTGGTGCGCCAGCGTGCGCTGGACTGCGGCGCCGTCGAGGCGATCGTGGTCGATGCTCGTGACGAGTTCGCCAATGAGTACTGCCTGCCGACAATTCAGGCCAATGCCATGTACATGGGCCAGTACCCGCTGGTTTCGGCGATCAGCCGCCCGCTCATCGTCAAGCACCTGGTCGAGGCCGCCAAGTTCCACGGCGCGAGCACCGTCGCGCACGGCTGCACCGGTAAGGGCAACGACCAGGTCCGCTTCGAGGTCGGTATCGGCGCGCTCGCCCCCGACCTCAATGTGATCGCCCCGGTCCGCGACTACGCCTGGACCAGGGAGAAGGCCATCGCCTTCGCCGAGGAGAACCAGCTCCCGATCAATGTCACCAAGAAGTCGCCGTTCTCGATCGACCAGAACGTATGGGGTCGCGCGGTGGAGACCGGCTTCCTCGAGGACCTCTGGAACGCGCCGACCAAGGACGTCTACGACTACACCTCGGACCCGACGGTCAACTTCGAGGCGCCGGACGAACTCATCGTCACCTTCGACAAGGGTGTGCCGGTCGCCATCGACGGCCGCCAGGTCAGCGTGCTCGAGGCCATTGTCGAGCTGAACCATCGTGCGGGCCGCCAGGGCGTCGGCCGCCTCGATATGGTCGAGGACCGGCTCGTCGGCATCAAGAGCCGCGAGATCTACGAGGCCCCCGGCGCCATCGCGCTGATTACCGCGCACCAGGCCCTGGAAAACGTCACGATCGAGCGCGAACTGGGCCGCTACAAGCGGCAGGTCGAGCAGCGCTGGGGCGAGCTGGCCTACGACGGCCTCTGGTTCTCCCCGCTCAAGCGCGCGCTGGACGCATTCGTCGCCGAAACTCAGGAGCATGTCACCGGTGAGATCCGGATGGTGCTGCACGGCGGATCCGTCGTGGTCAACGGCCGCCGTTCCGAGCGCTCGCTCTACGACTTCAACTTGGCCACCTACGACGAGGGCGACACCTTCGACCAGTCGCTGGCCAAGGGCTTCGTGCAGATCCACGGCCTGTCCTCGAAGGTCGCGGCACGTCGCGACCTGAACCAGAAGTAGCGAGCGCGCGGGACCACGTCCAACGGTGGCCATTAGGCTCGAACGGGTCGGCGCGATAGTGGCCGACCCGAAGGGAGCGTTATGCGGACCGATGACGACAGCTGGGATATCGAATCGAGCGTCGGTGCCACGGCGCTGGGCGTGGCGGCCATGCGGGCCGCTGAGAGCCGCCGCCCGGACGCACTGTTCCATGACCGGTACGCCGAAGTGCTGGTGACCGCGGTCGGTTCGGAATCCTGGACGCGTATTGCGCGCGGCGAGATCCCGGATCTCGAGGAGGCCGCCATGGCGTCGATGGGTCCTATCATCGCCGCCGTGATCGCGCGCACCTGCTACCTCGACGCCTATGTGCGGGAGGCGGCCGCCGACGGCGTCCGCCAGATCGTCATCCCCGCCGCGGGCCTGGACGCTCGGGCCTACCGGATCGAATGGCCGGTCGGCACAACGGTTTTCGAGCTGGATCTGCCGAAGGTGCTGGAGTTCAAGGAGAATGCGCTGGCCGATTTTCCGCCCGCGGCCCAGCGCCACGCGATCGCGGTGGATCTGCGCCAGGATTGGCCAGCGGCATTGCGGGACAATGGATTCGATCCGGAACTGCCGACCGCATGGCTGGTCGAAGGACTGTTGCGTTACCTCCCCGCGGACGCCCAGGACCGGCTGCTCGACAACATCGTGGCATCGAGCGCACCGGGCAGTAGCGTCGCGATCTACCGCTCGACCGGTTCCACACTGGACTCGAAGGCGTTGCAGGAGACGCGATCCGCCGGGGTCGATGTCGGCGAATTGTGGTACTCCGATGAGGGCCGCAGCGATCCGATCGACTGGTTCATCGAGCACGGCTGGACGGTGTCGCGCGCGGATCCGGCCGCGGTGCTGCGTAGCCGGGGCCGGGAGGTATCCGACGCGGCTGCCGCCCGCCTGAAGACCGACTTTTTGTTCACTGCCCGACGACCTGGAGGAGACAGCACACGATGACGCAGAGCGGCAGCACCAACGAAGGGGCGCTCTGGGGCGGACGTTTCGCGTCCGGACCGGCTGCGGCGATGGCCGCGCTGAGCAAGTCGACCCAGTTCGACTGGGCGTTGGCTCCCTACGATATTCGCGCATCGAAGGCGCACGCGCGGGTGCTGCACAAGGCCGGGCTGCTGTCGGAGAGCGACCTCGCTGCCATGCTGACCGGACTGGATCAGCTCGCGGCGGACGTGGATTCGGGTGCGTTCGTCCCGGCCGAGGCCGATGAGGACGTGCACGGCGCGCTGGAGCGCGGGCTCATCGATCGGGTCGGCGTCGAACTCGGTGGCCGACTGCGGGCGGGGCGCTCGCGGAATGACCAGGTGGCCACGCTGTTTCGGATGTGGCTGCGCGACGCGGCCCGCCGGATCGGCGCCGGACTTCTCGATGTCGTCGACGCGCTGGTCGCCCAGGCCGCCGCGCATCCGGACGCGGTGATGCCAGGCAAGACGCATCTGCAGGCCGCGCAACCGGTGCTGCTCGCGCACCATCTGCTCGCACATGCACATCCGCTGCTGCGTGATATCGATCGGCTGCGCGACTTCGACAAGCGGGCGGCGGTGTCGCCCTATGGTTCCGGCGCGCTGGCGGGTTCCTCGCTCGGACTCGATCCGGAAGCCATTGCAGCCGAACTGGATTTCCATGCTGCTGCGGCGAATTCGATCGATGCCACCTCCGCGCGCGATTTCGCGGCCGAGGCGGCGTTCGTGCTCGCCATGATCGGTGTCGACCTCAGCCGGATGGCCGAAGAGGTGATCATCTGGAGTACACCGGAATTCGGCTACGTCACCCTCGCCGACGCCTGGTCCACCGGCTCGTCGATCATGCCGCAGAAGAAGAATCCGGACGTCTCCGAGCTCACCCGCGGCAAGGCGGGCCGCCTCATCGGCAACCTGACCGGACTGCTGGCCACTCTGAAAGCTCAACCGCTGGCCTACAACCGGGACCTGCAGGAGGACAAGGAGCCCCTGTTCGACTCGGTCGCCCAGCTCGAACTGCTGCTCCCGGCCATCGCGGGCTTGGTCTCGACGCTCACCTTCCACACCGACCGCATGGCCGAGCTTGCCCCCGCCGGTTTCACCCTCGCCACCGATATCGCCGAATGGCTTGTCCGGCAGGGTGTTCCGTTCCGCGTCGCGCACGAGGCCGCGGGTGCGTGCGTGCGTGCCGCCGAGGCGCGCGGCGTCGGCCTCGACGAGCTGACCGACGAGGAATTCGCCGCCATAGATCCGGGGTTGACTCCACAGGTCCGCGAAGTGCTCACCGTGCAAGGCTCGATCGCGTCCCGCAATGCGCGCGGCGGAACCGCGGGCGTGCAGGTCGCCGCGCAACTCGGCGAGATCCGCACCGCTGTCGCCGAACTGCGCGCCTGACCCGCCCGGATCGTGTTCCAGCGTCACGGGGTCGGCTTTCGCCGCGGCGCGCCGGGGTAGTCACTGTCGATCGTCCGCGTCGATGGTCGCTGGGCCGAAGTCGCGGCCGAGTAGATCGGCCACGTGCACGAGTGGTGGGGCGAGCGCCGGGACCGCGTCCGGGTGGTGCAGCTGACCCGGGCGATAGCTCAGCGTCCATAACTCCTCCTCGTCCGACTAGCGCCGAGGTCGGCGCCACCTGTGCCGGACCTGTCGCTGCCACCAGGCAACCCCGTGACCGGAGTCTGCGCTATCGACCTTGTCATCGAGGCACCCGAAACCTTGCGGCCCCAACCGCATGTCGGCCACCCACCCCGGTTTACGCTGCGCCGATGACCCTGCTGTTGTTGGCGCTGGCCATCGTCTCCGAAATCACCGCGACCGTATCGCTCAAAATCTCCGACGGTTTCACGAAAGTTGTGCCCTCCATCATCGTGGTCATCGGCTACGGCGCCACTTTCTTCTTCCTGTCCCGGGCGCTGAAGCGCGGCATGCCGATCGGCGTTGCCTACGGCATCTGGTCGGCGGTCGGCGTCGCGGCCATCGCCGTCATCGGTGCCCTATTCCTCGATGAAAGACTGTCGTTGATCCAGGTCGGCGGTATCGGTTTGGTGATTGTCGGCGTCCTGGCACTGGAACTCGGTGGCGCACACTGATATACGCGTGGAGCTTGTCGGTGGGTGGTTGTTGAATGTCGGCTCATGAAGAGAGATTTCGAGGCAGGGACCTTCACCGCGGACCGACCAGCGAGCGCAGCGGCGGTGCCCTTCGCGGGCAGTGATCCGGCGCAAGCGTTGGCGGCATATGGGATCGAGCTTCCGGCGGCGTCGGTGGTCGAGCGAACGGTGTCGGGGGCGCCGGTGTGGGTGGTGTCGACCGAGCCCGGATATGCGGCGGCCGGGCTGTGGGAACAGGTGCGGGACGTGCATCCGAAAACCGGACTGTGGCCGGTGCTGACCAAAACCGATACCTGGTATCGAACCGGATCCGAGCACGGCTGGCAGCGATCACGCGAGTTGCCGATTCCGCAACTCGTCGCCGAAACCGATGCGGCGGACTGGCTGCGCGAGAGATATCGCGAGTGGTCGGGTGATGATTTCGAGATTCCGCGCGGCGGCCCGGATTGGGCCGATCTGGATCTCGAGCTCTACGACTACGACGGATTCGATTGGGGCGACGTCTGGAGTATTCGCGACGATTGCGATGAATTCGAACAGCTCGCCCTGGTGCCCGCCGCGAATTCCTGGCTGGTCCCGTACGAACTGCAATGGTCGGGTGCGCTCAACCACGACCTCGACGGCGCCGACCACGCAATGATGCTGCGCCGGTGGGCGGCGTCGGAGCGCCGCTGCGAACTCGTTGCGCTGGAGTCCGACACGCTGTGGCTCGCCGTCGCGAACGAGCCGGAGCTGACCGAAGACGCCGCGCTGACCCAGGCGTTGGAGGCGTACCTGTACTGTGCGGATGCGGCCGAACAGGATCACGATTCGCTCGATGAGCTCGCCGAATCCCTGTTGCGGCAGCTGTGGCGCTTCTGGTGGGACTGATCGATGTCGTTGCGCCCTGCGCATTTTGCCGAATTCGTCCCATAGGAGGTGGCGGCGAACGTAGCATCGGCCGATGGATCGGACGTTTGCTCAACCGAGTCGACGCAGGTGACGGTATGGCATCGGATGCGGGCGATGTAGTACTCGAGGCCGAGGCATTGGTGAAGCGCTACGGTGGGGTCGAGGCATTGCGGGGAGCCAACTTTCAGGTCCGCGCTGGCGAGGTCGTCGCATTGATCGGCGATAACGGCGCGGGCAAATCCACATTGGTGAAATGCCTTTCCGGGGCGGAACAACCGGATTCGGGGACCATCCTGCTCGACGGTTCGGAAACGGTGCTCAGCACGCCGACGGCCGCGCGCAAGCTCGGCGTCGAAACCGTGTACCAGGACCTGGCCGTCGCACCCGATCTGGACCCGGCGGCCAACCTCTTCCTGGGCCGGGAGTTGGTTCGCCGCGGGTTGGCGGGCAGACTCGGCATGCTCGACAAGCGGGCGATGCGGACCCAAGCTGTCGAACACTTTCGCCGCCTCGGGGTGACATTGCAGAGCGCCGATGTTCCGATCGGCGCGCTGTCGGGCGGACAGCGCCAGAGCGTCGCCGTGGCGCGCGCGGTGCTGTGGGCGAGCAAGGTCGTCTTCATGGACGAACCGACCGCCGCCCTCGGCGTTGTGCAGCGCGAGCGGGTGCTCGAGGTGATTCGCAAGGTGCGCGACCAGGGCATTGCCGTCGTCCTGATCAGCCACAATATGCCCGAGGTGCTGACCGTGGCCGACCGGATCGAGGTGCTGCGCCTCGGCAAGCGGGTGGCTCGATTCGTCGCCGCCGATGCGACCCTCGAGCAGTTGGTCGGCGCGATGACCGGAGCGCTGTCCCATGAGGACGTCCAATGAATGCAGCATCGCGCAGCGATTCCGAGCGGGGTGGTGGTCAGGTGGCGGGTGGGCCCAACGCAGTAGTGGAGTCCAATGGCGGGTCCGATCTGCCGGAACGTACTGTGCTGCAACGACTTATCGGCGCGAGCACGCTGTGGATCGGTGTGGTGCTCGTCGTACTGTCTGTGGTCTTCAGCATCATCCGCCCAGACGCCTTCCCGACCCGCTTCACCTTGCAGACCCTGCTGATCGAAACCTCGGTGCTGCTGGTTCTTTCGGTCGGTATGACCTTCGTCATCATTACCTCCGGCATCGACCTATCGGTCGGCATGGTGCTGATCTTCGCCGGCGTGCTCGGCGCGAAAACGATGGAATGGCTCAGCCCCGACGAGAACGCCACCGCAGCGGGGTGGGGGATCATCGGTGTCGGCTTCCTGATTTCCATTGCGGGCGGCGGCATCTGGGGACTGCTCAATGGAATTCTGGTGGCAAAGGCGAAGATTCCACCGCTGATCGTCACCCTTGGCTCGTTCGGTGCGGCACTCGGTGCGGCACAACTGATCACCGGCGGCGTCGACACCAGGACTGTGCCCGATAAGCTGCGCAACTCCCTGGGGTTCGGCACGTCACTGGGCGGCGTACCGAATCTGGTGCTGGTCGCGGCGGCCGTGACGGTGCTCGCCGCCTGGGTGCTGCACACCACCCGATTCGGCCGCTACACCTACGCGATCGGTTCCAATGCGGAGGCCGCGCGGCGTTCGGGCATCCCGGTAACCCGTCATCTCGTGCTGGTCTATCTGATAACCGGACTACTCGCCGGACTGGCCGGGTTCATGAATCTGGCCTACTTCGGGACCACAACCATCGGCGGACACGGTACCGACAATCTCGATGCCATCGCTGGCGTAGTCATCGGCGGGACCAGCCTTTTCGGTGGCATCGGCACCATTGTCGGCACGGTCATCGGCGTTTTCATACCGTCGGTGCTGCGCAAGGGTTTCGTCATCGCGGGGGTGCCGGTGTTCTGGCAGCCGATCGCGGTGAGCGCGGTTCTGGTCGGGGCAGTGTGGTTCGACCAACTACGCCGCCGAGCCCGGGACCGCAAGTAGAGGTAAGCAGTTACAACACTGCGCGATAAGAAAATAAGGCGGAGGTAGCCAGATGAGGGTGGCGAAGTGGACCGCGGTGATGATCGGCGCGATGGCGGCGGTCGGCGCGTTGGTGGTGGGATGTGGTGGCTCGGTGAACAATTTCGGCGGCACGGACGCCAAGAAATTGGTATTGATACCCGGTGTCGCCGACGAACCGTTCTACATCTCCATGCAGTGCGGCGCGCAGGACGAGGCGAGCAGACTCGGCTACAAGCTGGAAACCCAGGCGCCCACCAAATTCGATGCGGGCGCGCAGACTCCGGTGTTGACCGGTGTGGTGGCCAATAAGCCCGGCGGCATTCTGATCGCCCCGACACATGCACAGGCGATGGCGAATCCGATCAAACAGGCAAAGGATGCCGGAATCAAAATTATCGAGGTCGATACCGCACTCGATGACACCTCGATCGCGTTGTCGTCGATCGCATCCGATAACAAGAAGGGCGGCGAACTCGCGGCACAGACGTTGGCCAAGCTCATCGGCGACAAGGGACCGGTGCTGGTGATCAATACCAAGGCTGGAACTTCCACTACCGATGCGCGTGCGCAGGGCTTCGAAGATGGAGTGAAGGCCTATCCGGGGATCACCTCGCTCGGCGTGCAATACAACAATAACGAAGCGGCACAGGCGGCTTCGATCGTCACCGCGACCCTGGCCGCCCATCCCGACCTCGCCGGGATCTTCGCAACCAACCTCAGCTCGGCCGAAGGCGCGGCCACCGGATTGCGCAATGCCAATAAACTCGGCCAGGTCAAACTGGTCGGCTTCGATGCGAGTCCGAAACAGGTCGAGGATCTGAAAGCCGGTACCGTGCAGGCACTTATCGCGCAGGACCCGGCCGGGATCGGTGCCAAAGGCGTCGACGAGGCCGCGGCCGCACTCAAGGGTAAGCCGGTCACCCGCAGTATCCAGACCGATATGGTAGCCATCACCCAGGCCGATATGGATGCCAACTCGAAGTACTTCTACAAGCGGAAGTGCTGACGGGTCGGCAGGTCGGGGTCGGAGTGTGCACGTGTCCGCTGAATTCGAGCGAAAGTACACGTTCGGACCCATCGGCTCCTAATCCGCTACCCGCACCGCGTATCCCGAATTCTCCAGCGCGGCAAGCACATCATCGCGATGCGACGGACCCCGGGTCTCCAACGTCAGCGAGACCTCGACTTCGTCGACCGCGAGCCGGCCACTGGTCCGCGCGTGCACCACATCCACCACACTCGAACCGGTCTTCCCGGCCACCGCGAGTAATCCGCTCAACGCGCCCGGACGATCCGAAATCGTCACGCGCACAGCCAGATAGCGCCCCACCGCACCGAGGCCATGACCGATGATCCTGGTCAACATCATCGGATCGATATTTCCACCGGACAGGATCGCGCACACCGGCCCTTGCAACCCGAGTTCGGTTGGCTCGCAACTCAGCAGGGCCGCCACCGCAGCGGCACCGGCGGGTTCGATGATCAGCTTCGCCCGTTCCAGACACAGCAGCAGCGCCTTGGACAGCGCATCCTCATCCACCGTCACCACCGCGGGTACATGCGCCGCGACGTGCGCGAACGGCACCTCCCCCGGCAGTCCGACCGCAATACCGTCGGCCATGGTCGACATCCGCGCCACCCGCACGGGCTTACCCGCCGCCAGCGAATCCGGCCATGCGGCCGCCTCCGCCGCCTGCACCCCGATCACCCGCACCTGCGGTGCGACATGGTGCAGCGCAATGGCGACCCCGGCGAGCAGCCCACCGCCGCCGGTCGGCACGATTACCGTCCCGACCTCGGGCATCTGCTCGATGATCTCCAGGGCCACCGTGGCCTGCCCAGCGACGATATCGGCGTGATCGAACGGATGGATCAGCGTCGCACCGGTCCGCTCGGCGAAATCCACTGCGGCATCCAGCGAGTCGTCGATGGTCTCACCGACCTGCCATACCTCGGCGCCATACGCCTTGGTGGCCACCAACTTCGGCAGCGAGGCCCCCACCGGCATGAATACCGTCGAGCGAATCCCGAGGGAAGCCGCGGCCCATGCCACCCCCTGCGCGTGATTGCCCGCACTGGCCGCCACCACGCCGCGCGCCCGGTCTTCCGGCGGGAGGTTCGCGATCCGAAAGTATGCCCCCCGCGGTTTGAACGAGCCGGTTCGCTGCAGGTTCTCGCACTTCAGTCGCACCTCGGTGTCGGCACGCTCGGATAACACCCGTGACGCGACCACCGGCGTCCGCCGAATCACCGGCGCCAATGCCGCCGCGGCCGCCTCGATTTGCTCCAGTCCCAGCAACTCCATGCGCCCATGCTGCCAGCCCACACCGCGAATGCGCTGCCACATGGTCAGGAATCATCCGATCATTCCTGACTCGGTTCCGCGACTCGAGTCGACCCACCGAGTCCGGCCCGCCTATCCAGCCTTGGCGAGATTGTGGGCAATGGCACCAAGCCGCGCCAGCCGGGCATCGCCCAACGGCGTCAGCTTCCCGCCGAGCCGATTGGTGACGAAGGCCAGCGACATCCCGGTGGCCGGATCGGCGAATGCCCCCGAGCCGCCGAGGCCGAAATGTCCGAAGGCGGAGACGGGTTCGGCCTTGGACGGCTTCATCGGTACACCGTGGTAACCCAGTGCCCACGGAATGCGGAATGCCAGCACGTAATCGGGAGTGAAGACCTGACGCTGGGTGATCTGCTCGATCGTCTCCGGTCGGAGCAACTGGAAGCCCCCGAGCCGGCCATCGGTCGCGAGCGCGCTGTACATCTTCGCCAGGGCACGCGCCGAGAAGACCCCGTTGACGCCCGGCATCACCGAATCATGCAGGCGCGGATCGGAAACCAGATCGGCGAACCCGCGCGGTGTGGTTTCGGCGGCTGCCGCCAAACGCGTCCGCCCCATGAGCCGCGCACCGTTCTCCCAACTCATGCCCGCGACGGTGAGCCGAGGAAAGTTGGTGGCAATGCGCCCGCGCTCGGATTCCGGCACCCGGAACCAGAGTTCTTCCGCCGCAAGCGGTTCCGCGATCTCCGTGCGTAGCAACTTGGTGAAGTCCGAACCGGAGACCCGGCGGATCAACTCGGCGACCAGATGCCCGAAGGAGATTCCGTGATAGCCACTCGTGACCGCGTGTCGCGGATCGGGGGAGCAGGCCGCGAGTGCGGCGGTGACCTCGGCATCGTCGAAGAAGCGCGCTACCGGACCGGGTAGCAGATCGCGCAACCGATGCAGACCCGCCCGGTGGGTGAGCATCTCGCGCACCGTGATGCGCTGCTTGCCCGCCGCAGCGAATTCCGGCCAGTAGGTGGCAACCGGCTCGTCGTAATCGAAGAGCCCACGCTCGGCCAACCGGTGTGCCAGCGTCGAGACCACACCCTTGCCGGTGGAATAGGCCATGGCGACGGTATCGGCAGCCCACGGCACACCGGGATGCGCGAATCCGGCCCACACATCCACCACCGGTTCACCGTGCTGGTAGACCACCAGTGCGCCGCCGCCATCGCTCGGGCGGCGGAACAGCCTGTCGAATTCGGCGACCAGGCGCACATAGCGACGATCTGCCGATTGCGTTGTCGTAAGTGCCATCGGAATACCTCTGTCTGCTCGGCCAACCAACAGCATGGCATGACGGCGATGCGGCCCAGCCAGGTGTCGAAATTCCCAACCACGAGACCAGTTGGTTCGGTTCGGTGAACTTTTCCTGACCGGGTGATCCTGGACGGGGCCGCCCTGCGCCGTGATCCCGCTGCGCGAGGTCGGTGAATTATTCGGCGTCAGCCATATCCCGGTGCGGGAGGCGCCAAAACGCTGGCTGAGCTGTCAGGCGGCGCCGGTCAGGGATGTCATGGCCGCATCGGGATCGTCGACATCGACGACGAGACGGGTGAAGTCGGGACCAGCCAAGTTGATGAGAATTGCTCGGCCGTCGAACCTGGTGTCCCAGAACTCTTTTCGCCCCTTACTGCGGTAGGTGCCCGCCGCGATCACGCCAGGAATGAAGGTGCCGGGAGCGCGCAGCCACGGCGGACGCAGATCGACCGGGGCGGTCCTCACCTTTTTGATATCGGCCCGATCGAAGGTCACGTGCGTGCGTAGGGCCAGTAGTCGATGCCCGCCGAGCACATGAACGGTCACTTTATCGCCGGTGACTTCGACCTCGACCATGGTGCACCTCGTTGAACTCGAAACCTCGTACGCGAACAGTATCCGAGTCGCTCCTGTTCACGCGCTGTGCCATTCCTGTGATTTCCCGAAGGCTTTGTGCGGAGTCCCAAGTGTGGCCAATTTTCTTGCAGAAACGTAGATATGCGCATTAAGGCATGCTCTGGAGTCAACCCAAGACGACCAGCCGTGTCTGTTGAACCGGAAAAGCAGCAAGGAGGTGTGGGACCCTCTCCGTGCTATGGACTCGGTCGAGACGGCCACACGCGGATCGCCGGCGACTATGAGCGGTGGCTGCCTCGGCTCGGCCCGCCGGTATCGCCGGGTCAGCGGAAAGACCTTCGGACGACCCGCACCGCTTCTTCCGCGATATCGAGCACACCGAGCAGCCACGGCGTGTAGTTCCCGGGATTGTCGGCGATCGCATCGCGCAGCGCCTCCGGTTGGATCCAGGCGTAGTCGGCGACCTCCGCAGGATCCGGCCGCGGCGCCGCCGTCCGTAGGAACTCGGCATCGAGCCGCCCGATGAGCACGTGATCCCATTCGTGCTCCACTCGACCGGTCGCGGAATCCTCGGCGTGATACTGGAAGATGCCGACCTCGGTCAGCGCGGTGGCCAACCCTAATTCCTCGGCCAACCGGACGGCGGCGGCCACCGCCACCGGCTCACCCGGTGCGGGATGACCGCAGGCGGAGTTGGCCCACAGCAGCGGGAACCGCGTCTTCACCGCGGCACGCTGCTGCAACAGCACCCGGCCTGCATCGTCGTACAGCAGCACCGAGAACGCGCGGTGCAGCAGCCCAGGCGCGGTATGCGCTTGGGCTACCGGGCACGCACCGACCGCGTGCCCGGCCGCATCGACGAGTTCGACGGGCAGGGCTTCGCGGTCGGTGATGGGTTCGGCCAGCGTTTCGGTCACAGCTCCGCCTCGCTGGTGCTCGGCTCCGTTGTGACCGATCGTGCTGTGCCTATGGATGGCTCGCTCCTGCCTGCGCCTCGCTGACGCTCGGCTCCGGCATGAGCGAGGTGCTCGGCTGTGTTCATTGTTCGCTCGCTGCGCTCGCTCATCGCCCCACCTTATCGGCGGCGATCAGCAGGTATTGGAAGCTGCCCTCCTTGTAGGCGTTCGGGAACGGCTTCTCCACGCCGGTCGCCAGTTCGGATTGGGTGCGCAGCTCCCAGTAGGGGATCGTGGCATCGGTCGGATCGATGACATCGACCCGCACCAGATTGTGGTCGGCCATGGCCCGGAAATACTCGCTGCGTGGATGGACCATGCAGCGTAGTGGGCATCGATCCAGCTGACCGAGGCCGAGTAGCCGACCCATAATGGACACACGGTGTGGGAAGCTCGTCTGCGCACATCTGAATGTGTGATTCGGATCACTTTGCAGGGTAGGGCCAGGAGCGATCGTGAAGTTCAATGTGGAAGGTCTGGTCGGGTCGGTGCGGCGGCTGATGGCGACGGCCCAGAACGGCCTCGAGGTCATCCGCTTCGGCGGGTTGACCCACGATGTCGAGTCGTCGCCGTTCGAGATCGTCGAACGGCGCAGGATGTATCGACTGCGCCATTACTTCCCCGACGACGCGACGCCGGGTCGGGGCCTGAGCGACAGGCCCGGAGGAGGCAGCGAGCGTAACCACGGAGGGCCACGGGAAGGCCGCCATGGACACCGCCCGGTCGCGGTCCTGGTACCGCCGCTGATGGTGAATGCCGATATCTGGGATGTGAATGCCGACGACGGCGCGGTCGGCATTCTGCATCGCGGCGGAATCGACTGCTGGGTGGTCGATTTCGGTTCGCCCGCCAGTGAGGAGGGCGGCTGGGAACGGGATCTGGCCGATCACGTCCTCGCGGTCAACAGCGCGATCGATACGGTCTGTGACGCGACCGGCAGCAATGTGCACCTGATGGGGTACTCACAGGGCGGCATGTTCGCCTATCAGACCACCGCCTACCGGTTCGGTAAGGGTGTCGAGAGCATCGTGACCTTCGGCAGCCCGGTGGATGTGGTCGCGGGTATGCCGTTCGGACTGCCGTACGGCATGGTCTCCGATGTCGCGGAGTTCCTGGCCGACCATGTGGTCACCCGGCTGCCGATCACCGATTCGATGGTCCGGCTCGGCTTCCAGCTGCTCGACCCGGTGAAGACCGCCAAATCGCGCATCGACTTCCTGCGCCAGCTGCACGACCGGGAAGCGTTACTGCCCAAGGAACGTCAGCGTCGATTCCTCAGTAATGACGGCTGGGTCGGCTACGCCGGTCCGGCGGCGGCGGATCTGCTCAAGCAGTTCGTCGCGCACAACCGGATGATGCTCGGTGGCTTCGTGATCCGGGACCAGCCGATTTCGCTGGCCGAGCTGAAATGCCCGATCCTGGCCTTCGTCGGCGAGGTCGACGATGTCGGCCAGCCCGCCGCGGTGCGCGGCATCGTCCGGGCCGCACCCAATGCCGAGGTGTACGAAGCCAGTCTGGTGGCCGGACATTTCGGTCTCGTCGCGGGCAGCATGGCGACCAGGCACACCTGGCCGCTGGTGCGTCAGTGGATCGATTGGATGGACCGTGATCAGCCGCTGCCGCCGGAGATCGTGCCGATGGCCGAACATGTGGCGACCAACCGGCCGAATTCGGCGGCCACGCGGGTCGTGCACACCGCGGCCACCCTGGCCGAGGCGGGGGCGGGCGTCGGCAAGGCACTGGAGGGTATTGCCGGCAATACCGTGCGCGGTTCGATCGAACTCGCCGGTGAGGCCGCACGCGCACTGCCCCGGCTGACCCGACTCGGCATGATCCAGCCGCACACCCGCATCTCCTTGAGCAGTCTGGTCGCCGAGCAGGCACGGCGGGCGCCGCTGCGCGATCTGTTCCTCTTCGACGATCGCGTGCACACCAACGCCGCCGTCGACGCGCGCATCGACAATGTGGTGCGCGGGCTCGTCTCCGTCGGTGTCCGCCCGGCCATGCGCGTCGGCGTGGTGATGGAGACCCGGCCGAGCGCGCTGGCCACCGTCGCCGCGCTATCCCGTATCGGCGCGGTGTCGGTATTGCTCGCCCCGGGTAGCGAGTTGGATCGGGCCATCGAACTCACCGGCATCAAGGCACTGGTCTCGGATCCGGAGAATCTGCGCACGGCAGCGGCTACCGGCACTCGGGTATTGGTGCTCGGCGGCGGTAACGCGCGCACTCTCGATATTCCGTTGAGCGATGACGTGATCGACCTGGAACAGATCGATCCCACGCAGGTGCAGCTGCCTGCCTGGTTCCGCCCGGATCCGGGGCTGGCTCGGGAACTGGCCTTCGTGCTGGTCTCCGGTACCGGCGACCGGCTGGCGACCAAGTACATCACCAACCACCGCTGGGCGCTGTCCGCTTTCGGCACCGCGACCACGGCCGATCTCGATCGCAAGGACACCGTCTACTGCCTTGCGCCGCTGCATCATTCATCCGGTCTGCTGGTGAGCCTGGGCGGTGCGATCGCCGGCGGCAGTCGGATCGCACTGGCCAGGTCGCTGGATCCGGCCCGGTTCGGCGAGGAGGTGCACCGTTACGGCGTCACGGTGGTCACCTATACCTGGACCATGCTGCGCGACATCCTCGACGCCGAGGTCTTCTCGGCCGGGCAGTATGTGCCCACCCCGTCGGCTTCGCCGACTGCCAGCCCCGCGTGGCACCCCATCCGCTTGTTCATCGGCTCGGGCATGCCCGCGGGCCTGTGGCGGCGCACTACTGAACAGTTCGCGCCCGCACGGGTGCTGGAGTTCTACGCGTCCATCGAGGGCGATGTGGTGCTGGCCAATGTGACCGGTGTGAAGGTGGGCTGCAAGGGCCGCCCCGTGCCCGGCACCGCCAAGGTGGAGTTGGTCGCGTACGACCCGATCACCGAACAGATCCGGACCGACGCGTCCGGCTTCGCGCGTCGGTGTGCGGATAACGAGGTCGGTCTGCTGATCGGCAAGGCGACCGAGGGCATCGACCTCTCCGACGGCGGGCTCCGCGGCGTATTTGCTGCGGGCGATGCGTGGATGCCGACGGAAAATCTCTTCCGCCGCGACGGCGACGGCGACTACTGGCTGGTCGATCGCGCGGATACGGTAATCCACACCGACCGTGGTCCGGTCTTCACCCAGCCCATCGTCGACGTGCTCAACGACATCAGCGCGGTCGACATGGAGGTCGCTTACGCACTGCCCGTCGGTGAATATGCGCTGGCGGTGGCGGCGGTCAGTGTCCGCAACGGCTTCCGGCTGGAACCGAAGGATGTGACTGAGACGATGCGCGCACTCGATCCGGACCAGCGGCCCGACATTGTGTACGTCGTCGATGAGATTCCGCGCAGCTCCTCCTACCGGCCGTCGACGCGGGCCGTAGAGGCGGCGGGCCAGCCGCGGCCGGGACCCGATACCTGGTGGTACAACCGGGAATCCGACGCCTACGAGATCCTCACCGAGGACCAGGCCGGAAGCGTCTTCGGCACCGAATGAACCCGCGCCCCGCCGTCCCGGTATCGGTCGGAACGGCGGGGTAGCGTGGGTGCCAGGTCCGCGGCCACAACGGAGGTTTCGAGATGTCGTGGAAGGTCAGGCTGGGTGTCGGCATATTGGCGCTACTGGGCGCGCTGATGCTGATCGGATTCGTGAAGAGTCTGGTGTTGTCCCTGGTGCCGTTGGCGATCCTGCTGTTGGCCGGTTACGGCGTGTACCGGCTCTATATCGGCAGTCGCGGCAAAGCCACCGAGGCGAAACCCCAGGCCCCACAGCTGCCCACCACCACACCGCCCGCGATTCCGACCCGCCCGACCAAGGATGCGGCGACCCGACTCCGCGAGATCCGCGAGGAAGCCGCCCGTCAGCAGGGTCAGCAGTCGTAGGCCGAAATGGCCTCGACCACGCGCTCTAGCTGCGCCTGCGTGAGCATCGGCCACAGCGGGAGCCGCAGAATTGTCGCGGAGAAGTGCGCGCTGCGCGTGCAGGGCGCCGGCGTGCGCCCGTACTTCAACCCGGCCGGGCTGGAATCCAGCGGGATGTAATGGAACGGCGCGACGATGCCCTGCTGCGCGAGATGCCGGATCAGCCCATCCCGGCTCGCCTCGGTCGGCAGCTGGATGAAGAACATATGCGCGGTGTGCTCGCGATCCTCGGGCACCGCCATCAGGCGCGCGCCGGTGCGCTCGGCCCACTCCGGCAGCTGCGCGGCGTAGGTGTTCCACACTCGGAAGCGCTGCTCTTGGATCGCGTCGAACTCGTCGAGCTGCGCGTCGAGTACGGCCGCGTTCAGCTCACTGGGCAGGTAGCTGGAGCCGATGTCCTGCCAGGAGTACTTGTCGACCTGACCGCGCAGGAACCGGGCCCGGTTGGTGCCCTTCTCCCGCATGATCTCCGCGCGGCCCATCAGGATTTCGTCGGAGAGCAGCAGTGCGCCGCCCTCACCGCAGTGCACATTCTTGGTGTCGTGGAAGCTCTGCGTGCCGAGGGTGCCGATGGTGCCGAGTTTGCGACCGCGCCAGGTACCACCCAGGCCGTGCGCATTGTCCTCGATGAGCGCGATGCCGTGCTGTTCGGTGAGCGCGAGCAGTTGGTCCATATCGGCGGCGACACCGCCGTAGTGCATGACAACGACCGCCTTGGTCCGGTCGGTGATCGCCGCGGCTACCGATTCCGGGTCGATATTGCCGCTCGCTTCATCGATATCGACGAAGACACACGTCGCACCGCGCAGCGCCATCGAGGTCGCCGCCGAGGTGAAGGCGAAGCTCGGCACGATCACTTCGTCGTCGGGGCCGAGTTCGAGCAGCAGCGCGGCCAATTCCAGGGCGTGTGTGCACGAAGTGGTCAGCAGGGCGTGCGGTGCGCCGGTGATGTCCTTCAGCTTGGCCGTCGCGGATGCGGTGAACGCGCCGTCGCCGTGACTGTGGTCGGAGCCGAGGACGGTCTCGAGGTTCGCCAGCTCGCGACTCGTGCGAAACGGCCTGCTGAAGATAATGCGCTCGGTACTCACTCCCCATTGCCTTTCTCACGCGCGGCTGCCGGTACCGCGGTGTCGACTCGTCGGGTCGTGTCCGGCGCCTCGATGGTAGCCGGGCGTGGAGTGGGGGAGTCTACGGTCAGATAGAGCGGTTTACCGACCAGAATGTGCAGGGCCACACCGAGATACTCGGCGATCAGCCCGAGCGAGAACAGAATCGCCCCCGAGCAGAGCAGCATCACGACGATCATCGAGGTCCAACCCTCGGGATCGTGGTTATCGCCGATCAGCTTCTTGAAGATGATCACCGCGGCCATGATCCCGCCGACGAGCGCCAGCGTGCCGCCGAGCAGACTCACCAGTCGCAGGCCGCGAGTTCCGCTGCACAGCACCATCTTCCAGAACAGCGAGAACAGCCGCCGGTAGTTGTAGCCGGACTCCTCGCGCCCCTCGGCGCGCAGCACCACCGGCACCGAGATCGCATTGCCGACCACCCAGGTCAGTGCCACATCGAGGTAGGCGCCATTGGCCGCGACCTCGGCGAGCTGACGGCCGATAGCGCCGCGGATCAGCCGGAAGCTTTCGAATCGCGTGGAATCCGGGAAGGCGAAGACGGTGGCGAGCACGATCTTCGCGCCGCGCGAGGTGAGATTGCGCAGGAAGCCGTGTGGGCGGGTATTGGTCGGCTTGGAGTAGACCAGATCGGCACGCTGGGCCAGCGCCGCGTCCAGAAAGGCGGCGATGAAGGCGGGATCGTGCTGACCGTCCTCGTCCATCGTGACGATCCATTCGCCGCGCGCGGCCGCCATCCCGGCGATGGTCGCGGCGTCCTGGCCGAAGTTCCGGCTCAGCCACACCGCCCTCACCTGGCCGTAGGCAGTCTCGAGTTGCTGCATCACGACATCGGAGCGGTCCGGGCCGTTGTCGTGGACCAGGATGATCTCGTCGACGACGAAGGTGGTGCCACCGGGGGTCGTGGTCGGCTCGGCGAATTTGTCGAGTTCGGCGATGAGCGCGGAGATCGTCTCCTCGCCTCGATAGACGGGTACGACGACGGAGACCGAGCGCCGCTGGTCGCGCTCGGACTGGGCGTATAGAGGTTCGCTCGACCTCCCCGGAACCGGCCGGGGCGTACGTGCGTTGGGAATCGGCATTGGCGAGATCGACTTTCGATGACGGTGCGTGCCGGTACTCGTCGCTGGTGGCTGAGCCCGAGCCGTCGTGAACTCTAACACGGTGTCCGACACTCGCCGTCCGTCCCGTTGATCATGTTCGCCAGACGTCGGATTCGAGCCCGCGGCCAATGGGCGATGCGAGCGGACGGTGTTGCCCTGTAGGGTCTGGAACTCGTGGTGGAAAGTAGCGTCCGCGCCCCGCGGGACGTGTACAAATGGGGCATCATTACCGCGCTCGGGGTGATCGCGGGATATGTTGCGGTACTGCTGGCCAATGTCCGGCATTTCTACACCGACGACACGGAATCTCAGTACGCCCCGTTATGGGTGATGCTCGGGCGACAGTTGCGCGAGGGACATCTCCCCGCGCTGGTCCCCGAGCATTGGATGGCGGGCAATTACACGATCGAAGAGGCGGGTCTGCTCAATCCGCCGCAGCTGCTGATCGATCTGATCGCGCCTTCGGTCGACAACCTCGCGCTCTACGCCACCGTGGTCAAGTTGATCTTCGCGATCATCCTCGGCCTCGGCGTGTTCCGGATCTGCGTGGTGTACGGCGCGAAACCGGCCTGGGCCGCGGTGGCGGGCGTGTCGATTCCGTTCAGCGGATGGCTGCTGTTCTTCGACGAGGCCAGTTGGTTCACCGCATTCACCGGTACCGCGTGGATGGTGCACGCCTGGGCCTCAGGCGTCCGGTACGCGCGTGGCCGCAGCGGGCCGATACCGACTTTCATCTTTCTGTATCTGGCGATTTCGGTGCAGTACATCTTCCCGGCTGTCGAAGCCGGGCTGATGATCGGCGCGGTCGTCATCGGCGAACTCGTCT
This sequence comes from Nocardia sp. NPDC051990, assembly GCF_040680755.1. Lineage (NCBI taxonomy): Bacteria > Bacillati > Actinomycetota > Actinomycetes > Mycobacteriales > Nocardiaceae > Nocardia > Nocardia sp. NPDC051990. The sequence continues at coordinate 12,125 of NZ_JBFAXH010000013.1, read as the reverse complement.
ATCAGAAGACGTGGCGACCCGCGGTCCGGTTGCTGACCGTGGCCGGGTTCGCGGCTCTGGCCGGACTGGCCACTTACCTGCCGAGCATGCTCTCGGCGAAGGTGACCTGGCGCGGCACCTCCCAGATCAATAACGACCAATTCCTGACCGTGCCGTGGTCGGAATCGCTCAATGCCAGCCTGCCCACCGCGATGCCCGCCTTCACCTCCTGGTGGGGTTACATCCAACCGCTGCCGGTGGTCTACATCGCCTGGTTCCTGATTCCCGCGCTGGCCTTCATCGATTGGCATAAGGCGCGCGATGGCGTCCGCGAGCTCACCGCACCCGCGCTCTTCGCGATCATGGCCTTGATGTGGACCGCGGGGCCGGGCACCATCGGCCCGCTGCGCTGGCCCGCCCGGGTGCTGCCGATGGTGGCGCTCGGCCTGCTGGTGCTGGTGTGTGTGCTGCTCGGGCGCTATGCCACCTTCGCGGATTGGCGGCGGCGCGGTATCGCCGGTGCGCTGCTGATCGGCTTGCTGCTCGCGCGGACCTTCTCGGCCGATCCGCACCGCATCGGCTGGCATCTGGTCTCGGCGGCCGCCGTGGCCGCGCTCGGTGCCGCGGTAGTGTGGCTTGGACGGAACCGGGGCACGGGCGTGGCCTGCGCGCTCGCGATTGTCGCAGTGTTCCCGATCGCGTTCCTGCAGGTGAATATGGTGCAGCCGACGCCGATGAGCTGGAACCTGCCGGAGAACCGGGCGGAGATGAAGGACGCGTTTCCGAAGTTCCCCGGCACCACATTGCAACTCGCCGATCGCGGATTGATCCAGCCCAACGAGCGCACGCTGCAGGGTGCGTACGGATCGCTCGTCTTCGGTAACTACGCCAAGGACCTCGAGCTGACCTACGTCAGCGGCTACACCCCGAACGGGCACTACTGGTTCGGCGACATGCTCTGCATGCGCTGGGATACCAGCGTCTGCCCGGATGCCTATCGCCGTGCGTTCGCGACCGAACCGACCACCGGCCGGACCATTGTCGACCTGATGAAGGTCGACCGGGTGGTGCTGCAGCGCGCGCTGTATCCGGACGCGCGCAACCAACCCGCGCCGCCCGGCTGGGAGTGGGTCGACTACCCGGGCCACGAACGCTACATTTCGGTGCTCGAGCGCGAGAACGGGCTGTTGTCCACGCAGAACGGCCGAGTCGCCGATACCAACGGCGTGACCGCCACTTCGGTTTCGGAATCGGATATGACCAGCCGGGTGCGGGTGAATTCGGAGAGCGGCGGCCAGATCGTCTTCGCACGACTTGGCTGGCCGGGCTATCGGGCGACCTTGAACGGCAAGGACATCCCGATCAAAGTGGTCGCGAAACTCTTCGTGACCGTTGATATTCCGGCCGGGACGAAGAACGGCGACCTGGTGTTGAGCTGGCGTCCGCCGGGCTGGAAGATCGGCGGTGCGACCGCGGTGCTCGGACTGGCCGGATTGGGTGTGCTGCAGTGGCGGTATCTGCGCGGTAGGCGGCGCGAGGACGAACCCGCCGAGGTGGGGACCGGGGACGCGGTGACGGAGGAACCGGCGGCGGCCGAACCCGATCTGGCAGACGCGGTCCGGTGACCGCGGGGCCGGCGGATTCGGTGAATGCGGAAGATCCGGCGCGCGTGGAGTCGGTCGTGCCACGCGCCGATGATCCGCCCGGCGCCCCGGCAACTGCGGTGCAGCCCGCAGAGTCCGAGAACCCGGGACCGCTGCTGCGCATCGTCAAGCGCCAGGAGTTGGCATTCGCCGTGGTCGGCGGGGTGAATACCGCGCTGGGCATGGGCTTGACCGTCATGTGGTTGGCGATCCTCGGCGCGAGCGTGCCGCCCGCGGTCGCGGTGGTGCTGGCCTACGCCATCAGCATCGTGATCGCCTTCGTCCTGCACCGGACATTGGTATTCCGGGTGCGGGGCCACCTGGTGCGCGATTTCATCCGGTTCGTCGGGGTGAATTCCGGTGGGCTGCTGATGAATATGGCGCTGCTGTCGCTGGCCGTCTCGGTGCTGCATCTGCCGAGCAAGCCGTCGGCGGTCGTGGTGATGGGAGTGGTCGCGGTCGCCAGCTATTTCGGCCATCGCTACATCTCGTTCCGGCGGGAACCGGTGACACAGCCGCGGTCCGGTTCGGGTGCGCAACGGCTCTAGGCGCCGGGTAAGTTATCCATCATGCCGGAAGAAACCGCCTTGGACGCCACATTGTTGAGCCTGCTCGCCTGCCCGCAGGACAAGGGTCCGTTGCTGTTGGTCCGTGACGACAAGGGCGCCGCCGTGCTCTACAACCCGCGCCTGCGCCGCGCCTACCCGATCGAAAACGGCATTCCGGTGCTGCTGATCGACGAGGCGCGCGATATCACCGACGCCGAGCACGCCGCGTTCACCGGTCAGCACGCCGACGCCTGAGCAGTCATCCGCTCGGTGGCGCACCATAGCGTGCGTTACCGCGAATTACGGTGCGGGAGTATCGATTTCACCCGTGAGATAACGCTGGAGCGTCGGGGCGACGGCCGCGACGATTTCGGGAATCGGCATCGAGGCCAGCGGTTCGATCTCCAGGATTTTGCGCGCGACCAGCACGCCGATTATCTGGGTACCCACCAGCGCGACCCGGGCGCGGCCGTCATCCTCAGGCTTCGCGATCCGCGTCCGTACCCGCTCCAGCACGACATCCAGGACAAACGTCCTGGCTAGCGCGGTATCGCCGCCCGCGATAATGCTGCGCACCACCGCGACCACTCCGGGACCTGCGGGGGAGTCCCACACCGCGAGCACCGAGCCGAGGATGGTTTCGCCGAGCCGATCCAGCGGCGCCGCCTCGATCCGGCGCAGCGTGGCCTCCGGATCGACCGGCAGTTCGACCACCGCGGCGAACAGCTGCTGTTTGGTCCCGAAGTAGTGGTGGACCAGCGCAGGATCAACCCCGGCATCGGCGGCGACCGCGCGAATCGAGGTCTTGTCGAATCCGATCTCAGCGAAGCGGGCGCGGGCCGCCGCGAGGATCTCCTCGCGGGCGCCGGATCGACCCGGTCGGCGACCGGAGCGGATGCCCCGGTCGCCGTTGGTCGTCGGGTCCTGTGCGATCGGGTCCTCGGTCGTCATGCGGTCCGCCGTCGTAGCGTGGCCGCGCCCAGGCAGAGCGCGACGATCGCGAATCCGGCAACGATCGCCAGGTCACGCAGCATCTGACCGGTGACGTTCGCATTCGTCGAAACCTGTTGCAGCGCATCGACCGCGTAGCTCAACGGCATCACATTGCTGATCGCCTCCAGCCAGCCGGGCAACTGCCCGCGCGGAACAAGTAAGCCGCACAGGAAGATCTGCGGTGCGACCACCAGCGGCATGAACTGCACAGCCTGGAATTCGGTGCGCGCGAAGGCACTTGCCAAGAGTCCGAGTGCGACGCCGCAGATCGCGTCGACCATGGCGATCACCACCACCCAGACCGGACTGCCCGCTGAATGGAGGCCGAGCAGACCGAAGGAGACCACACAGGCCACCGCCGCCTGCGCCGCCGCGGCCAACGAGAAGGCGGTGCCGTATCCGGCGAGCAGATCGAGCTTCGACAGCGGGGTGGTCAGTAGCCGCTCCAAGGTGCCGGAGGTGCGTTCCCGCTGCATGGCGATCGCGGTGATCAGGAACATCACGATAAACGGCAGGATGCCGAGCATGCTGATGCCGACGCGATCGAAGATCGGCACCGGGTTGAACGGATTGGGCGGGGTGTCCTTGTAGATGAAGTAGAGCAGCGCCATCAGGACTGCGGGAACCACGAGAATCATTGCGACAGTGCGGTGGTCGTTGCGCAGCTGACGCAGGATGCGTCCCGTCGTCGCGGCGTAGGGGCGCAGTGTCGGCGTCCGGCGGCGGGGTACGAGGGTGGTGGTCATGCCGCACGTCCCATGGTGATCAGCGCGAGGAATGCTTGTTCGAGGTTCTGCTCACCGGTCTCGGTGCGCAGTTCGTCCGGGCTGAGTTGGGCGAGTAGGTCGCCCTCGCGCAGCAGGAGCAATTTGTCGCAGTGCTCGGCCTCGTCCATCACATGGCTGGAGATCAGCAGTGTCGTTCCGTTCGCGGCCAATTCGTGGAACTTCTTCCACAAGTCGACCCGCAGTACCGGATCCAGGCCGACCGTCGGCTCGTCCAGAATCAGCACCTCCGGCTGTGCGACCAAGGCGCAGGCCAGCGAGGCGCGGGTCTCCTGGCCGCCCGAGAGTTCATCGCCGCGCTGATGCGCCTGATCCAACAGGCCGACCGCGGCGATGGCCTCATCGGTGTCGTCGCGATCGCGGCCGTAGAGCGCGGCGTAGTAGGCGACGTTCTCGCGCACGCTGATATCGCGGTAGATGCTCGGTGCCTGGGTCACGTAGCCGATTCGATGCCGCAATTCCGGCGAGCCCGCGGGCAATCCAAGCGCGGAGATCTCGCCGGACGCCACGATCTGGGTGCCGACGATGCTGCGCATGAGGGTGGTCTTGCCGCATCCCGACGGTCCGAGCAGTCCGGTAAGGGATCCGCGCGGGATGGTCACCGAGATGTTGTGTAGGACTTCGCGGCCGCCGCGACGCACGGTGAGGTTGCGAACCTCGACGGCGTGGGATGAGCGCAGGTCCGTCATGGGACGCCTCAATTCATCGAGTGTTGAATTCACTATGTGATGAATTTAGTGTGCTCCGGTCCTCTGGGCAAGACCCCTCAGTGGTGATGTGCCGGTGTTCCCGCCGACTGACCGGGCTCGACGACGACAAACTGGCCCATCATGCCCAGGTCCTCATGCCAGAGCAGGTGGCAGTGATACATGTACGGCGAGTTCGGATCGGCCGGTCCGTCGAACCGCATGGCGAGCTTCGCGGTGGTATTCGGCGGCAGGAATATGGTGTCCTTCGGTCCGGTCAGCGCATCGGCCGGTGGTGCGCCGTTCAGTTCGAGGACGCGGAACTGCACATCGTGAATGTGGAAGTTGTGCGGCATGCCGTCGTTGTTGTGTACCACCCAGGTTTCGGCGGTGCCCCGGGTGACCGTCATATCTATCCGATCCATCGCCATCGGACTGCCGTTTATGCCACTCAGATTCAGTTCGAAGCTCCGTTCGCGCACCGAATCGGAGCCATCCGGCGTGGACGAATGTGCCAGTGCCGCAGGCAATTCCGGCGATGGCCGCAACGTCGCTGCTGCCCGCAGTTCGAGGATGTCGAAGCTGTCGTCACCGCCCGCGAATCGCTGCGTCCAGAAGTCCAGTCCCGCATCGAGTTTCGTGCTGCGCAGCACGGTGCGTTCGCCGGGGCGCACGCGAACCACGATCTCGGCGCGTTCGCCCGGCGACAACTGCACCCGATCCAGCGCGACCGGATGGGCCAGCAGTCCGCCGTCGGTGCCGACCAGGGCGAAGCGGCGATCGTCGGCGAAGCCGAAGGTGTAGACCCGCGCGGTCGAAGCGTTGAGCAACCGCAATCGCACCAGCTCGTCGCCGACATTCCGATACGGCGTGAGGGTTCCGTTCACCATGGTCCGGTCGCCGAGGAACCCGACGTCACGGAAGATGCCGTGCGACGAATCGAGCTGATTACCACGGAATTTCACATCCTGGACGATGACCGGCAGATCGTCGACGCCATAGTTCTTCGGCAGTGAAAGTCTTTCGGACACTTCGTCATCGACGAGGAACAGCCCCGCGAGCCCACGCCGGACATGTTGTTCGGTCGCGCCGTGCGGATGCGGGTGGTACCAGAGCGTGGCGGCCGGCTGGTCCACGGTCCAATGCGGTGTCCAGGTGCTACCGGCCTGCACCATCTGGTGTGGCCCGCCGTCCATCGCCGCGGGTAGATGCATTCCGTGCCAGTGCACGGTCGACTGTTCCGAAAGCTTGTTCCGGACTTCGACTTCTACCTTTTCCCCACGTCGCGCCCGCAGCGTCGGTCCGAGATAGTCCCCGTTGAATCCCCAGGTCTGTGTCGCCTGCCCGGCCCGGAATTCGCTTTGCCCCGACCGCATTTCGAGATCGAAGACGCGCGTGCCGTCCGCTCGCACCCGGGACTGCGCCAGCGGCGGAATCGCGAGCTCGTTATCGAATTCGCCACTGCCGACTGTGGATACGGCCGCACTGCGATACACCCATGTGACGCATCCGCCAACCGATAGCAGCAACACCGTCGCGACTGCCGCGACAATCAACAGCAGCCGCCGTAACCACCGTGGCCGGGAAACCGAAGACATGCCTCAGACGGTAGGGATGACCGGGTCACGACCACATCCGGGAGCGTCCCCATTTCACCCCTGATCCGGTGTGTGCCTCACGTCACATCGTGCGGCTGTCACGTCCGATGGCGGTGCTTTGTCGGATGGTCGTCACCAACCAACAACCCAGCCCGGGTGACACCGACCATGGGAGCAATCATGAGTACAGCATCGCGTAGCGATTCGATGAGCAGTGGTGGCTGTGGTGGGCCGACCGCGCATCGGATCATCGTACTCGGCGCGGGCTACACCGGCATGTTGGCCGCCATCCGGCTGGCCCGGCGGACCCGCAAACTCGATGTCGAGATCACCCTCGTCAACCCGTCGGCCCGCTTCACCGAGCGGCTACGCATGCACCAGATCGCCACGGGACAGGAGTTGGCCGATAACCGCATCCCGGAGATCCTGGCTGGTTCGGGCGTCGAATTCATCCAGGGCTGGGCGACTTCCATCGATCCCGAGGCGCAGCGGGTCTACGTCGACGGCACCGGCACACTGCACTACGACGAGCTGATCTACGCGCTCGGCAGCGGCACCGACACCAGCATGGTGCCCGGCGCCGCCGATCACGCCTGGACTCTGAACGATCCGCGCACCGCGCACCGTTTCTCCGAACACCTCGCGGTGGTCGCGGCCGATGCCGGCACCGTCGCGGTCTGCGGCGCCGGTCTGACCGGTATCGAGGCGGCGGCTGAAATCGCCGAGAGCTATCCGGGCGTGCGCGTCACGCTGATCAGCAGCACCGAACCGGGCGCGATGATGGGCGATAAGGCCCGTGCCTACCTGAACAAGGCGCTCGATCGGCTCGGCGTCGCCCGCGAGGTCGGCCAGGCGGTCACCAAAGTGCTGCCGGATGCGGTCGAACTCGCCGACGGCGAACTGGTTTCGGCCGATCTGACCCTGTGGACCACCGGCGTCCGCGTCTCGCCACTGGCCGCGCAGTCGGGCATCGAAACCGATGCGCGCGGGCTCATCGCGGTCGATTCGACCTTGCGGTCGGTTTCGCATCCGAACATCCACGCCATCGGCGATGCCGCCGCGGTGCGCCAGGCTTGGGGCCAGATCCACGGCACCTGCCAGTCCGGCATGCCGACCGCTGCCTACACCGCCGACACCATCGCGCGGCGGCTGAAGGGCAAGACCGTCAAGCCGTTCCGGTTCGGCTACGTCCACCAGCCGGTCAGCCTGGGCCGCAAGGATGCGGTTATCCAGTTCACCAAGGCCAACGACACGCCGGGCCGGCTCTACCTGACCGGACGCGCCGCCGTGCTGTACAAGGAGGGCGTGAGCAGCAGCCCGGTGCCGATCTTGGAGCTCAGCAACAAGATGACGGTTTCGGTCCAGCTGTCCAAGGGCGGCAAGGCTACGCGTGTTACCGCATGAGCGCACAAAATCTGCCGCTTGCCGAGAAAACCATCGGCGGGCGGTAGATTCGCTTTCGCAACGTAGGTGCACACCTGACTTGTATCGCCTGAATATTCGGGGAGGCGGATGAGCATGGTCGACGCTACGCCCGCGCAGGACCCATTCATCGAACATCGGCGGCTGCTCTTTGCCACCGCCTACCGGATGCTGGGCACCGTCACCGATGCCGAGGACATGCTCCAGGACACCTGGCTGAAATGGAATGAAACCGATCAGTCGACAGTCCAGCATCCCAAGTCCTATCTGGTGCGAACGGTCACCAATCTGTCGTTGAACCGGCTCACCTCAGCCAAGGCCAAGCGCGAAACCTATATCGGCCCTTGGCTGCCCGAACCCCTGTTGACCTCACCGAATTTCGCCGAGGAGATCGAGTTGGCCGACACCGTCTCCACCGCGATGCTGGTGGTCCTGGAGACCTTGAGTCCGGTGGAGCGCGCGGTCTTCCTGCTGCGCGAAGTCTTCGGCTACAGCCACCGCGAAATCGCCGACACCCTCGACAAGCCCGAGGCCACCGTGCGACAGATCGCGCATCGAGCCCGCGCTCATGTGCAGTCCCGCCGTCCGCGCTTCGATACCGATAAGGCCGAGCGCGCCCACATCACCGAACAGTTCATGGCTGCCTGCGCCGGTGGCGATCTCAATGCGCTGATGGATCTGCTCGCTCCCGATGTCACCTCGTGGTCCGATGGTGGCGGCGTGGTCACCGCGGCCCGCCGTCCGCTGTACGGACCGGATCATGTGGCCCGCTGGGTTCTCGGTGTACTGGTCAAACCGTCGGTCGCGGGCATCGTCCTCGAGCCCGCGCATATCAATGGGGAACTCGGTGCGCTGGCGCGCATCGATGGAAATCCGGTGGCGACGTTCACCTACGACATCATCGATGGCCAGATCCACAACCTGCGCTTCCAGGTGAACCCGAGCAAACTCGAGGGGCTCTATATGGGGACCGACGTGCTCGGGTAACCACCCGTGACCAGCCAGACCGCGGAACCGAACATGGACAGCGGACAGGTAACTTCGGGATCGATGAGGACCGCGGTGCGCAAGCACTTGCGGCGGTCCCGGATCGGGAACGCTCACGTCCCGCGGTGCTCGCCTACGGCTACGCGCTCTACCCCGCTGCTGATCGGCATCACCGTCGCGGCGGCGGGCAGCAATGCGGCCATCGCGCACGCCGCCCCTTCGCCGTTGCTTCCGCGCTGTCCGGTGGTGTCGCACGGTATCTCTTCGGCCAAATTCTGTTTCCGGCTCGCCCCCGGTCTGCCACGCCCGTGGTCGCGACTGCTCGCCGCTGCGGCAGTGGCCGCGACCATCCCGATCGGTATCGCGTGGGTCGCCTGGGCACAGCTGGCGGTGCTGGTCGCGGTCGACTATGCCGCGGTGATCACCGGCGACCTGGTCACGCTGCACTCGGACCAGCACAGTCGCTACGTCTGACTTTCGGGAACAATGGTGAATTGTGCGTAATGACGAACTCGCGGTCGAACCGCCCGCCGCGGCTTGCCGATTGCTCGGCTCGACGCTGTGGTCCGGACCGGTGGGCGTTCGAATCGTCGAGGTCGAGGCCTATGGCGGCGATCCCGCCGGACCGTGGCCGGATCCGGCATCGCATTCCGGACGCGGGCGGACCAAGCGCAATGCGGTGATGTTCGGGCCCGCCGGAGTGCTCTACATCTACCTCAGCTACGGCACGCATATGTGCGTGAACGTGACCAGCGGTCCGGACGGTACGGCGAGTGCCGTACTCATCCGGTCGGGCGAGGTGATCGCCGGGTTGGCGACGGCAAGGGAACGGCGGTCAGCAGTCCGCACTGATGCCGATTTGGCAAGGGGCCCTGGGAATCTCGGCAGCGCGCTCGGAATCACGCTGAGCGACTACGGAACGCCGCTGTTCGATCCGGCCTCGCCGATCCAGTTGCAGCTGAACGGCGCGATCGACCCCACCGAGATTTCCAGCGGACCGCGCGTCGGGGTCAGCAGTGCGGCGGATGTGCCGTGGCGATTCTGGCTCGCATCGCCGGCTGTCTCGGTTTACCGGCGCAGCCCGCGCGCCCCGATCGAGGCGGTATAACTCCAGCCGACAAGAATTTTCGGGACCAGCGATGAGTTTTCGCGGCGGCGTCCGTCCTATCTGTTGAACGCGCTTCACCCGGCGCGACCGACCCGAAGGAAAGACAGATGACCGCTATCGCCGCCACCGCCCCGTTCAGCGCCGTCCGCCGCCCCGGCAAGAAGACGAATATCGCGCTCTGGACCGTGCAGATCGTGCTCGCGCTGTTTTTCATCATCGCCTCCGGCGCCCCGAAGCTGCTCGGCGCGGATGCCGCAGTCGAATCCTTCGACACGATCGGTTGGGGCCAGTGGTTCCGCTACTTCACCGGAGTGGTCGAACTCGCCGGCGCCATCGGCCTGCTGGTGCCGCGCCTGACCGGGCCCGCTGCCGTCGGCCTGGCCATCACCACGGTCTGCGCCGCGCTGACCCAGATCTTCCTGCTCGGCGCGCCCGCGCTCGCGCCCTTCCCACTGGTGCTCGCCGTGGTGTTCGTTTGGATCGCTTGGCAGCGGCGCGACAGCATCACCGCGGTGCGGGAGCTGCTGGCTCGCTGAACATCTGCATAACGCACACGATCGGCAGACCGCGGTCTGCCGATCGTCGTCGCGTTTACCGAAAATGGTTCGCCCTGCGTGGCGGCGCGTCGCGATATTGAGGGGCATGCTGGTCGCGGGGACCGGTGCGGAAAGATGGGACAGCGTGAGCGGCGACATCATCGACGAACTGACCTGGCGCGGACTGATCGCGCAGTCCACCGACCTGGACGACCTGCGCGCGGCGGCAGCCGCCGGGCCGCTGACCCTCTATGCCGGTTTCGATCCCACCGCGGCCAGCTTGCACGCCGGCCATCTGGTCCCGCTGCTGGCGCTGAAGCGGTTCCAGCGCGCGGGCCATCGGCCGATCGTGCTGGCCGGCGGAGCCACCGGGCTCATCGGCGACCCGCGCGACGTGGGCGAGCGCACCATGAATTCGACCGATACCGTCGCCGAATGGTCGGTCCGGATCCGCTCGCAGCTCGAGCGCTTCGTCGACCTCGACGACTCACCCACCGGCGCCATCATCGCCAACAACATGGACTGGACCGGCCAGCTGTCGACCGTCGACTTCCTACGCGATATCGGCAAGCATTTCTCGGTCAACGTCATGCTGGCCCGCGACACCATCAAGCGCCGCCTGAACGGCGAGGGCATCTCCTACACCGAATTCAGCTACATGCTGCTGCAGGCCAATGACTACCTGCAGCTGCGCCGTAACTACGGCTGCACACTGCAGGTCGGTGGTTCGGATCAGTGGGGCAACATCATCGCGGGTGTCGAGCTGAACCGGCGCGTCGACGGTGCTTCGGTGCACGCGTTGACCGTACCGCTCGTCACCTCGGCCGACGGCAAGAAATTCGGCAAGTCGACCGGCGGCGGCAGCCTGTGGCTCGATCCGGAAATGACCAGCCCGTACGCCTGGTACCAGTACTTCGTGAATACCGCCGACGCCGATGTCGTTCGGTACCTGCGCTGGTTCACCTTCCTGTCCCGCGAGGAGTTGGCCGAGCTGGAGTCGGCCACCGCCGAGCGTCCGCACGCACGGGAAGCCCAGCGCAAGCTGGCCGAGGAAATGACGAATCTGGTGCACGGCGAGGCGAATACCCGGGCCGTGCAGTTGGCAAGTCAAGCCTTGTTCGGCCGTGCGGATCTGCGCGAACTCGATGAACAGACGCTCGCGGCAGCCCTGCGCGAAGCCGCGGTCGATGGCACGGTCGCCGAGGTCGGTGTGGGTGAATCGAGCACGATCGTCGATCTGCTGGTCGCCGCCGGACTGTCGGAGAGCCGCGGTGCCGCACGCCGCGCGGTGAACGAAGGCGGAGCGTCGGTGAACAACGAGCGGATCTCGGATCTGGAATGGACGCCCGCCGATGCCGACTACCTGCATGGACGGTGGTTGGTGCTGCGCCGCGGCAAGCGGAACTTCGCGGGTGTTCTGCGGGCGGGCGCATAAAGATTGCGTGGCTCGGGTCACATTCAGGTGACCCGAGCCCGTTTTCTGGGGTGCCGGATGGCCTCTGACCTGCGAAATCACATGTGTGTAGTGCGGATTTGACTCGACGTTCCCCGCCGCGTAACTTTATCCAAGTCAGAGCGACACGGACACCGACCCGGAGCCGAACGGCCTGGGAAACGAGGTAGGACGAGGAGCGCCTGACGATCAGTATTGCCGGATCGAACGAGCGGACTTGACTCTGCCCGGTCGCCTGGCTAAACTAGAACAGTTGCCTCAACAAGCCCCCTGAGAGAATCTGGGGTCAAGTTGTGTGCGTGTGTTCTTTGAGAACTCAATAGTGTGTCGATGAATGTCAGTGCCAAATGTTTTTTGGTTCCGGCCTCTCATACCCCCGTGTGTTGG
>NZ_JBFAXH010000012.1:49819-186832 GCF_040680755.1 Nocardia sp. NPDC051990 | reverse complement strand
TCCCGAGCCACAACAGAGGCAAACAGTCATCAGCTACACCCCACCGCCCTGGGCATCCAGGGCATCAACCCCAGACACTACAAACTTAGGGAACCAGTCATGATTGCCGTCGCGGTCGGGGACATGGACATGCCTGAGATCGCCGAGCACCTCCAGAAATGGAGCGAATAGCAGCGCTCGATGTCGGGATGGGATCTCGCGTCAGTTGGTCGGGGCGCAAGTGTCGCGCAACGAGCACGCGCCGCAGGAGGATCCGCAGCCACCGATCTCTTGCGCGGGAACCAGCTCCTCGACCGCGCGGGCTGCGGCATTCGCACCTGCGCCGAGGGTGAACAGCGCTACCGCCGCTGTGACCACCGCCACGATCAGTGCGGGGAAGCCGCCCGCGGCGAGGGCGACGAGGCCGCCCGCGAAGAGCAGTGCGCCCGCGGCCACGGAGGTGGGGGCGGCGACACGGTTGGCGATGCGGAAGGTTTCGTCATCGTGCAGTGCTGCCTCGGTGTGCACCCCGACGAAGCGGTTGCGTGGCAGCCGACCGGTCAGTCCGAGCACGCCGGTTGCGATGGCGACCAGGGCCAGCACGAACAGGGCGAGAGCGACGACGAACACTTAAGCAGGCTAGCGCACCGACGCATCGCCGCGACGGCCCGCTCCCCGCAATCGTCCAGCATCCGAGACGCAGCAGGTCGGGACAGGCATATTCCACATCGATCTCCGGTCAGCGGCGCACACAGCAACCAATCGATCAGCACGAATCACGCACGAAGAGCGGAAATCGCTGCGGCACAGCGCAGGCGAGCATCGAGCGATCTCCGCCACACCCACCTCCGCGACCAGGCATTGACGCCGCGTGGGCCGCGCCGCCGCTCGCAGACAGGTCCAGCCCGGCCCTTTTTCGGTGCATGAGCCCGGACGTTCTACCCTGATAGACACATTTATGACCGGGGATCGGCAAGAACAAGAAGGCAGGACCGTGGCGGACACTCGTGCAACCGAAAGCGATGTACCGGAGCACAGGTACAACGCTGGCCTCGCCGGCCGCATCGAGCGCCGGTGGCAGCGGACCTGGGATGAGCGCGGTACGTTCCACGCGCCGAACCCGGTAGGCCCGCTCGCGGGTGCGACCCCGGCCGACAAGCTGTTCGTCCAGGATATGTTCCCGTACCCGTCCGGCGCGGGTCTGCACGTCGGGCATCCGCTCGGCTATATCGCCACCGATGTCTTCGCGCGCTATCACCGGATGCACGGCCGCAATGTGCTGCACGCGCTCGGCTATGACGCGTTCGGTCTGCCCGCCGAACAGTACGCGGTGCAGACCGGTGCGCATCCGCGCCAGACCACCGACTCGAATATCGCCACCATGCAGCGTCAGCTGGACCGGCTGGGCCTCGGCCACGACCGGCGGCGCTCGTTCGCGACCACTGATCCGGAGTACTACAAGTGGACGCAGTGGATCTTCCTGCGCATTTACAACGCTTGGTACGACCAGGATTTGGACCGCGCCCGCCCGATCGCGGAACTGCAGGCACAGTTCGACTCCGGCTCCCGGCCGACGCCCGATGGCCGCGCCTGGCACGATCTCACCGCGGCCGAACGCGCCGAGGTGCTGGACTCGTATCGCCTGGTGTACCAAACGGATTCGGTGGTCAACTGGTGTCCCGGTCTGGGCACGGTGCTGTCCAACGAGGAGGTCACCGCCGACGGCCGCAGTGAGCGCGGCAACTTCCCGGTCTTCCGGAAGCGACTGTGGCAGTGGATGATGCGCATCACCGCCTACTCCGACCGGCTGGTCGACGATCTGAATCGCCTGGACTGGCCGGAGAACGTCAAGGCCATGCAGCGCAACTGGATCGGGCGATCCCGTGGCGCGCAGGTGAAATTCGATGCCGACGGTCAGCATCTCGAGGTCTTCACCACCCGGCCGGACACCCTGTTCGGTTCCACGTATGTGGTGCTGGCGCCCGAGCACGAACTGGTCGACCGGCTGACCGCGGAAGCCTGGCCCGCGGGCGTAGATCCGCGCTGGACTTTCGAGGACGCCGGTGACCCTCGGGAAGCCGTTGCGGCATACCGCAAGGCGATCGCGGCCAAATCGGATCTGGAGCGGCAGGAGAACAAGGAGAAGTCCGGCGTCTTTCTGGGTGCCTACGCGACCAACCCGGTGAACGGCGCGCAGGTGCCGATCTTCATCGCCGACTACGTGCTGTCCGGTTACGGCACCGGCGCGATCATGGCGGTGCCCGGACACGATCAGCGCGACTGGGAATTCGCTTCGGTATTCGGCCTGCCGATCGTGGAAGTCATTTCCGGCGGGGATATTTCGGTCGCGGCCTACTCCGGTGACGGCGCGCTGGTGAACTCCGATTACCTGAACGGCCTGTCCGTCGAGGAGGCCAAGGCGACCGTGATCGCGCGGCTGGAGGCCGACGGCCACGGCAAGGGCACCGTCCAGTACAAGCTGCGCGACTGGCTGTTCGCCCGCCAGCGCTACTGGGGTGAGCCGTTCCCGATCGTCTACGACGAGGACGGCGCACCGCACGCACTGCCGGAATCCATGCTGCCGGTCGAACTTCCGGAGCTGGACGATTTCGCGCCGGTCACCTTCGATCCGAACGACGCCGACTCCGAACCGTCGCCGCCGCTGGCCAAGGCCACCGATTGGGTGAATGTCGAACTGGATCTGGGCGATGGCCCCAAGCAGTACCGGCGCGATACCAATGTCATGCCGAACTGGGCGGGCAGCTCCTGGTATCAGCTGCGCTACGCGGACCCGACGAACGCGGACGCGTTCTGCGGCAAGGAGAACGAGCAGTACTGGCTGGGCCCGCGCACCGCGGAACACGGCCCGAACGATCCGGGCGGCGTCGATCTGTACGTCGGCGGTGTCGAACACGCGGTGCTGCACCTGCTGTACGCGCGGTTCTGGCAGAAGGTGCTGTTCGATCTGGGTGATGTGAGCGGTTATGAGCCGTACCGCCGCCTGTTCAACCAGGGCTACATCCAGGCACACGCCTACACCGACGCGCGTGGCGCGTATCTGCCCGCCACCGAGATCATCGAGCGCGACGGCAAGCACTACTTCCCCGATCCCACGACCGGCATCGAGATCGAGGCGTTCCAGGAATACGGCAAGATCGGAAAGTCGCTGAAGAACGCCGTCTCGCCGGATGAAATGTACGATATGTACGGCGCCGACACCTTCCGCCTCTACGAGATGTCGATGGGTCCGCTGGATACCTCCCGGCCGTGGGCGACCAAGGATGTCGTCGGTGCGCACCGGTTCCTGCAGCGGGTCTGGCGACTGGTCGTCAACGAGGAGTCCGGCGCGATCCGGGTCACCGACGCGGCACCGTCGGAGGAAACGCTGCGCCTGCTGCACAAGACGATCGCGGGCGTGGGCGACGACTACGCCGCACTGCGCGACAACACCGCGGGCGCCAAACTGATCGAGCTGACCAACCATCTGACCAAGAGCTACCCCGCGGGCGCACCGCGCGAAGTGGTGGAGCCGGTGGTGCTGATGCTGGCCCCGATGGCACCCCATATCGCCGAGGAACTGTGGGAACGGCTGGGACACAAGCAATCCCTGGCCCACGGCCCGTTCCCGACAGCGGATCCAGCCCTGTTGGTCGAGGCGTCGGTGGAGTACCCGATCCAGGTAAACGGCAAGGTACGCAGCCGAATCCAGGTACCCGCCGACGCCGACAACGCGACCATCGAGGCGACCGCACTGGCCGATGAGAAGATCGCGGCACTGCTCGGCGGGAATGCGCCGCGCAAGCTGATCGTGGTGCCGGGACGGCTCATCAATATCGTCGCGTAGGCGCGAGCCGCGCCGCGCACGGATTTTCCGGGTCATTTCGCACGCCTCGGGCGAAGAAGTGCGCAGCGACCCCGCGCAACCGCGGTCAGCGCGGCGGCAGCAGGACGTCGTTGAGGGTCACCATCGAGAGATTGCGCTCTTTGATGATGTCCACGAGCTGCTCGTAGACATGCGTTACCGCGGGCGCATTGGCATGCCCGATAACGATCGTCTGCGGGTTGAAATATTTACGTGCGCACTCCAACAGGTAGTCCTCGGTGATTACGCCGGAGTCCGACAGCGAGCCGTACCACATGGTCGGGACGGTGTAGCCGAGATCTGCGGCGACCCGATCGACCGTGCCGTTGTGGCGACCGAATGGTGGACGGTAGTATGGCGTGCCGTCCACACCGAAGTTGTTCCACAGGTAGGTCTTGGCTCGCTCCAGCTGCGCGGAGATGCCCGAGGCGGACAGTTTGGTCAGGTCCGCATGATCCCAGGTGTGATTGCCGAGCTGGATCTGCCCGGAATCGACCAAGGGGCGCAACGCATCTCGGTGGATCGCCCACGAGTCGTAGTAGGCGGTCACAAAGAAGGTGAACCGCGCGCCGGTATCCCTGGCGAATTCGATGTAGGCGCCGACGACTTCCGGGCTCGCACCGTCGTCGATCGTGAGCGCCATATTGGTGCCCCTGCCCGGTAGTGCGGTGATCGTCCGCGCCGGAATCGGGGTCTTCGGTCCGATCGGCGGGGGCGGCAGCAGCGGCGCGGGCAGTATCGGCCCGCTGCCCGCCGAACCACTGTTGAACGGCTCCCCCTCCGCCCGCACACAGCCGGTCAATGCCACCGCGGTGCCCGTGGCGAGCAATGTCAGCAGCCGACGTCTGTTCACGATTCGCACCCTCTAGCTTCGCTCTATCCGCGCCCCGCCGCCTCATCGCCCCGTCGACGCAAACGTGCAGGTACTCCCGACTGTACCGAGCGAAACTGTCCTCGAGCTGAATCTCGGAACAACATGTCGAGAAGACGACATCATCGCGCGGACGAAAGCCGAATCAGTAGGGTCGCAGCACGATCTCGGTGGGATGGCCGTCGCGTGGTGTGTCAATGGCGGCGCGCACGGTCCCCGCGACGGTCTCCGGCCGCAGAAATTCCGCCGCGCGATATTCCCGCCCCTCACCCGCGATGATCTCCCGCTGCATATCGGTATCGATGCGGCCGGGATGGATCGAGGTCACCCGCAGCGTCGGCTCCTCCAATCGCAGCGCGTCACCGAACGCACGCAAACCGAACTTGCTCGCCGCATAGGACGCCCAACCCGCATTGGCCCGCAATCCAGCGCCCGAATTGATCAACACGACGTGACCATTGGCCGCACGCAGCGCGGGCAGCAGCAGTCTGGTCAACTCCGCGACGGCAATTACGTTGACTTCCAAGGTATTTCGCCACTGCTGCACCGAGGATTCGGCGATCGAACCCAGATCGGCGGTACCGGCGTTGTGTACCAATACATCCAGGTGTCGAATCGGCGAAACCGCTTCCGCCACTGCGGAATAGTCGGTCAAATCGACCGGCCATCCGATGGCGCCGGGCAGTTCGCCTAATATCGCGCGCAGCGCCTCGGCCGAGCGGGCGCCGAGCAACAGATCATGGGTCGGTGCGAGTTCGCGAGCGATCGCGGCCCCGAGCCCGCGGCTGGCGCCGGTGATCAGCGCGGTCGGCTTCGGTGTGCTGGTCGCGGCGGAGGTCATGCGGTCACCGTATCGGCCACCGATGCGGACGGTAGCACTACCCGCGCGCGGCGATGAATGCATCAATCGAATAAATGGAATTCACGGACGGGGCATGCAGAGTGAGATCCGGCGCACAACAGCTGGTCACCGGGGCGTACCAGGACCGGACGCGAGTCACTGAGCGGGCGTACTTGCGGGTGCCATCGCAGAATAGGGAGATGACACACCCGGGTTTCACCCCAACACAGCTCGCGGCCCGAGCCGCCTACCTGCTACGGGGCAATGATCTGGGCACTATGACCAGCGCCGCGCCCCGGCTGTATCCGCACATGTGGAGCTGGGACGCCGCCTTCGTCGCGGTCGGCCTCGCCCCGCTCAGCGTCGAGCGTGCGGTGATCGAACTGGACACCCTGCTCTCGGCGCAGTGGAAGAACGGGATGATCCCGCACATCGTCTTCGCCAATGGTGTGGACGGTTACTTCCCCGGCCCAGCCCGCTGGGAGTGCAAGAAGCTGGCCGCCAATGCCCCCGACGGTCCGGACACCTCTGGCATCACTCAGCCACCGGTGCACGCCATCGCGGTGCAGCGCATCCTGGACCATTCGCGTCGACACGGCCGCAGTACCCGGGCGGTGGCCGAGGAATTCCTGAATCGGCGCTGGCCAGATCTGGTGCGCTGGCATCGGTGGCTCGCCCATGCCCGCGACCCCAAGGAGAGCGGCCGGATCACGCTGTATCACGGCTGGGAATCCGGGATGGACAATTCGCCGCGCTGGGATCGGGCCTATGCGAATGTGACACCCGGCGATCTGCCGCCCTATCAGCGCGAGGATCTGCTGGTGGTCTCGGACCCATCGCAGCGACCGAGCGATCGCGAATACGACCGCTACCTGTGGCTGGTCGAGCAGATGCGCCGCGCCGGATACGACGACTACCAGCTCGCCTCGACGATGAGCTTCGCCGTGGAGGATGTCTTCGTCACCGCGATCTTCGCGCTGGCGTGTGAGGTGCTCGCCAATATCGGCGAGGAGTACAAGCAGCCCCATGCCGATGTCCGTGAACTGTATTCGTGGGCGGAGCGTTTCCGCGGCGGCGTGGTCGCGACCACCGATGCCCGCACGGGCGCGGCCAGGGATTTCGACGTGCGCCTCGAGCGCTGGATCAATACCGAAACCCTCTCGATGTTCGCCCCACTGTTGTGCGGCGGTCTGCCCCGCGACACCGAACGCAGCCTGCTGCGCCTGTTCGAGGGCCCGCGCTTCTGCGGCCATCCAGACCTGTGCTACGCCCTGCCGCCGTCCACCTCACCGGTCTCCAAGGACTTCCGCTCCCGCGAGTATTGGCGCGGCCCGGTCTGGCCGGTCATGAGTTGGCTGTTCTCTTGGGTCTTCGCCCGCCGCGGCTGGGCCGAACGCTCCTTCATGCTCCGCGCCGAAGGTCTGCGCCAAGCCAGCGACGGCAGCTTCGCCGAATATTACGAACCCTTCACCGGCGAACCGCTCGGCAGCATGCAGCAGTCCTGGACCGCGGCCTCGGTACTGGACTGGCTCGGCTGACGCATCAGGGCCGCTTGTGATGAGGAAATCGGCTGCGGGCCGCTGTTGATACGAGCGATCCCAGCGAGCGGCGAGTGAATACTGCACTAATGCCTCATGCGTAACACTGGTCACATGAGCCCGTTGTCGCTATCGTCGAACAGCATGGATAGCACTCGTTGGAGAGCGACTCGCACTGTGGCGTTGTCCGCGATCACCGTGGGCAGCATCCTGACGGCTACCTCAACCGGGACGGCGGTGGCCGAACCGAGTGGGCCCGATGTGTCGTCGTGGCAGCATGTCGACGGCCGGTTCATCGACTGGTTCGCGGTACGGCGGGCTGGGCACGATTTCGCCATGGTGAAGGCCACGGAGGGGTTGAGTTACATCAATCCCTATTTCGTGCCGGACAGCCTGCTGATGCGGGCGGCGGGGGTCGCGCGCGGGACGTATCACTACGCGCGACCGAATCTGCCGCCCGAGCCGCAGGCGGCGCTGTACGCGGCGGTCGTGCTCGGCCAGAACGGGCCGCTGGATCTGCCGCCGGTGCTCGATCTGGAGAACGCGGGCGGACTCGATCCGGGCGGACTGATCGCGTGGACGCACCGGTATCTGAATACCGTGCAAGCCCTGACCGGACGGGTGCCGATCATCTACACCTATCCGAATTTCTGGAAGACGGCCATGGCGAATACGAATGAATTTACCAAGTATCCGCTCTGGATCGCCGACTACCGCGGCAACGAACATCCCGAGGTACCCGGCGGCTGGCCGAGCTGGACGTTCTGG
Source organism: Nocardia sp. NPDC051990 (assembly GCF_040680755.1). Lineage (NCBI taxonomy): Bacteria > Bacillati > Actinomycetota > Actinomycetes > Mycobacteriales > Nocardiaceae > Nocardia > Nocardia sp. NPDC051990. The sequence continues at coordinate 178,973 of NZ_JBFAXH010000012.1, read as the reverse complement.
CAGACCACCGACAGCGGCCGCATTCCCGGTATCGCGGGCGGCACCGATGTCAACGTATACAGCGGTGCCCAAGGCGATTTCGCGCGCTACGCCAATAACGGCTGAACACAGCACGAAACCGCTACTCCCTGCAGGGTGTCGAGTAGCGGTTTCGTGTGTGCGGGATGGAATCGATCAGGTGCCGATTCGCCCGCCGCCCTTCTTCCACACCGAGACAACGGCGGGTCGAGGCAGACTATCGCCACCATCGGGCCAATGCGAGGCTGGCTTTTCCGCGGTCGCGTCATCGCGCTCGCCCGGATGCTGGACGCACACGGTGACCCGCTGCTCCGACACCGTCGGACCGCAGGTCTCCGCGCCGAACGGGACGGTCAGGAATTGTTTGGTCTCACCGCGATTCGGCCCGTCGAGCACCACCGAGAACAGCCCGTCGTTGGCGCCGTTGGCACGCGAGGCATCGGTGGAGATCCACAGGTTGCCGTAATCGTCGAAGGCGAGATTGTCCGGTGCCGCGATCGGGCTGACCTTGGCCTTGTCGAAGCCGGCGAAGTAGGTGTCGGACGTCTTCGGGTCACCGCACAGCATGAGGATATTCCAGGTGAATGTGGTGCCCGCGTGATCGTCGTCGAGTTCGAGCACCTGCCCGAATTTGTTGATATTGCGCGGATTCGCCTCATCGATGGCGGGCTTGCCCTGCGCGCCACGCTGCTCGTTGTAGGTCAGCGCGACGTAAACCTTGCCGGACTTGGGATTCGCCTCGAAATCCTCGGGACGGTCCATCTTGGTCGCGCCGACCTTGTCGGCCGCCAACCGGGTGAATACCGAAACCTCCTCGGCGGTAAAGCCGTCCACTTTCGAGGTGGCCTTGCCGTCTTCGCCGGTGACCAGCAGCGGAATCCACTGGCCGGTACCGGTGAAGCCCTTATCCGATGGCACCGTGCCTTTGCCATCGATCTTGTCCGGGTGATCGCCGGTGAATTTGGCGACATACAGTGTGCCCGCGTCCAGGATCGTCAGGTTGTGCCGCATGCTCGCCTGGCCGGTGCCGGACTGCACCTTTCGCGACGAGACGAACTTGTACATGTAATCGAAGCGCTCGTCATCGCCCATATAGGCGACCACGGTGCCGTCCTTGGCGACATGAATGGTCGCGGCCTCGTGCTTGAACCGGCCGAGCGCGGTGTGCTTGATCGGCGCAGCCGAGGCATCCCACGGATTCACCTCGATGACCCAGCCGAATCGGTTGGCTTCATTGGGTTCCTTCGCCAGATCGAAGCGCGCTTCGTGCCGCTCCCACTTGCGTTCGGAGGCGCCGTTCGGGAAGCCGTAGCGCGCCAGCCTGGCCTTGGTTGCCTCGTCGGTTACCTTGTCACGGTTGGCGAAGTACTGGTTGATGTTCTCTTCACCGGAAAGCACTGTGCCCCACGGGGTCAGGCCGCCGGAGCAATTGTTCAGGGTGCCGAGCACCTTGGCGCCGGACGGATCGGCGCTGGTCTTCAGGAAGGCGCTGCCCGCGGCGGGGCCGGTGACCGTGAATTCGGTGGTGCCGGTGATGCGGCGGTTGTACTTGCCGAATTCCGTTGTCAGCTTGCCGGTTCCGGATTCGCCCTTGACCTGGACTACCGAAAGGCCGTGCGCGGCAATGGCGGTCTGGTAATGCTCGAGTGAAGGTTCTTCCTTGTTGTAGCCCTTGAACATCTGCGGTTCGGTGGTGTACTCGTGATTCACTACCAGCAGATAGGTATTCGCCTGGCCCTCGATGGGCAGTAGCGCGGCGAAGTCGTTGTTGAAGCCGAACTGTGCGGCCTGCGCCGCCGGGGACTGGGCATTCGCATCGAACTTCGGTGCGTCGGCGAACAGCGGGTCGCCCCAGCGAATTACGACGTTGTGTTCATAGCCTTCCGGAATGACCAGTGCGTCATCGGAATTCGGCGCGACCGGTGTGAAGTTGGTCCCCACCGGTACACCGTCGACCAGCGAGCCGCCCGTCGCCAATTCGACCTTGTCGTCATCGCCGCAGGCCGCGAGCACACCGGCCGCGCCAACCGCGACCACGACGCTCGCACTGCCCTTCAGCATGCCGCGCCGCGTCAGCGCCGCGCGCACCATATCGCCGAAGTATTCGTTCTCCGAAGCGTTCGGAACCTCGTGGAAGCAGGCGTTACCGCATTTGTACTGGCAGGTGATGGCCGAGCGTTTCGGCTGGCCGTCCCGCTGCACGAACAGGGCGAGGGGTTTCGTTGTCACGACGAACTCCTGACTAGTGCTGACCGGCGCACCGTATGCCGCTGAGGCAATCCACAGGAAACGGCCAGATGAACGCCCGACCAATTAGGTAACCCTTAATGCGCGAAACTCCCGCCCGCTATCCTCGTGCTGACCTGGCACTAGCACCTTTACCTGGTCAAACATCCAAGATTTCGATCGAGTCACGGAACGCGCTACCGATGTGCTACTCCCCTTCTCGGAGGAGGATCGATACCGAGGACATGAGTAGCGAGTCAGGAGAAGTGCGATGACTTTGTCCGGAGGAAGAGCCCGGCTCACCCCGCAAGCGCTGGACTATCTCGATTCGATTCTCGCGGGCGCGGTGGATGAGGCCCGCGTAGTCGTCGACCACGACAATACGGGCACGGATGGCGACGGCGGCTGCAACCGGTGTACCCACCCCACCTGTATCGGGTTCATCCCGGGCGATGGTGCGGTCTGCAAGCGTCCCACCTGCCATCACAGTTTCTTCAGCCACCGAGTCTTCTGACGCACGAACACATGTCGCTCCCGTCCTGGTGCACGAGAGCGACATTCGGTGTCGGGCCTAGGCATTGACTTGCAGTGCAATCACGACCTCTTGTTCGTTCTCCGGCAGATAGTGCACCCGGAGAATGCGACCGACCTGCACCTGGGCCACGCTGGCGGGCGGCAGGAATTTATGCACGCTCGTGCTGAACGTCGTTCCGTCGGGCCGGGTTACGACTAGGCCGAGCTCGATCTTGGAGTGCCCGTCGCGAATTTCGCCGGGCACCGAAAGCGACTGCACAACAGCCTGGGCGGTAATGCCGCGCTCGGCGATATCGAGTTTGGCCTTGGTGGTGAAGCCCTTTCGGATCATGGATTCGTTCATGGCCCGCTGCGCCGCCGACATATCGCCGGAGCGGTCGACCTCGACCTTGTCGGTGCGATCGGGCAGATAACGCACCGGCAGCACGACGCCGGGCTGTAGCAGGGCGAGCTCGGTGAGCGGGACGATCATCGTGGCGTGCGAGTCGAAGATCTTGCCGTCAATGCCTTCGACGCTGAAGTCGATGCGGATCTGCGGCTGATCATTGACGGTCAGACCGGTCTGCCGGAAGGACTTGATGGTGCCGATGCCGATCGGACCATTGCGGAAGGCCGAGCTGTTGTTGCCGGTGCAGGCGGCCATGATGCCCTCGCCGGTGCAGGCGAAGACAATCGGAACGATGGTCAGGGCGATGATCGGCAGCGCCATCTGCGGCCCGACCCAGGCGAGCGTGCCGTCGTAGAAGGGGCCGGAGCTGGTGTAGGTGAAGCCGTGCCAGAGGTAGTAGCCGATGGCGAGCACGAGGAAGGCGGCGGCGAGCGAGCGGGCGATGGTTTTCATTGGTATTCCCTTGTGAATGCGGAGGTTTGGTTCGGTGGCCCGCTCACGCCCCTGGTATCGAGGGGCGTGAGCGAGCGCCGGCGAGCGAACCGAAGACTCAGCGCGCTCGCGCGCGGAGCCGTGCGGGGGACGGTCGTCCGGATCAGCCGCCGACCACGGTCGAGCAGGCGAAGGTGATGTCGAATTTCGAGCTCTTCGGGCCCGCGGTCGGATTGGTAAGGTCGGGCGCACCGACGCCCTCACCGGTGACCTTGTAGGTGTTGCCGTCCTTGACGACCTTGGCCGAACCGCCGGGCATGCCGTTACCGAAGCCGAGGGCGTAGGGCATGCCGTTGGCGCCGCCCTTGCTGCCCGCGACCGCAACGGCCTGGACGTGGTCGGTGCCGGTGATGGAGGCGCTGACGCTCAAGGTGCCGTAGGTGGCGTTATCGGTATCGCTGAGTGCGAGGGCGAGGGTATCGCCCTGTTTGGCGCAGGTGGTCTCGAACTTGCCATCGAGTGCCTTGCCGTCGACCGCGGCCGTCGACTTGCCCGACGCCGGTGCCTGGGCGGCAGCAGCCGAGGTGCCCGGCTTCGCCGAGGTGGTCGGCGAGCTGCCCGAATCGTCACTGCATCCGGTGACGAAGAGGGCGACAGCGGCGGCCGAGGCGGTAAGAGCGGCGGCGGAGATGCGGACCGGCTTGGTGTTCATGATTGTGTTCCTTTTGCTTCGTTCGGCTCCGGTGTTGGGCCGATACGAGAAAGGTAGAAATCGAATGCGCCCTACCGATCCCAGGTTTTTCGGAGTCTGAAACGGGCAAAGTTCCGTTAGCCTGGTCGAATGCGACGGCCGCGCGCGATGGTGCTGGACGAGGTTTGGCGCCGACTCGAGGGCGTCGAACCGCTCAGCGGACCCCACGGCGGGCCGCTGCGGCGGACGGTCAAGCTCATCCTGGATCCACTGGTCATCCGGCCGGTGCAGAATCCGCTGTGCGCGGGCCCGATCCTCACCGCCGACGGCGCGGTCCTGCTCGCCACCCGAATCCATGCCGCCGCCGATCTGCTCCGCGCGACGGCGGCGTGGTTTTCGCTGCTCAAACAGGTCCGACGGACGCTGCGTATCACCGAAGGCAATCCGCAGGATCTGTATTTCCAGCGCGCCTTCGAACTCGCCACCACATCCGGTATGCCGGACCAGGACCGGGACCGGGCGACCGCCGAGGCGACATTGCGCGGTGTACACGAATTCGCGGCGGGGCGCACGACACAGGCGCTCAAGGAGTACATCACCGCGGATGCGCGGACTGCCGAACTCGGCTCGTTGATCGATATCGCGTGGCGACGACGTCCGGTGGGCGGACCAACCGGAGATCATGCCGAACTGTTCGCGGCGCTGCTCGATGCGGCCGCGGCGCGCGCCGGTCGGACCGCCGACGGGCAGCCGACCTTCGATCAGCTGGTTGCGACCCATGCCGGAACGCACGGGGGAATCCGACTCTGGGACAACACCTTCGATCCGACGGCACATCAGCTCGGCCTGACCGCAGCGCCGGTACCGCAACCACCTGCGCTCGGTTCATCGGCCTCGAAGGCCAGTCTCGGATTGCCCTTCGATCGCACCATCTACGAGCGCGTATTCACCGTGCTGCAGGCCTCGAGTGAACGGGCCGAACTGCCGCCCATTCCGGAATTGGTGACCACGGAGATCGCCCGAAGTTGTTCGCCCTGGGCGCTTTTGGACGAATCACTGCGGGTCGCGGCAACGGCCGGGGTCGCGCTCGCGCTCGGGCTGCGGCCGATCACGGCCGCTGTGTCCGCTACCAATGGCGCAGCCGAAACGGCGGCGCATCGGGTGATCAATAGCCGCTGGCAGCGGGAGGCATACGTGCTGCAGGCGCGGCGGCTCGCGGTGCGCACCGATATCGAAATGCCCGATGGCCCACTGACGGCCATCGCCACCGAGCTGCGCACGCCGTGGCGGCCCTATCTGCGGCGGCTGTGGGTTCGCCTGCACGGCCGTGATGTCCGGGAGTTCGGCGTGTCCGAGCCGGATGAGCTGTGGGATCTGCTCGATGGGGTGGCGCGCTCGGTCATGCTCGACCATCGCATGCGGGTGAAACAGGCACTGAATGTGCGCTCCCTTGTCACCGAGCCGGATCCGGCGGAATCGAGGGCGAGTTGATGAGCGAGCGAACCATCGACACAGCCGAGCACTCGCTCGCGCCAAAGCCGAGCGTCAGCGAGGTGGAGGCATGAGTGAGACCGTGCGAATCGAGCCGGGCGGGGACGGGATCTGGATCATCGCGCCCGAGGGAGCGCCGACGGTGTTGGATGCTGCGGCGGCAATAGACGTGCTGGTGCTCGAGGTCGTCGGCGGCCATTTGTCCTGGAGTCTGCTTGCCGGACAGACGATTCCGGCCGCGGTGATCGATGATGTCGAGCTCGCCCAGGACTGGTTGTGGGCGGTGTACGGCGAGCGGATCGCCGTTGCCACTTCCGATACCGAGCGCGGCGAAACCGAATTCACCGACGTGGCCGAACCCGCGGTGCCGGATCTGGTGGCCGCTGCCTGGCGGCTCGGGTTCGCGTATTGGGCCGCGCGATGGTGGCCCGCATCGACGATCGATGGCATCGCTGCGCTCGACGATCGGCTGCTGGACCGGGAGATCACGGCACTACGCGCGCAGTGTGAACCGCTCATCGGTGACGATGAATCGGTGGATGTCCCTGCTTCCGTCGAAATATCGACTCGCGCAGCGGATTACGCACTTGCCGCCGGTCGCGGGGCTGACCGTCCAGCCGGGGTGCTGTCGCTCGCGCGCGGCACCAGCGGATGGGATTGGCGGCGATGCCCGCCCGGCCTCGTCGACGCGTCCGAACGAGCCGTGTCCTGGGAATCGACCCGCAGTTCGGGAACTACGACGGTCCACGTCACCGCGGTAGCCGCACCCCAATTGGGCGCGGCCGCACCGCCCCACCTGCGCCCACGCGCCCTCATCACCACGCCTGTCGGCATCGCCGAGACCGAGCTGGATCTGGTCGGCGATCTGTGGACCGGCGCGATCACCACGCCGTCGGATGCCGTTTCGACGGTAGATATCTATGTGCCCGGTGTCGGTGCGCCCGGTGCGCCCGAGTTGGGTGGTCCCGAAGTCCGGCGTCAGATTCGTGCGCTCGCGACCGCACGGTTGCGTCGGGCTACGCGCGCCGACGATGCTGTCGACGCGCCCCTGCTCGCCGAAATCGCCGCCGCCGCATCGGATTCGGACTTCTGATGCCAGCCGATGACGGTCGCGAACTACTCGCTGAAGGTGCGGCCGCCTATCAGCGCGGCGATGTTGCCGAGGCTCGGCGGCTGTTCGAGGACATCGCCAGGACCAGCACGGATGGCTTACGGATCAGCGCGCTTGTCAATGCCGCCAGCATGTGCGATGAACTCGGCGACCATGCCGGGGCGATCGCCATGTTCGGTGCCGCGCTCGCGGAGATGCCCGCGGACGCGATCGAAAAGCGGTCCGCCGCCCTGATCAACCTCTCCCAGGCGCTGCAGCACGTCGGCGATCTCGACGGTGCGCAGCAGGTGCTGGAACAGGCGCGTGCGCTGCTCACCGAACACAATGACGAAAGTATGCAGCGGGTGGCCTGTCTGCTATCGCTGACCGCCGTGGCATTTCATCGCCAGAGCTGGGCCTATGCCATCGAACTCGCCACCGAATCATTGGATGCGGCAGTGCGTTTCGCACCACATCTGGCTGGGCATCCGCTCTCGACTCTCGGTGGAATCTACTTCGAGACCGGGCGGCGCGAGCTCGCCGTCGACTTCATGGGCCAGGCGCTGACGGCCTTCGACGCGGCCGACGATCGCAATGCGGTCGCCGAGACAGAACAGAATCTGGCCGTAATGTATGTCAGGCTGGATCGGTTCGACGAGGCGGAACCGCCGTTGCGGTCCAGCCAGGAGTACTTCGAGCGCGCCGGACTCGGATACCGCGCGGGCGTCGGACTGAAGACCATGGGGTTTCTCGCCGAGGGCCGTGGCGATACCGATGCGGCGCAGCAACTCTACCGCCGCAGCCTCGACTATTTTCACGAATCCGGCGCGGTGCTCGATGCCGCCGATGTGCGTGTGCGCCTGGCGACCGTGGCCTACACGAACCGACGATACGACGAAGGCGAAGCCCTCATCAGCGCGGCATTCGCCGCCTATGCCGAGCGCGGACTCGGACTGCACTGTGCCAGAATCGATTTCTGGCACGCCGCGCTGTTGGAGTCGGTAATTGAGGCGGCCGAAACGCCGGATGCCGAGCTATTGCGGCGGGCAATCGATCTCGCGGTGCCGTCGGCGCTGGCCATCGATGCCGTGCGATACACGCTGCCCAATGGCAATCAACGCGAGAAATGGAACCGCCAGATCGCCGATCCGGCAATGCGCATGGCATTCCGGTTCGCCTATCTGTCCGGCGATGGACCGCTGATCGTGGACCTCATCGAAACGCAATGCGCGGGTACGACATTGGATGTCGCCAGATCCGCGGTCGGCACACCGCCGCGGCTGCCGCTCGAACTATTCGATCCACCGGCCATGGCGGCACCACCAACGGTGCAGGTCGGGATCGGCTCGCAGAGTGCGTCGGCACCGCTGCTCGGCACGGCGCTCGCGGAGTTCGCGGCGAGCGCGGGGCTGCCGGTGACGCCGCCGCCGCGGGTGGCAGTCGCACCGGACGGACATATCGCATTGGCCGCGTATATCGAGGCCGCCGAGCGGCGGTACGGCCATCCGGTGCGCGACAGCCGGGTGCTGCCCGCATGACAACATCGGAACAACCGACCGTCATTGTGCGGATGGCGGATGCGGGCGATCTGTATATGTCGTGGCGCTGGTTGCGCGACGACTATGCCCAGGGCGCGAGCATGCTGCCCGGGGATGCGATCACCGACGCCGTCGAGCGGTTCGCGCGGGCGCTGCCGAATCCAGCGGTACCCGGCGGACTCGAACGTGCCATGACCACCGGCGCTTTCGCCTCCTATAATGCGGAATATCTTGTCGCGCGGTCACTTTCCCGCGCATTACTGCCCTATGGCCTGGCGACACAGCTGTACGACCTGCACGTGCGCGGTGTGCGCCCACATATTCGGCTGCAACCCGCACCCCGGGTAGCTCAGATCCCCTGGGAGATCATCGCTCCCGACCCGGCGCTACGCCTGGTGGATATCGCCGATATCAGCCTGCTCGCCCCCGCCAGCATTGTGCACGGTCCGGAGCGCACGGCGCGGGCTTGGTCCGAGACGAGTGCACTCGCGGTGGTGGCCGTCCTCGACCCACGCGTCCCGGGCTTTCGCGCCGATTCCGCGCTCGGTTCCGTCCTCGGCCGCATGGACCCCGAAGCCCCACTCGCCCAACGGGTTGCCGAATATTCGGCCAAGGGCCGATTACTGCCCGCAGTCGACGATCCGACCGAGGCATTCCGCCGCACGGATATCGATCGAAGCTGGTTGAGCGAAGCTCTACGCGGCGGTGCCAGCCGCTTGACCTACGTCGGACATGTGACCGCGGCGGCACCCGAATCCGGCCAGAGCGAAACCTCCGAACTACATCTCGCCTGCGCTGCCGAATCCATCGGCTTCGCCACCCCCATCCGAGCCCACCGCCCGCTCTCGGCCAAGGACCTCTTGCTCGGCACTCACACCTTGACCGCCGAACCCGCTGCTGGACCACAACTTTGGCCCATGCCGAGCCGAGTCGCCCTGATCGCCTGCGAAAGCGGCGGCGATATGCGCTTCAGCGAGGCGCTCGGCCTGGTCGCCGCCATGATCAACGGCGGCGCCGAACTGGTGACCGCCAGCCGCTGGCCGCTCCCCACCGACCTCGCCTTCCAACGCTTCGCCGGTGCACCCCCCGACGCCCGCCCGCTCCAAGACGCCATCTGCGCCATCGACGCCGCGCACGAACACTCGGACCCGGTAACCGCGCTCGCCACCTGGCAACGAACCCGGCTCACCGCCTGGCGCACCACCAACGCCATCGAACACTCCCCCCTGCTCTGGTCCGCCTTCGCCACCGTCCGCACCTGAGGGCTCGACTACCGGTATGCGTCCGATCGCTTCGCCACAACGAAGATCGTGACCACCTGCGCGTCATCGTCGATTTCGTAAACGATTCGGCACTGGCCGATCCGGATGCGCCAGTCTCGGTTTCCGACAAGCTTCTTCGCGCCGGTTGGTCGCGGCTCAACGTGGCATCGGACAGCGGGGACGCAACCGGCGGAGCCGGCGGGGTGGGTAAGCGCCGCCGATGCCGCATTTCGCGCGGAGTTGGTCGATCCAATATTCAGCGGACCTTGCGGATGCCCAGATACTGCGGGGCCGCGAAACCGCCAGGACCGCACCGGTGCGGCAGTTGACGGAATGGCCTCGGCATCGTGAGAGCCCAACCGATTTTCACCGGCGTAGCCGCAGGAACGAGTCGCATCACACTCCGTCCGCGGCGCCCAGGTGCAGCAGCATCTCGAATTCCGGCCGTGGATCATCCAGCGCTACCACCCCCTGCACCCCGGTCCGCACGAACCCGTGCCGCAGGTACAACCGCTCGGCCGCCGCATTGCCCACGGCGACCTCCAGCCATACCTTGCGGTGTCCCGCATCGATCGCCCAGTCGAGCACCGATCGCACCAGACAATCCGAAATCCCGGTGCCCCGGGACTTTTCGGCAACCCACATCGAAATCAGATGCGCCCCAGCTCGTTCGGGATCATCGAGTCCGGCAGCGGTCCCGACGTCGATGCCGTCGACACTCGCCACGAACTGCGCGCGCTGCGACAGTAGGTCCGACCAATCCTGATCGAACCTACTCAGCGCCTGCTGCAGCGTCGCCCCGAAAGCCTCCGGCGCATCTGCCAGTGCACGCAGTCGAATGCTTCGAAATGCCGCCCAGTCCGCGGGCGTCAACAGCCGCACATGAACGATGCCCATCCGCCATCTCTACCCGTATCGGCAGCTCCCGGGCGAGTCATTTTCGGGTTGCCGGTCCGAGCTGGACAGCGGCGGGGCGAGTCAGTGGTCGTCGTAGTGGCCGTTGTGGGCGGCGTGGCGGTGACCGTCGTGGAGGTAGTCGAGGTGGTCACCGTGTTGGACGGCTTCGTGGCCGCAGCCGGGGCCGTGGGTGTGGTCGTGGCCCGGGTGTTCGACGTGGGCGGCGGGTTCGCATTCGTCCCAGTGGCCGTTGTGTTCACGATGCAGGTGGCCGTCGTGGGCGTAGTCGGTGTGGTCACCGTGTGGGACTTCGGTATGGCCGCAGCCGGGGCCGTGGGTGTGCTGGTGTTCGGTGTGCTCGTGATGCGCTGTGGTCATCGAACCTCCTCGTTTCCCATTGCTGGACGTGTGGCGCCGAGCGCGACGACACATTAACAGGTGCGCATCTATCGAGTTTACTAGAAGTGTGCTGTGCGTCACAAAACCTGGGAGAGGAACCGTTGCAGTCGCGGCGTCCGCGGGTTGTCGAACAGGGCGTCGGGTGTGCCGGTTTCAACCACTTGACCAGCGTCCATGAACAGCACACTGTCGGAGACGCTGCGCGCGAAACCCATTTCGTGGGTCACCACGATCATCGACATACCCTGGGTAGCCAGCTCGGCCATCAGCGCCAAAATGCCCTTCACCAGCTCCGGATCCAGCGCTGAGGTGGCCTCGTCGAAGAACATGATCTCTGGCTGCATGGCGAGCGCACGGGCGATCGCCACCCGCTGCTGCTGCCCACCGGACAGATTCGCCGGCCGCGAATCGGCCTTATCGGCCAACCCGACCACCTCGAGCTGCTCGACGGCCAGCGCGCGGGCGGCATCCTTGGACAGTCCGCGCAGCTTGCGCGGCCCGAGCGCGACATTCTCGGCGACCGTCTTGTGCGGAAACAGGTTGAAGTGCTGGAAGACCATGCCGATGCGCTGGCGCAACTTGTCCGGATCCTCGGTGAGCACCGACTTGCCGTCCAACAGGACATCACCCTGATCGGGTTCGTGCAGTCGGTTCAGCACGCGCAGCAGCGTCGACTTGCCGGAGCCGGACGGTCCGATGACGGTGGTGGTCTTACCCGCGTCGACATGAATGTCGACGCCGCGCAGCACCTGGTTGTGGCCCAGCGTCAGATGCAGACCGGTTCCGGTGAGAGAGGCACTCATAACTCCACCTCGCCGACGCTCGGTTCCGGCATGACTGCCTCTGGCACTGTGTTCTCGATTCGCTGGCTCATGGTTTACCCGCGCCCTTCCGTAATCGTCGCCGCCTCGACCTGGTCGATGGGCTGGTCGGGTCGGCCGGTGCGCATCCGGTGGTCGATGTAGTTCACCAGGTGCGTCAGCGGGATGGTCAGCAGCAGATAGACCAGACCGGCGGCGACCAGTGGGGAGAGATTTCCGGTCTGCGCGTTGAGATCTCGGCCGACCGCGAACAGTTCGCGCTGAGTCGCGAGCAGTCCGAGGAAGTAGATCAGCGACGAATCCTTGATCAGGGCGATGAACTGGTTCATCAGCGCTGGCAGCACCCGGCGCACGCCCTGCGGAATCACCACCAATGTCATGGCCTGGCGGTAGCCGAAACCGATGGCGCGCGCGGCCTCCAATTGACCCGCCTCCACGGATTGGATGCCGGAGCGGAAGATCTCACCGATATAGGCCGAGGCCAGCAGTGCCAGCGCGATCGCACCGAGCCAATACGGGTTATTGCCGGTGATACTGCGCACGACGGGGCCGATGCCGAGTCCGATGATCAGAATGATCACCACCGCGGGTAGGCCGCGGAAGATATCGGTGTAGACCCGGGCGGGCCAACGCAACCAGCGCGTCCGGGAAATACCGGCGACCGCGAGCAACATGCCGATGATGGTGCCGAGAACACCCGAAACCAGCGCCAGGATCAGGGTATTCGGTAGACCGGTCTTGAACAGATCGGGAAATGCCTTGCGGTACAGTGACCAGTCGAAAAACGTCTCTTTCAACTGCTGCACCGTCGATTTCGGCGCGTTCTGCGCATTGTCGGTGGTTTTCTTCGCAGCGGCGATGGCGGCGAAGTCCGGAAGTTGCGGTGTGGGTGCGGCTTTCGAGCCGGGCTTCCAGCCCGGCGGCAATTGCCTCGGCACCCAGTCGGTGTAGAGCTTCGCGTAGGTGCCATCGGCGATCACCGCGTCGAGACCACTGTTGAGCGCGTCGATAAGGGGCTGATTGTTTTTGGCGACCGCATAGCCGACGAAATTGTCCAGGCTGAAGGTGTTCTGGCTGATCGTGGTGCCGTCGCCCGGTTTCACCTGCCCCTCGGCCTGCGCCGAGGGCGCGACCCAGGCATCGACCTGACCGGACTTCAGATTCGCGTACGCGGTGGCGTAATCCGGAAACTTCACCGGATCCAGATGCAGCTGGTTGACCACGTAATCGTCCTGCACCGTGCCCTGCACGACGGCGATCCGGTTACCCCGCCCCAGATCCGAAAAGCCCTTGATAGCACTGCCATTCGGGACGACGAGCGAGAAGTAGCCGAAGTCGTAACCATTGGTGAATCCGACGCGTTCGCGCCGCTCCGCGGTGGTGGTGATATTCGACGAACCGACATCGAACCGACCGCCGGAGACCTGCGAGAGCAGCGGTGCGAATTCGGTGCCCGAGAACTCCACCTGGAGGCCGAGTTTCGCACCGATCGCGCGCAGCAGCTCATTGTCGAAGCCGGTGAACGTGCCCGCCGAGTTCAGGCAGATGCTCGGCGGTGCATCCGAGAGCGTGCCGACGGTGAGCTTGCCCGGCGTGATGAGCCGCAGCTTGCTGGTATCTATTGCCGCCACCGGCAGCGTGCTCGCGGTGGTGTAGGTGTCCGCACCGGCCGCGGCCGCCGAGCCGAGGTTCGTCGGGGCGGCCGACGCCGCGCTCGATCCGGGCGGTGTGCATTGATTTCGATCGGACGAATCGTCGCCGGAACCGCATGCCGTAGCGACGAGGCCGACGGCAAGCAAGAGCACGGCGATCAACGCACGAGACCGCACAGCGGGCAGACCAGCCATAATGGGAACCCTAGCGGCCGATAGGGCGCTGATCCGCTGCTACCCGCAGTGTGCGCGGTCGGTCACACCGCGCTGCCAGAGCGTACAGCCGCCGGGCGTGCGCAGACGGGGCGACCTGGCCCGATCCCGGAATTCGGATCACGGTGATTCGAACCTGACCACCAACCGGTGTTACGCCCCGCCCAGCACGTCGGTCCGAACCAGGGTCAGGCCAGACCTCTGACCGGCTCCGGATTGACTTCGTCACGCCAACGGACCGCCCGCTCGACCTCACTCAGATCGAACTTCGGCCCGCTCACACCGATGGTGAACAGACTCACCCCCGCCTCGACGAACCTCGCTGCCCGCTCCGCGCCGGGCCATTGCACCGAACGCTCGATCCTCGCCTGATCGGTGCCGATATCCGTGCAGTGCTCGGTGAGCACCTTGTTCTTGTGCGCGATCGCGTCGAGGTCGGCGAAGGTGTGCCAGATATCGGCGTACTGCGCGACCAGCCGCAGTGTCTTCTTCTCGCCACCGCCGCCGATCAGGATCGGGATATGGCGGGTCGGATGCGGATTCAACTTCTTCAGCCGGGCGGTGAGCCGGGCCATATTCGCCTTCAGCAGCGCCAGCCGGGTTCCCGGCGTGCCGAACTCGTAGCCGTACTCGTCGTAATCCTTCTTGAACCAGCCGGCGCCGATGCCGAGGATGAGTCGGCCATCGCTGATGTGGTCCACCGTGCGCGCCATATCGGCGAGCAGATCGGGATTGCGGTAACCGCCGCCGCTGACCAGCGCGCCGATCTCGATCCGTTCGGTCTGCTCGGCCCAGGCGCCGAGCATGGTCCAGCATTCGAAATGTGCCCCGTTGGCGTCGCCGGTCAGCGGATAGAAGTGATCCCAGTTGAAGGCGATATCGACGCCCGCGTCCTCCGCGCGCAGTACGGCGTCGCGCAGGAGTCCGTAGTCGGGGGCGTGCTGGGGCTGTAGCTGTACGCCGATTCGAACCGGTCGGGTCATGAGCATGCTCCTCGTCGTTTCGTCGTCGCTCGATCTGGTTCCGTTCTCCTGAACTTATGCAACCTTATTCACAAAGTCGCTGTAGGGTTCCTCGATAGGCGGTGCGAGTATCGCCGACCACCTGCAGGATCAGGGCCGGGACCACATTGCAGACCACGGTGGCCGGGTCGATCGGCGGTTGCCAGCGGGTGCCCCCATTCGGAGCGCTGACGAAGAAGCCGGAGATCGGCCGGAGCGCCCGACTGGCCTCGAGGCGCTCCTGCGACTGGGCGAAACGTGTGCACGAGCCGGATCGGCCACGTCCGAACAAAGTTTGGGTCAGCGAGAGACCACGGGCTCTGCCCGTGGTCTACCCGAGGGTCGGGCGCCCGATATCCGGCCGCGCACCTGCGAAATCACAGCTCGGCATGGTGACTCTTGATCGGCCATTCCATGCCTGACCTCCCGCTACGCGCTATGCTGCTTGACATATAGTATGCTGGTCGACCGGTCAGTGGGTGGGACTAGGTTTCGGTTGTCGGAGCCGGACGGAAAGGGGTCCGAGTGCCCGATCGACGCGCAGAAACCACACGCGAAAGTCGTAACATGCTGCTCGATGCCGCATCCACATTGTTTGTCGAAAAGGGGTATCAGCAAACAACATTCGCGGACATCGCGGCACGTTCCGGCATCAGTCGGGGCTCGATACCGTGGCACTTCGGCAACAAGGAAGGATTGCTCGCCGCGGTAGTCGACTACGCTTCGGAGTCGCTGTTCGGTGCATCGACCGAGGGGGATCTGGATCATGCACCACTGGTCGACGATCTCCTGTCTCGGGTAAAAGAGTTCTCGATGGCACGGGTTTCACTTCTGTTCGTGACTTTGTACGTCGAGGCTGTAGATCCGGCGTCTCCGATCCACGACAAGTACGTGGCGCTGCACGAACGATTGCGGCAGTTCACCAAGCGGTGGATCGACACCTATGTCCAGCTGCCCGGCACCGTGACATCCGAAGGCCTTGCGATAGTTCTCGTCGGCGCGGCTATCGGCATACACCTGCAGAGCGCGATGGCACCCGATCGAGTCGATATCGAGCATGCCGTCGACCAACTGAGCGAGTTGTTGAAGACAACTCTCCTGGAAAGCGGTTCTCGCTGACCGGCGAATCCATTGCCGCTGCCCATTATTGCCGCAAAGGATCGATGGGATTCCGGCTGGAATGACGCTGTGCGAGAGCTGGTTTCGAATGCTGGACGTCACGGTCGCGCATTGCGGCGCACGTGCCATTCAGCCTGCATCCGCACCAGATCCATCACGCTGATCTCAGGTGTCTCGGAGTCGAGTTCACGGTATCGCCGGTAGACGTTCACGACCACGCGCTCGGCGTCCAGCCAATCGGCGTACTCCCCGAGGTCGATGGAATCGGCGGCCTCCTGGAAGGACATGCCCTTGGCGTGGGCGGCCTCCGCCTGCTCCGATATGAACACGAGATATCCGCGAACTGCGCGGATCCCATCGGAGTCGGTGACCGGGCCGTGCCCCGGCACCACTGTCGGCGCATCCAGAGCGATCATCGTGTCGCAGGCGGTGATCCAGTTGGCGATCGGCCCGGACCATGCGACGGGGGTACATCCGATGAACAACAGATCACCGGCGAACAGCACACCGGCATCCGGGACATGGACAACGGCGTCTGCCTCGGTATGGGCGGGTCCCAGGTTCAGTACCTTCACCGGTCTGCCGCCGATATCCAGGCTGAGCTTCCGCTCGAAGGTCAGATCGGCGTTGCGCAGGGTGATGCCGCCGAAGTCGAAGTATCCGAAACGGTCCCGCGCGTATGTGCTGAGCGGGCCGAGGTCGGCGACCTGGGTCATCGCCAGCATTTCCGGCGGCGTCTCGTGGGCTATCTCGTCCGCGGTACCCACGGCGGCGATGATCCGAACCGACGGATCGAGCAACTGATTACCGTGCGTGTGATCGCCGTTGGAATGGGTGATCACGGCGTCGAGGATCGGAGCCGAATTGGTGATCGGCCGCATCGCGGCCAACATCTCCTGGGTCAGCGCCAGATCGAACAGTGTGTCGACCAGCAACGACTCGCCGTCTCCAGCGATCAGGCCCGCGTTGCTCCATCCGTACCCGCCATCCGGCAGTATCCACGCCCAGACCCCCTTACCCACTTCGTGCAGTCCCCGGGTGAACGGTATGCGTGCCGGAGCTTTGTTCACGCGACGGGCAGCAGGTTTCGCATCCGGATTCAGCCTGGCAGGCAGCGGATGCGGAGCAGGAGTCGAACGGACCGTCTGGCGTGTAGTGCCCAAACCTTGCACTCGCAAAGTGACCACATCACCGTCATGAAGCCATCCGCGGAACGACTTCGGATCGGCCATGTCCAGGTGCTCGATCAAGGTGCACGTGGGGATGGTGCCCGAGCCGAACACATCGCCGGGACGAAGTGCGACGCCGCGCGAGGCGTAGGAGATCACTTCGGCGAATGTCCAGTCCATCGCTCCGGTCGATCCGGAGCCGATCCTTTCACCGTTGACTTCGGCGACAACGTCGAGGCTCAACTGCCCGTCGCGGCGGTAGGGTTCGAGTTCGTCGGGAGTGACCAACCACGGACCGAGCGTAATTCCGCTGTCTTTGCCCTTTCCTTGCCCGATCGCCAGCTGCCCCTCGAGGATCTGCAGATCGCGCGCCGACCAGTCGTTGAAGATGGTGTAGCCGATGATCGCCCGTTCTGCTTCCGCCACGGAGAGGTCCCGGCCACCAACGCCGATGATCGCCGCGATTTCGAGCTCGAAGTCTTGCCAGGCGCTTCCGGGCGCAATGGGAACGTCCTGGTAGGGCCCGAGCACCTCGGATGGATTCGCGAAGTAGAACGCCGGGATCCGGTACCAGGCGTCTTTGAGCACGCGATTACCGGTCATGCTTTCTTGGCAGTTTCGCATGTGGTCGAGAAAGCATAGGCAGTCGCGGACTGCGGGCGGGTTCGGGATGGGAGGCCGCAGTTGCACAGCGTCCAATGCGATCACGGCAGCCGGGTTCCGTAGCGCCTGCTCACCAGCCTCACGCAGCCCGTCGCTTCCCAATCCGATCAAATCGATCAAGGCGACCCCGGGAGCTAGGGCATAGATCGCATCCGTTGACAGCACACCGACTCGGTCGCCCTCGTTTGTTTTGTACGTCAACCACTGCATCTATATCACGTACCTCACGCTATGTCGGTGAACATTCTCTATACTGGCCAACATACGACTAGTCGGCCAGCGCGTAAAGCCCTTGTCCCGCAGATCGTTCCGCCCCCGGGACAACGGAATCGGGCTGACCAGGCAGATCCTGATCTATCTCATGCTCGATGACCGCGACACCGTCCCGGACCCGCCCCCGGTGGGAACCCCAAGGCGACGGTGAGCAAGCAGGTGGTCGCGGACCGAACACCGCTGATGACCGCACTGTGACCACAGGCGGCCATAGACCGAACGCGCGCCGATACCAACATCACTGAATCCGGACCGCCGATCCCGGACGGCAAACCGCGCTCCCGGCATTCCGAACCCGAATCGGATCGGGTTCAACAGGACCCAGGTCGCGTCTTCGCGGCGACGAGCGCAGATTCAGCCGCGCGCTGCACTGCCACCGCTGATCGACCGCGTCCTGCCGCTCTCGCGGTACCTCGTGTCGGCAACGATCCTGATCACTCGGTCGGCACTCGACGGGCCGGGCCGGAGCCACTTGCCGGGCGGCTCGAGCAGTAAACCTCCTGAGTTACCGATCCCGCCCCCGGCCGGTCGAGAAACTACGGTGTCTCGTTTCGACACCGAATACGGAGATTGATTGTCCCGGCGAGACATAGCAGACGGCCGGTTGTCCCCATATTGTTCGAAGACCGAATCCAATTCCCGCCGATAGTCACCGGCAACTTCGTAAAGGATGTGGCATGGCCGCGGCAGCTGGGTACATTCCGCCCTGGCACGACACCGAAGTTCGCGAGCTCACCGAGCTTGCCGGGCATTTCTACGACCGGCACATGGAGCCGAATCGATTGAAGTTCACCGGACAACGTGCGGTCGACCGTTGGGTATGGGAAGAAGCGGGACGGTGCGGCTTGCTCTGTTGCTCCATTCCACAAGAATACGGCGGAGGAGGTGGAGACATCGCGCACGATCTGGCGATCGTCGAGGCCGAGGTGGCCCGTCCAGGAAATGAATGGGGGCATCTCGTACATGCCCTTGTGGCGCATTACATTCTCGAGTATGGGACACCTGAGCAGCGGCAGCACTGGCTGCCGAAAATGGCGAGAGGTGAAATTGTTGCCGCGATCGCGATAACCGAGCCGTCAGCGGGATCCGATCTGCAATCGCTACGGACACGGGCGAGCCTGCGGGGCGACCGTTATGTCATCAACGGATCGAAGACATTTATTTCCAATGGCGCACTGGCCGACCTGATCCTCGTCGTAGCAAAGACCGATCCGACTGCGGGCGCGAAAGGGATCTCGCTGATATGCATCGAGCCGGGCGACGCTGCGGGATTTCAGCGCGGCCGGAACCTGGTCAAACTCGGTCTGCATTCGCACGATACGGTGGAATTGTTCTTCCACGATGTCGAAGTTCCTGCAGAGAACCTGCTCGGCGGTGTGCCAGGTGAAGGATTCGCGCAGCTCATGGCGCAACTGCCGAGGGAGCGTCTCATCGCTGCGGCAACGGCGGTCTGCTCGATGGAGGTCGCGGTGCGTGAGACGGTTTCGTACGCCAAGGACCGACTGGCGTTCGGCCAATGTTTGATGGATATGCAGAACACTCGGTTTGTGCTGGCCGAAGCATCCACCGCGGCACATGCCGCACGAGTTTACCTCGATTCGTGCGTTATTCGGTTCAGGTCCGGAGCATTGGATGCTGTCGGTGCGGCGATGTGCAAGTGGTGGCTGACCGAGCAACAGTGCCGAGTCATCGACAGCTGCTTGCAGGTCTTCGGTGGGTACGGATACATGGCCGAATATCCGATCGCCCGACTCTACGCCAATGCCCGGGTTCAAAAAATCTACGCGGGAACAAACGAGATCATGAAAGAGATAGTCGCGAGATCGTTGTAAAGTCTTCGACGCAATGGCAGATATACCGGAACAGTACCTTGAATTATAGGAAGTAGATGCCGAACATGACATTCGCCGAGAATTCACCCGAATACATGGATCAACTCGAGCTCAGAATCGCCGCATTGGAGGACAAGGAGGCCATCCGAGACGTCCTCTATCGATATGCGCGCGCCGCTGACCGTTGCGATATCGACCTGTTCAAATCCTGCTACCACCCGGATGGCACCGACATTCACTGGTTTTACAACGGAAACGCTCACGACTTCGCGGACTATGTGGTGCCGCTGCTCGCCCAGATCGCCAACTCGCAGCACTCGATCACCAATCCACTGATCGACCTCGACGGCAATCGCGCGTTTGTGGAAAGCCAATGGTATGTACTGCACCATATTCCGATGAACGACGGCTCCGGGCGATTTATAGACCAGCAACTGGAGGGCCGCTACGTGGACGTCTTCGAGAAGCGGGGGGCCTGGCGGATCCTGCATCGTCAGACGGTCGTCGAAGCCGGCCGCGAAGTGGTCGTTCCCCCAAGCTCCGACCTGCCGCCCGATCACATCTCGGTCGGTCAGCGCGCACCGCATGACGTGGTGTACCAGGGCACCGGCCTGCTCGACGTACCGATTATTCCGATGCAGGGCGCCGATCTGTGGGGCGCTGCCCGCGCAAGGCACGCCCACCCGACCGGGAAGTGATCGGCCGCAATGAATATCGCAGATTGCTCGGTACTGGTGGCTGGTGGAGCGTCCGGTCTGGGCGGAGCCGTGGTGGACAAACTCGCCATGCGAGGGGCGACTGTTGTCGTGCTCGATACGCACAATGGTGACCTGGAACCCGCGACGGGTGTCGCCGTCCATCAGGTCACCGGGGATATTTGCCTGGAGGCCGATGTGGCTGCAGCGTTGGACCTGGCCGAGAGATTCGGGCCACTGGGTGCCGTGGTGAACTGCGCTGGAATTGATCGCGTCGGGCCCACGCTGAGTGCCTCGGGTCCCCTACCGCTCGAGCAATTCGCCGATGTGGTCCGGGTCAATCTTGTCGGTGCATTCAATGTGCTCCGTCTCGCAGCGGAGCGGATGGCTGGCTACCTCCCGCTCAACGGTGAGCGGGGCGTCGTGGTCAATGTGGGTTCCATCGCAGGATGCGACGCACCCGCAGGTATGGCCGCCTACGTGGCATCCAAGGCGGGTGTAGCCGGTATGACCTTGTCGCTCGCGCGTGATCTGGCCGACGCGGCTATCCGCGTGGTCACGGTCGCGCCAGGACCGTTCGATACCCCGATGTTCCGTAGGTTGCCTGCACATGTGCAGGATGCGGTAACGGCGGATATTCCACATCCGGTCCGTCCCGGAGCGCCTGCGGAATTCGCGGATCTGGTGGCGCACGTCATCGAGAATCCGATGATCAACGGTGAGACCATTCGTATCGACGGCGGCGCTCGGCTCGGGCGTGGCAATGGCTGACAGTTCGGCACGCCTGCGTATCGGTATGGCGGCGGAGTACTCCGGTGGGTTCGACACCCTGGCCGCAGAGATCAGCGACCTCGAGACCGCGGGACTTGACCTCGTGGTTGTTCCGGAAGCCTATTCATTCGATGCGGTGAGCGCTTTAGGGTATCTGGCTGCCCGGACTTCGGCGATACAGTTGGCGTCGGGCGTGATGCAGTTGTATACGAGAACGCCCACCCTCACGGCAATGACGGCGGCCGGATTGGACCATCTGTCGCATGGGCGATTCATACTCGGTCTCGGCGCCTCCGGCCCGCAGGTGATCGAAGGATTCCATGGTGTGGCCTACGACGCCCCTGTCGGCCGAACCAGGGAAGTGGTCGAGATATGCCGCCGCGTCTGGCGGCGCGAGCCGCTGACTTATAACGGATCGCACTATCAGATTCCGCTACCTGCTTGTCGCGGGACCGGCCTGGGTAAACCACTCCAGCTCATCAATCATCCTGTCCGCGAACGGATTCCCATTGTACTGGCGGCAGTTGGTCCCAAGAACGTCACGCTCGCAGCTGAAATCGCCGAGGGCTGGCAGCCGATCTTCTTCTGCCCGGAGAAGGCGCAGCAGGTCTGGGGTGATTGTTTGACCGCAGGGTTGCGTAATCGAGATCCGATGTCGGGACCGCTCGAAATCTACGCTTCGCCCCCGGCCGCGATCGTCGATGATCCTGCGCCGTACATCGATCGAGTAAAGCCGCTGCTTGCCTTGTACATCGGCGGGATGGGCGCTCGATCGCGGAATTTCTACTTTCAGCTCACCCAGCGTTATGGCTATGTCGCTGAAGCACAGCGCATCCAGGAGTTGTACCTGAGTGGCAGGAAGGCGGAGGCGGCCAGGGCGGTTCCCGATGAATTGGTGCGCTCGATCTCGTTGATCGGCCCCGAAGGCTATGTGCAGGAGCGGCTTGCCGCTTTCGCGGAGGCGGGTGCGACAGCATTGACGATTTGGCCCATCGGAGCCGACCGAATCGGTCGACTCCGGCTGACCGAACGTCTTCAACTGCTCGTCCGGTAGCGAGGTCGTTTGTTGCCATCGTCGTCGGTGAGACGTCCGATGGTGAACAGAAAGTCGTGAAGTCCAAGAGCCAGGCGGAGTTCGAATCGGACTTGCGGATCGTTCAGTGGGCGGCCGAGTACCGTCGAAATACGGGCTATGCGGCTCTTGACTGTGTTCTTGTGAATGGTGCACCGGGACGCGATCGTCGGGTGGTGTCCGTCCGATTCGAGATACACACGTAGTGTTCGGAACAGTTCACTGTCGGGGCCGTAGTCGACCAGAATCGAATCCAGCTGTTCCGCAACGAACTGTTTGACGGGGGATACGTCTGTCAGGGCGAACAGAAACCTCATCGGTCCGATGTCGTCGGCACTTACCGTCGGTCGCTGGTTACCGGCGAGCCTGGCGAATCGAGCACACGCGTCTGCCTCCGTGCGGGCACCGGTGAAATCGTGTCCCGCACGGCTGATTCCCATGATGACCTTGTTCGCAAGTTTCGACCGCACGTGTATCGCCTGGACGAACTCGGTAACCGGGTCGGTTGGCGTGGTCGGCAACGCGACCATGACGCTCGTCGGTCCGACGGTTGTGACCAGCCGGGGAAGTTCCGGCAGGCCGGCCGCGCGGGCCGCTGAGTACAGGGCGGCTTGGACCTCGGCGATATCCAGCGGATGGTCGTCGATCGGCTCGAGCAGGATCACCCGATGTGGTCGGGTGAGGTCGACGCCGAATCGTGCGCCTCGACGCACCATGGCGTGATCGAGTTGTCCGGGACTGCTCAACAACGAGCTGAGGAGTTCTCCGCCCAAACGCCATTCGACTTCGCGGCGGGCCGATTGCTTGAGCAGCTCGACCGCCAAGACGGTGAGTCCGTGCTCGACAGCACGCCATTCGATGTCGGTGAGCGGTGGCTGGGTGACAATGGTCAGCCTTCCGAGATCGGTGTCGCCTGCCATGATTCGCCGGGTTTCCCGGGGCACGCCGGATTCGGCCGCACCGCCGTACCAATGCGCGAATGGCTCCGCGAGGTCTTGTTCCAGCTCCAGCGGCCGAGCCAGTAACTCGGTCAGCGACTGGGCGATATCTGCGACACCCACGTTGCGCAACGTCGCCGCGGTCAATCGCTCATGGATGGCTGCGGACTGCTCGAGCACTTCGTTCTTCGCCGCCAGCAGCGTATTGCTGGTTTCCAACTGCGTGCGGGTGTCTCTGTTCTCGATCGCGATCGCCACCTGCGTCGCCAACGCCGAAGCGAGGTCGCGATCAGCCTCCGAAAACGCGGCGCGGCGACGTCGACCCACATACAGGGCGCCGATCATGTGGTCGGCGCGGAACATCGGCGCACAGACCAATGACACCAAGTGCTCCGCCTCCACCGCCTCCCGGACCCCGGCCGGGGTCGGATGCGGGTCACTTCGGTAATCCAGCACGCTGATGGTCTGCCGTTGCGCCAGGGCCACACCGCCGAGGCCCGTTCCCAGTCGGACCGACATCGCGGTGAAAGCCGGGTGACGGTGGCCCGTCGCCGCCACGATCTGCAACGCCTTCACCGATTCGTCCAATACTGCTAGCCACGCGACGTCCGCGCTCACCAGCCCAGCGGTCCGCTCCACGATGGTCGTAAAGACTGTCTGCAGCGCAACGTCATGGTTTTGGATCTGCGTACCGATCTCGACGAGTGCGGAGTAGGCGTGCCCACTGCCACCTGCCTGGAGGTCCCGATCGGCATCGTCGGTGGAACCCACCCGCAACTCTCCTGCCGTTGATTGTCTCATCCAGCCGATGGATAAGGCTCGAATGTGTCTCGCTGAGCCATACTAACGAGCTCAACTCGCACCTACCGTTGATGCACCGTCCGCGAACGAGGAGATCAGTACGGTGCACCATTTGCCCTTCGGCGCTCACACCATCGGCACGCTGTTGATCGAGCGAGCGGCCGCGACACCAGAGGCTGCCTTCCTTCGCTTCGAGAATGAGAGCGGCATCGAAGAGTTCGACTACGCCGCCGCGCACGATCTGGCCACCACCGGCGCGACAGCCCTGTATTCCGCAGGCGTCGCGCAGGGCGACGTCGTCGCACTTGCCCTGCCCAACGGGCGCGACTTCTTTTCCTGCTGGTTCGGCGCCGCGTTCCTCGGAGCTGTCATCGCACCGATGAATCCCCGTGCGACGAGCGACGAGTTCGCACACATGCTGAGTCATTCGTCGAGCAAGGTGGTCGTGTGTGACGAGGAGACAGCCCAGCGGGTGCGTGCATCCTCGGCCGGCCGAAGTGTCGAGATCGTCACGACCGGTGCGGCTTTCGATTTGCGCGCTTCGGCCGCAGCTCGCACGATATCCGCGCCGCCAGCCGGGCTGGGCCCATCGGCCGTGGCGGCGGTGCTCTACACCTCTGGCACCAGTAGCAAGCCGAAGGGTGTCGTCATCACCCACGCAAACTATCTGCATGCAGGCAACGTCGTTGCCCAGCATCTGCGGATGAGACCCGACGACCGCTGGTTGGTGGTGTTGCCGCTGTTCCATGCCAACGCCCAGTACTACTGCGCCATGTCCGCGCTCGTCACCGGAGCCTCGCTTGCGGTCACCAACCGTTTCTCCGCTTCCGGATGGGCAGCGCAAGTGCGTCGGCACGACGCCAGTCTCGCGAGCCTATTCGCGTCGCCGGCCCGAATGATCCTGCGTCATCCTTCGTACGTGTCGGATGCTCGAAGCCGCCTTCGGGCGGTGATATTCGGCCAGAATCTGACACCGGCCGAACTCGCCGAGTTCGAAGACCGGTTCAACTGTCCGCTCATCCAGATCTACGGCATGACGGAGACCATCGCCCCACCGCTGATGAACCCGCTGATCGGCGCCCGGGACAGCACGACCGTCGGACGTCCCGTCGCCGCTCGGATCAGGATTGTCGCCGAGGACGGTTCCGACGCGGCACCTCGGGAAACCGGCGAACTCATGGTGCAAGGCATTCCTGGAGTCTCGCTGATGAGCCACTATCTGAACGACGCTGCCGCGACGAGCGAGGTCTTGAGCGGCGAATGGCTACGGACCGGAGATCTCGTTCGCGCTCGGGAAGACGGATTTATCGTCTTCACCGATCGAGTACGCGACATCATCAAGCGCTCTGGAGAGAACATCTCCGCCGCCGAAATCGAGCGCGTGGTCGACGAACACCCAGCGGTCCTCGAATCGGCCGCGGTCGCTGTGCCCGACGATATCCGCGACGAGGCGGTGAAGCTGGTAGTCGTCCTTCGCGAGGGGTGCGCGGTGACAGCCGACGAGATCATGAACTATTGCAGCGAACGACTCGCCGCCTACAAGGTGCCATCGATGGTCGAATTCATCGAGGCGCTGCCGCGCACATCGGTCGGCAAGATCCAGAAAAGCGCACTCCGATCGGACGTCGGATCAGTGAAATGAGCACTCACCTGCGGTGCGCATCGGCGATCATGCGCCTGTTCAAACGCCGATTCAATCAAAACTATGATCCGATCAAGGCCAGAAAGACTCTGGTCAGGGCGAAACTCATCGCAACGGTCCAGACTGTGGCCGAGTTCGGCATCGAGGCGCGGGGCACCGGCCGAACCGAAGATTCGATCTTGTACGTCCCCGGGAACGGTTTCGTGCTGGGCGTCGACGACAGCCACCGACGCCTCATCGATCGGCTCTGCGACCGGACCGGCGCGCAGGGCTATCTTCTCCACTACCGGTTGGCGCCGGAGTTTCCGTTCCCAGCCGCGCACCAGGACACCATCAACGCGATCGAATACGTGCGTGCTCGCACTTCCGGCCGTCTCTGGGTTGTGGCCGACTCCGCCGGCGGAGCTCTTGCCCTGTCGGCGATAGTTGCCAGGCGCGCCGATTCCCGCCAACCCGACCGCGTGGTCCTGCTGTCGCCGTTGACCGACCTGGCCATGACCGGCCTGTCACACGTCTACAACCGATATCACGAACCCATGTTCGGCCCGGAAGCGCTGATCCACAAAGGACACCACTACCTCCAGGGCGCCGCACCCACCGACCCACGCGCCTCGCCGCTATGGGGAGATCTCGCGGGCATTCCGCCCCTGCTGGCGGTCGTCGGCGATCGGGAAGTGATGCTGGAAGACTCGACTCGACTGGTCACCAAGGTGAACCAGAGCGGTGGCGACGCTACTGCGGTGGTCTGCCATGGAGCGCCACATGCCTTCCCGTTGACCCTGCCGCGAGCGCCGGAGTCGAAACGCGCGGTCGACACGATCGTCAGCTTCCTCACCGCCGACCGCTGATCCTTGAACGAGACCACACAGTCGCGATCACTAGTGCCATCGATCAGTGCGCGACGCGACGTCGCCGGCCTTTGATGAATTTATGAGAGTGTGAAAGATGGAATACTGGGAAACCATTCGCATCGAATCACCGGCGCCGGGAGTCGCACGGATTATTTTGGCGAGACCCGAGATCAGAAATGCGCAAAGCCCGAAAATGTTGTATGAACTCGACCGTGCGTTTGCGCGACAAGCGGCCGACCCGACCGTGAAGGTTATCGTCCTTGCCGCGGACGGGCCCGATTTCTCGTCGGGTCACGACCTCGACGCGGACTTCTCATTGCCATGCGGACCCGTGGCAACGCTACAAGCCGGCCTGGAATCAGATGGAATCGAGGGCCACTACGCGTTCGAGTGCGAGGCATACCTCGGACTGTGTCGACGTTGGCGTGACATACCCAAACCGACAATCGCCCAAGCACAAGGACGGACCATTGCCGGTGGTTTGATGCTACTTTGGCCGATGGACATCGTTGTTTGCACGGATGATGCAACTTTCTCGGATCCTGTGACGGCGTTCGGCGTAAACGGCGTCGAGTACTTCGCGCATCTTTGGGAAATGGGCGCGCGCAAGGCGAAAGAGATACTCTTCACTGGACGATCGATGACCGCCGACGAAGCCAAACTGACTGGAATGGTCAACCACTCCGTGCCGCGCGAGCAAATCGATGAATTTACGCTTGCGCTCGCCGCAACCATTGCCGAACGACCCGAGTTCGGTCTCAGGCTGGCAAAGGAAGCGATTAATCGCGGCCTGGATGCCCAGGGATTCTCGACTGCGCTGGATTCTGCGATTTCCCTGCATAATCTCGGGCATGCGAACAACCTCGCGCGATATGGCCGTCTCACACACCCGCAGGGCGCCGATAGAATTAGAGCAGATAAGCGCCGGTAAGCCTGATCGTGGTTGCATGACCGTCCATCTTGCCCACCGAAGTCTTTTCCTGGCTTCTGGATCATAGCCATCGATATCTGGATCTTAGTGAGGTTACCGTGCGCGACATATTCGACGATGCCTTCCGGAACGACCCGTACCCTGTGTACGCGCAATTGCGTGCAGAATCGCCGGTTCACCGGGTGAGCGGGCCGATGGGCCTCGAGGTATGGCTTGTCACCCGCTACGACGATGTCCGCGCCGCGCTGAGCGAACCGCGGCTTTCGAAGGATCCCCGCAACGCGCCGCCATGGATGCGTGATCTGGGGCTGGTGACCGAGGACGGAGGACGAATCGGACAAAACATGCTCGCCTCCGACCCGCCTGACCATACCCGTCTTCGAACGCTCGTCACCAAGGCGTTCACCCGGGGCCGAATCGATGGCCTGCGGCCTCGAATCCAGCAGATCGCCGACGGTCTGATCGATGCATGGGCAGATGAGGTCGAGGTAGACCTCATCGCTGGACTTGCGTTCCCATTGCCGATAACCGTCATTTGTGAACTACTCGGCGTGCCGGCCGCGGATCGATACTCTTTTCGCACGTGGACGCAGGCGCTCACCGCGCCCCCGCTCACCCCGGACGGTCTGCAGCTCCTGCGCCGGGCACGCGCGAACATCAACGAGTACCTGATCGACTTGATCGCGCACCGGCGGTCCCGGACCGAGGCCACTGGCGGCATCGATGACCAGCCCGACCTAGTGAGCGCCCTGATCAGCGCCGCCGACGAACAGGACCGGCTCAGCGAGCAGGAATTACTCGGCACATTGCAGCTTCTCCTCGTCGCCGGTCATGAAACAACTGTGAACCTCATCGGCAACGGGACGCTCGCCCTGCTGTGCCACCCTGACCAGCGCGCCCTGTTGCAAGCGGAACCAGAGCTGTTGCCTGGGGCTATTGAAGAGTTGTTGCGCTACGACGGTCCCGTCGAGCGAGCCACGCCGCGCTTCGCGATCGAGGACATTACCCTGGCGGGGACGCCAATCCCGGCAGGCAGCGTGGTCTCCGTGGCCCTCGCCTCGGCCAACCGCGACAACGAGCGCACTCCGGATGCACACGCACTCGACATCACGCGCACCGATCACGACAATGTGGCCTTCGGCCACGGAATTCACCATTGCCTCGGCGCGCAACTCGCCAAGATCGAGGCAGAGGTCGCCATCGGCACATTACTGCGACGCTTTCCCGCTCTCGCGCTGGCATACTCAGCCGAAGATCTGCGATGGAAATACGGGACCCCTGCCGATATCTTCCGCGGTCTCGAGCACCTCCCCGTGCGACTGAGCAGCTGAAGCGCACCTCGATTCGATCCGAAGCGGCCAGACCTTTCCGCCGCACCTCCCTAGGCCCGAACGTCCTTGGCCGGGGCCGAGCAGGGTTCATGCACAAATTCGATCGAGCGGCAGCCGAAGGTCCCAGCCCGAAATCCACCAGGAGAGCACGTGATCACCAGGTATCCAGTAATATCGCCGCTCGACCCCTTACTCGGATCGTCCGGCACGTTCCTGCCGGTGATGGGATGTGATTCGGCATGGCCACCGTAACCTTCGACAGCGCGACCCGGCTCTACCCCGGCTCGGCCAAACCCGCCGTCGACAAGCTGAATCTGGAGATCGCCGACGGGGAATTCCTCGTGCTGGTCGGTCCGTCCGGCTGCGGTAAG
Source organism: Nocardia sp. NPDC051990 (assembly GCF_040680755.1). Lineage (NCBI taxonomy): Bacteria > Bacillati > Actinomycetota > Actinomycetes > Mycobacteriales > Nocardiaceae > Nocardia > Nocardia sp. NPDC051990. The sequence continues at coordinate 149,861 of NZ_JBFAXH010000012.1, read as the reverse complement.
TCGACCTCGCTGCGAATGCTCGCCGGACTCGAGGATGTCGACGACGGACGCATTCTGATCGGCGCCAACGACGTCACCCATGCCGAACCCAAGGAACGCGATATCGCCATGGTGTTCCAGAACTACGCGCTCTACCCGCATATGACCGTCGCGGAGAATATGGGCTTCGCGCTCAAACTCGCCAAGGTCGCCAAGGCGGAGAAGGAGCGGCGGGTGCTGGAGGCGGCCAAACTGCTCGACCTCGAGCCGTATCTGGACCGCAAGCCGAAGGCGCTGTCCGGCGGTCAGCGCCAGCGCGTCGCGATGGGCCGGGCGATTGTGCGCCAGCCGCAGGTCTTCCTGATGGACGAGCCGCTGTCGAATCTGGATGCCAAGCTGCGGGTGCAGACCCGCACGCAGATCGCCCAGCTGCAACGTCGCCTCGGCACCACCACCGTGTACGTCACGCACGACCAGGTCGAGGCGATGACCATGGGCGATCGGGTCGCGGTGCTCAAGGACGGGCTGCTGCAGCAATGCGCGACACCGCGCGATCTGTACCGGGATCCGGCGAATGTCTTCGTCGCCGGATTCATGGGTTCACCTGCGATGAATCTGTTCACCCTGCCGGTCGCCGATGGTGCGGTCGAGCTCGGCGGTGCCACCCTGCGGGTGCCGCGCTCGGTCGAGGATGCCGCCGAGGGTTCGGTGGTGGTCGGCGTACGGCCCGAGCACCTGGAAATCGGTGCGGCGCCGGACAAGTCGGGCATCCAGATGGAAGTCGATGTCGTCGAGGAGCTGGGCTCGGACGCGTACATATACGGCCGCACAATTGCCGAGGGCGCGACGAACGGCGCGGGCGAAACCATTGTGGCGCGGGCCGATTGGCGCAACCCGCCGGGGAAGGGTACCCGGGTGCAATTGTCGGTCGCGGCGGAACACACCTACTTCTTCTCCGCCGTCGACGGCCGCCGCCTGTCCTGAAACCCGGTGCCAGGTACCGATTTCGCCAAGCGCCGAATATAGCGCGCTGCGTAACCGCTGTTCGTGAACTCGACGACCGGCGCGCGGAGCGGGTGATGAAGATAGCGGTGCTGGGGACCGGGCAGGCCGGACGTAGGCTCGCGACTCGGTCATGCGATGACGCTCGGCTCCCGGATCGCCGATAATGCGTCGGCGACCGAATGCGGGCGCCCACGGCACTTTCGCCGCGGTGGTCACCGCCCGAGCGGACTACTTCGCCGGGCGTGAATATTCGGGGTTGAGTCGCACCCCGAGTTCCTCCAAGTCGATCTCGCGACCCGTTTCGCTGCGCACCTGCACCCGGACCGGCGCGCCGCTGGACTCCTCGACCAGCAGCAACGGTGCGGGTCCCGGCTGTAGGTACGCATCGCCCCACTGCATGAGCGCGAGCACCGCGGGCAGTAGATCGCGGCCCATATGCGTGAGCACGTACTCATGGCGAGTCCGTTTGCCCGCGTCCTGATACGGCCGTTTGGCGAGCAGTCCCGCCTCGGTGAGCTTGCGGAGCTGGCCGGATGCCGCGGCGTCGGTGATGCCGATCCGGGCAGCGAAACCGTCGAAGCGGGTGGTGCCGTAGTAGGCCTCGCGCAGGATCAGGATCGCCGAGCGAGTGCCGATCAGGTCCATTGCCTTCGCGATCGAGCATTCTGTGGGTTTCCACGCACTCAGATCGGCCAACGGTCCTTCCATCACGGCTGCCATGACGAACATCATAGCGATAACTGGCTTGAGTCGACTATATCCAGGCGTTTATCCTGACTATAAGCCACTAGAGTCAGGCAGAGGAGCCGGGCTCGCGGTTCGAAAGGGACCACAATGAGAGACGCGGTTATCGTCGAAGCGGTACGTACGCCGATCGGCAAGGGGAAGCCGAATGGGGCATTGCACAGCGTCAACGCGGTGGACCTGCTCGCGCACAGCCTGCGCGCGGTCGTCGACCGCAGCGGCATCGACCCGGCGCTCATCGACGATGTGATCGGCGGCATCGTCACCCAGATCGGCGAACAAGGTGCCAATATGACCCGGCGTGCGGCACTGGCCGCGGGCTATCCGGAATCGGTCCCGGCGACCACGGTCGATCGTCAGTGCGGCAGCAGCCAGCAGGCCATTCATTTCGCCGCCCAGGGCGTGATCGCCGGGGCGTACGACATCGTGGTCGCGGCGGGTGTCGAGTCCATGGGCCGGATTCCCATGGGCGCGAACATGATCGGATCCGAAGACTTCTCCGGCGTCGGCTTCGCCGAGCGTTATCCGGAAGGGCTGGTATCCCAGGGCATCAGCGCCGAACTCATCGCCGCCCGCTGGGGACTGACCCGCGACCAGCTCGACGAATTCGCCCTCGGCAGCCACGAAAAGGCGGCGCTGGCAACGAAGAACGGCTCGTTCGCCGGTCAACTCGCGCCCATCGCGGGGCTGGAAACCGATGAGGGCATCCGGGTCGGCAGCACCCTGGAAACCCTCGGCAAACTGCGCCCCGCCTACTACGACGCGGCCATGGCCGCGCGCTTCCCGGAAATCGGCTGGCAGATCACCGCCGCGACCGCGAGCCAGGTCAGTGACGGCAGCGCCGCCGTGCTGATCATGACCAGCGAACGCGCCAAGGAACTCGGGCTGAAGCCCCTGGCCCGGCTGCACAGTTTCGCGGTGGCCGGTGACGATCCGCTGCTCATGCTGACCGCTGTCATCCCGGCGACGCGAAAGGTTCTGCAGCGCGCCGGACTCCAGCTCTCGGATATCGATCTGGTCGAGATCAACGAGGCGTTCTCGCCGGTGGTACTGGCCTGGGCGCACGATACCGGTGCGGATATGTCGCGGGTGAATGTGAACGGCGGCGCCATCGCCATCGGTCATCCGCTCGGCGCTTCCGGGGCGCGCCTGATGACCACGCTGGTACACGCCATGCAGGAGCGCGGTGCCCGCTACGGTCTGCAAACCATGTGTGAGGCAGGCGGTTTGGCCAACGCCACCATTATCGAACGGCTCTGAGTCACCCGAGTGCCGCGGCACCGGTCCCGGATCGGCGCCGCGGACTCAGATAGAAACCAGCACCACCGCAATCAAAAAGCCGAGCAGCCATGACTCGACAATCAATGGCACCGCCACCAATGGTGTCCATGCGATCCGGCGTCGGTAACGAATCTTCCCGGCGACCATAACGCCCACCGCGACGATCGAAACCGCAATACCAACCCACGCAACGCAATACGCGACCGGCAGATAGCGCACACCCCCATCGGGATCCGCGCCACGCCCGAGGAATTCGTACAGCGGCACGAAAGCAGCCACCAGCCAGCCGAACCCAACCGCGAATACCGACCCGAGCACCACTCTGATCGCATTCGCCAGCCGCAGCTTCCACCGACTCGACCGCACACCCCCAGCATGACCGGTCGATCGGGCTCGCACATCCCGGCGCGCCCGTGCTCGGTACGACGAGCACGCGCACCAACGCGTCCAGGCACCGCACCCTGGTACCCGCACCCACGCAGCCGCGCCGCCCCCGAGGCACCAATGCGGTGTACTTCGGCCCGACTTCGCCGATTCACGTGCAGCAATATGATCACCGGGTCGAGCGCGAGACTGCGGCTATGCGGCCAACCAACTCGTCGCGGTGGACCACCACCATCCTCAGCAGCAGAAACACCGAACGCGGCCGACGAGCAGTCGGCCACGCGGGCGGCCCGCCTCCGAGCGCACCATGATTGCCGATCCCAACGGCGACAGGCACTTGACAGGAGTTCAGCCGGACAGCAGCCCACCCCAGGCGGCGCGGTGGTCGAATGCGGTGCGCGAACGATTCGCCGATCCGGCCTGCGATGTCCTTGCCAGCTACGGCAGGCGCACCGCGCGGGCGGTGACACCGGGCTCGCTAGGCTGCACGGTGATGAGCGAAACCTTCGTCTACGCCATTCCTCTGCGGACCCGGTTCCGTGGCATCACAGTGCGCGAGGGGATGTTGATCAGAGGTCCGCTTGGTTGGGGGGAATTCTGCCCGTTTCCCGAATACGACGATCGGGAGGCCGCTGGATGGCTGGCGACCGCGGTGGAGCAGGCGACGGTGGGGTGGCCGGAGCCGGTGCGCGAACGGATTCCGATCAATTGCACGGTGCCCGCCGTCGATCCGGAGCGGGCGCATGCGATTGTGACCGGGTCCGGATGCCGCACCGCGAAGGTGAAGATTGCCGATCATCCCGATTCGCTGGCCGAGGATCTGGCGCGGGTCGAGGCGGTCCGGGACGCACTGGGGCCGAAGGGATCGGTTCGGGTCGATGCCAATGGGGTCTGGGATGTCGAAACCGCTGTGACACATATCGAGCAAATCGACCGTGCGGCCGGTGGTTTGGAGTACGTCGAGCAACCGTGCCGCACCATCGAGGAGCTGGCCGCGGTCCGCCGCCGTGTCGATGTCCGAATCGCCGCCGACGAATCCATCCGCCGCGCCGAGGATCCTTTGCGCGTCGCGGTAGCGGGAGCCGCGGATATCGCGGTACTCAAATGCACCCCACTAGGTGGTGTCCGCCGCGCCCTCCAGGTCGCCACGGCCGCCGGACTGCCGTGCGTGGTCTCCTCCGCTCTGGAAACCAGCGTCGGCCTGGCCGCCCAACTCGCCCTCGCCGGCGCCCTCCCCGACCTCGAATTCGCTTGCGGCCTGGGCACTTTGTCCCTCTTCGAGGGCGACCTCGTACCCGAATCACTCCGCCCGGTCGACGGCTTCATGCCGGTCCCGAGGACTCCACCCACACCCGCCCCGGCCTTGATGGAGCACTACCGCCACCCCGACCCGGCCCGAACCCGCTGGTGGGAAGACCGGCTGACCCGAGTTCGCGCACTGGCCTAATGATCGAGGCTGGACAAACGGTGGTCCGGTCGAACCGACCATTTCACCAGCCTCGACGATCCGTATCGCGAAGGTTGGGGACAGTGAAACTCGTTTGCTATGGCGAATACGGCATGGCATCTGCTCGAGGGTGGCGGTCAGCTCCTCCACGGTTGCCGGGTGATACTCGTGTCACCGGCGCATCCATGGGAAACCGCTGCGAGCCGCTCTCCGGGAGTCTTGCCCTGTTGGTTTCTGTGCTCACTCGAGCAGTCGCATGTTTGCGGCCTCGACGCGGCCGTGCGAATTGTGTTCTGCTTCTTCGTGACTGGCGTTATCCGACCTTGGTCAACTCAGCCGATGAGCGTGGCCATTGAGGAACAACGGGTATCCGAGCCGTCATCAGCAGAGCGGCGTAACCGCTCAGAACCCGGACCACGTTGCCCAGTTGATGCGCCACTACAAGGCGCCGGCCGAGGATGTCGAATGGGTGGTGTCGCTAGCAGTTCGCGCTGACCACGGCGTCCTGTCCACCCGAAACGACGACGTATGGCCGCACTGGTTCAGGCTGTTCGTTGGCCTCGAAAAGCTGGCCGAACGGCTGTTCGACTACAACAACAGCTTTCTGCCTGGCCAGTGAGTTCACCGTCGACGGGCTCGCGTTCCGAACGGCCGAACATTTCATGATGTGGAGAAGGCGATGCTGTTCGGGGACACGGCGATCGCAGAACAGGTGCTGGCGGCAGGGCATCCAGGAGAGGCCAAGTCTTTGGGCCGCCGGATCAGCAGGTTTGATGAAACGCTCTGGCAGACACACCGCTACGCGATCGTTGTCACCGGAAACATCGCCAAATTCGGTCAGAACGAGGAACTTCAGCGCTTCCTTCTCCATACCGGCGACCGGGTACTCGTAGAAGCCAGCCCGGTGGATCGGATCTGGGGCATCGGACTGGCCGCCGACGATCCACGCACCGAGGATCCGACCCGCTGGAAGGGACTGAACCTGCTCGGATTCGCACTGATGGAGACACGCGCGACACTGCGAGCTGCACCAAAGGTCGAGCCATGACGCAACAGGCCGAGCCTCGATCGGGATGTGACAGAAACCGGGTGGCTCCTCGAGTTCTCAGATGCGCTCTCAGCTCGAGATTCAACCTCCGGGCTGGGCGGCGTTGGGGCGTGTTGGCCGGCGATTTGTCATTCCTGGACTGTGGATTGTCGCGAGCGTGGCACTGGCCCGGCGAAACATGTTGCCATTCGATATGTTTCGCTGTGTTATCCGGCGTGTCACAGCGACGCGAAACGGCTACCGCGTCATCATCTTCGGGTTTCCGCACGAACTTGAAGCAAGAAGCGGTAGCCGTGTCTATAAGTGTGCCCATGCGTCGGTGGCGGTCGAGCCGACACACCTATATACGTGAATGACCTTGTGTCGTTTCGTCGTTCGTTCCGTGACTGCCTCACTGCGCGGGCCGAGACATTGTTCGAATTGACCGACGCGGTGTTGTGCAAGAACGGCCCGGTCACCATCCTGGTCGGGCTGAGCCTGGTCGGTGAGCATCGACGCGCCCACCAGTGACGACCGCTGCTTCTGTCACGTCTACCCTCGCGGCAGGGGCAAAGATACTTCCCGGCTGGCCCTCGCCTGGTGTCATGCCGTTGTCGTGCTCGACTGTCGTAACGCTGTCCGCATTCGGAGATTTCCGGGATGAATAGTGGTGGAAATGTGTTCGCGGGCAGTTTGTCCCGGCATTCTGTGCAGTCGCCACCGACGTGCGATCGTGGCTGTTGTCACGATCATCTCGGTCATCGCGTAGTGGTCGCCGATGCATTTGCGAATGCCGAGGTTGAACGGAATGAACGCACCATCCGCGGCGCTGGGGCGGCGTTCGGGCAGCCATCGGTCCGGATCGAATCGCATCGGGTCGTCGAACAGTTTCGGGTCGCGATGCATCGTCGTCGGACTGTAGATGATTTCGGCACCGGCCGGTATCACCCAGCCGTCCAGCTGTACCGTGTCGAGAGCACGTCTGCTCAGGAACCAGGTCGGTGTGTGCAACCGGAGCGTTTCCTCGATCACGCGACGACAGTAATCGAGCCGATAGATAGTGTCGGCATCGATGCGATCCGAGGAGAGGTGCTCATCCAGTTCAGCGTGCAAGCGCGCCTCGATGTCGCTGTGACCCGCAAGCTCGTAGAACAGCCATGAGAGTGTGACCGACGCGGTCTCCGTACCGGCCGCGAACAACGTAGTGACCTCGTCCAACAACTGCGTGTCGGTCATCGCGGCGCCGGTTTCGGCATCCCGCGCGGCTACCAAGAGAGCCAGCAGTCCGTCCGGTTCGACATCCCCGGCTCGCGCTGCCGTGATGAGCTCGCCGGTCGCGCTCCGTAGCCGGCTGATCGCGCGCTGGTAGTTCAGATTGCCGGGCGTCGGCAGGAATTCCCAGAACTGGTAGGGAACCAATGTCCTGATGATCACCCCGCGCAACACGATAGCCAGGGAACGTTGCAGCTCCTCGACGATCGGTCGGCTCGACATATCCGGGAACATGGTCGTGGCGATCACGTCCGAACTCAGCCGGTGTAGATCGTCGGTCAGGGTGACGGTTTCACCGTCGTGCCAACGAGCCGACAGCGACGCTGCGAGGTGGTTCATGGATTCGATGTAGTGCGCGATGTGTTTGCGATTGAACGCGGGCTGCATCAGCCGACGCTGCCGTGCGTGGAAGGAGCCTTCGGAGTTGACCAGCCCATTGCCGAGCAGCGGGCGTACCCGCTGAAACAACAGGCCCTTACCGTATTTCGCCGCATCCTCGACCAATGCCTTGCGTATCACTGTCGGCGAGTTGAGCAGGTAGAACTGCTTGGGGCCCAGCTGAAGCCGCACGATATCGCCTTCGGTGCGGACGGATTGCAGGAATCCCAGCGGATCCCTTCCGAATGCGATGGCATGGCCGGCCAGGGGCAACCGCCGACCGGCGAAGCGTGGGATCAGGCCCCCAGTCTCAGCATCGCCTTCGATTGCCGCTTCGGTTCCGTCTCTGTCGGCTGATTCGTGTATCGCGTGGTCTGGCGTGACCATTCCTCGAAACCTCCCATCCACAGACGCTGCGCGTCCACATAACGATTGATATGGTGCTGTTCCTGCGCTGGAAGGCGGTATCGATCGGCCAGGGTTGGTATGTCTGCCGTCAGTGCGATGAATTGAGCGACCTTTTCCTCGATGAACTTCAGGGCAGCATCGAGCGCCTCGCCGCGATGGCAGCCATGTTGTCGTTCCAGCACCAGCACCAGGTTGTTGACCTCGCCGGCGTTTTCCTCTTTGGGCAGCGTGACCACATCGTTGGTGAGCGCCGGGATCAGCGCGGCCAAGCGGCGCAACTGTCGTAGCTGAGGTGTGTGAAATGCCTTGGGAGTCACGTGAAACCCGCCGAGTCGTTCGCACAGGTCGAGATAGTTCTCCAGGCAGACCGTGCCCCGGCGAAGGCACAAGAAGTGGTCGAGTGACGGTATCCGGCCCAGCCCGCGTTCGGTCGCTTCGTGCATGTTGGCGCACAGATAGAACTCCCAGTTGTGCGCCGCGCGGCGGCGCCAGGATGCCGGCATGCCCGCGCTACACCGCGACCAGATATCGCTGAAGGCATGCACCAGCGGAGGGGCAGATCGTGCGACCGGCCGCTTCGGCTGGCTGAGTACGTTGATCAGCATGTCGGTTACCGCGTTGACGGACTGCAACTCGAGACCGGAGTCGAACCAGTCGTCGAACACCAGTGTCCAGCCGACCACGTCGCATCCGAGCTCCAGATCGGCGCCGCGGGCATAAGGCCACACCAGCGCCGCCAACCGAGGCAAGTCGGTGTCGCGGTACTGTGCCAATGCCCTCGTGTCGTCGGTGGAGAGCAGTCGGTGCCGGACCATCCATTCGTCGTGGGATCGCCGTGCACTCACCAGATCGGGACTGATATCGACCGGAAATGGCAGAAAAATGCCGGCCGGCGAGTCGACGCCCCCGGGCGTGCTGCTACCAACTGCCGGCTCTGAACGGTCGGGGTACATCACAAGGACTCCTCTCCGGTGCTGGCAACGAGTGTGTACGTACCGGCTGCGCCTGCACACTGACGTCATGCTGTCCAGAACCGCAGCGTTTTTATCACCCTGTTTCCCGCACGGGAGACCGTTGCTGTCGCCACCTCGGGGAAGGCAGCGTTGCCGCCTTGCGCCACGTCGGCCCAGCCCCGCCGCGATCGACCGACATACGTCCGGAACTCCGCACGCGCTTGCTGCTCATCGGCAATCGCCGGGCGCCACCGGCAGACACGGCGCGACCGAGCGGTGCAGCGACCTCAGCTCAGTCGAACACCACAGCCGAGCAGGCTCGACCGCAGGACCAGCCCGGCTTCCGGTCCGATTATGCCGTCGACGAGATCCAAGTAGCGGCCACAGAATTCGGGGCCGTGGGGTGCCACCGATGCGGCGGCGGACTCGAGATGGTGGGCGAGTTCGTGCAGGATTACCAGTTCGCGCAGGGCCCATGCGGTCGCACCGGTATGCAAGGGAACGGCCAGTACCGCGTCCGCGGTCTCGTAGTGGGCGGCGGTCGTTCCGGCGCGGGAGCGGACCCGGACCGGTATCGCGGCGCGGTCCCATTGCGCCCGAACCCAATTGAGGTTCAGCACCTTGTCGGCGTAGGTCTGCACCGATTCGACCGACGCGAAGCGGCGCTCGATCGGTAACGTGAGATGTGAACCGTAGAGCTCTACTGTGCGATTGCCGTTCTCATCGGCTCGATCGAACACACTTCGCACCAATTGCTCGGCGTCATATACCTTGGCGCGCTGGCTGTCTCGCGCACTCACCGCCGCGACCTCATTCGCTCGAACCCGTCGATCCGGTACCGAGACGCCCACAGCGAAACCGTCGCCGGCCCGCTCACGTCACCTCACCAACGGGCAATTGCCCACGCGCGGTACCGAGTTCAGGCGAGGTCCCCAACCGCGCGGCTCGCCCCGCCCGATCACCCGCACGCCGGGCGGCAGCGGAATGTCCGGCCGACGCCTGCGGACCGCGCCAGGTACCGCGGGCATCGGAGGTCTTCGTATAGAAGTCGGTGAGCTCGATTTCCTTATTGCGCAGGGCCAATGCCGTACCTGTCGCGATGTTTTCGGGCACCACCTCGGCCTCCACCTCCGCCTTCACCTCGGCCAGGCGACGGCCGATCCGCGTGGCGAATGCCATCTGAAAGTTCAGCCGCGCGGTAACCGCCGCAACCGGCGCCTGCACGCGCCGCTGTACCCTTCGGCCCCAGCGTTTCTCCGTGACGATCTTGTCGACGGTGGCCGACCGATACTGTCCGGATTTGATGTACTGATCCGACGCACGCACCATCTGCACCAGAAGACTGGCGTAGAGGGCTTCGCACGTATCGATATCGGAATCGAAGCCATACGCGTAGACCTGCGTCGACGTGCGCGCAACATCGCAGCGCACATCATTGGCCGCGGCGATCGCCACGAACAACTGCACGTAGGTGCGTAACCCCTTCTTGCCGGATTCGCCGATCGGAATCATCCGCTGCATCGGCGTCGGCCTGCGCTCACGTCCGGCGGTATGCGCGCGGGCGACCGCGAGGTCGATCGATGACCTGGTCGCCAACCGTTGGGCCGCGGCCAGAAAGGCCTCGGCCTCGTGCTCGTTATCGGTCGATTCGGCTTGGCGCAGCAACCCACCGATCCGGGTGAGCATCCGGTCGGGGACCGCATTCGGCGAAGTCATCGATAGCCAGCCTAACGAGCGACTATGACATCGCGGCGATGGCGTCGGCCCCCGGAGACAACCCCTGTTACGAGCACAATCGGCGCGTCACATATAACAACCATGTATCTTGCCTTGTGCACCTGCCGGGTGTGCTGCTGCTCACGTCTCGATCTTGGAGTGTTCGCGATGGCTTTGAAAAAGGTGACATCTCTACGTTCGTCGCTCGTACCACGAGCGGCGTTGGCAGCTGCCTCCGCTGCGCTGCTCACGGCGACGTTCACCAGTGCCTGCTCCAGCGATAACGGCGGCAATCCAGCCAGCCAGAACCTCACCGGTCGCGGCCCGATCACCTACGTCGAGGGCAAGGACACCACCGAAACCGGCGCGGTCAAGCAGCTGATCGAGCGCTGGAACGCCTCGCACCCGGATGAGCAGGTCACCTTCAAAGAGCAGTCCAACGACGCCTCGCAGCAGTACGACGACCTGGTCGAGCACATGCGCTCCAAGCAGTCCACCTACGACGTGGTCGCCCTGGACGTGCCGTGGACCGCGGAATTCGCCGCGAAGGGCTGGATTCAGCCGCTGAAGGACACCTTCTCCATCGACACCTCGGCACTGCTGTCCCCGACGGTCGCCAGCGCCACCTACAACAACACCCTCTATGCCGCACCGCGAAACACCAACGGCGGCTTGCTGTTCTACCGCAAGGATCTGGTGCCGAATCCGCCCAAGACCTGGAGCGAGATGCTGGCGCAGTGCCCGATCGCCAAGCAGAACAATATGGGTTGCTACGCGGGCCAGCTGGCGCCGTATGAGGGCCTGACGGTGAACGCGGCCGAGGCCATCAACGCCTACGGCGGCACCTTCGTCGGCGCGGACGGCAAGACCCCGACCGTGAACACCCCGCAGGCGCGAGCCGGGCTCAAGGTGCTCGTCGATGCCTACAAGAGCGGCGATATCCCGAAGGAAGCCATCACCTTCAAGGAGCCGGAGAGCGCCAACGCCTTCAATACCGGCAAACTGCTTTTCATGCGCAACTGGCCGTCCACCTTCGGTGACGCGGGTGCGGAATCCTCCGCGGTCAAGGACAAGTTCGGCGTCGCGCCGCTGCCCGGCGAGAACGGCGTCGGCGCCTCGACCCTTGGCGGCTACAACGCGGCGATCAGCGCGTTCTCCAAGAACAAGGCCACCGCGCTGGACTTCCTGCGCTACCTGATCAGCGAGGACGCCCAGCACATCGTCGCGGCCGGTGCGCTGCCCTCGGTGCGCGCGTCGATGTACGACGATCCGGCGCTGATCGCGAAGATGCCGTACCTGCCCGCGCTCAAGGATTCGATCGCCAACGCGGTACCGCGCCCAGTCACACCGTTCTACCCGGCGGTGTCGAAAGCCATCCAGGACAACGCTTATGCTGCGTTGAACGGAACCAAGTCCGTCGACGACGCGATCAACGGTATGCAAAAGGGCATCGAGACAGCCGGATCGTAGCGAACACAAGAGCGGACCCGACCACCCCGTAGGAGAGAGAAACGGTGTCGGATCCTTCGGGAACGGCCACTCGCGTGCCGAGCGACGGCGATCAGCCGACGAAGCGCGGATTCGGTGGCACCTTGGCATTGGAGTTGCGGCGTTCCGGCAAGGCGTGGTTATTCGTCACGCCCGTGCTGATCACCCTCGCGGTGATCGTCGGCTATCCGGTCTTCCGCGCGTTGTACATGTCGTTCCAGAAGGATCCCGGACTCGATCCGGCGACCGGCATGTTCGTCGAGGGCGGCAGCGCGGGCTTTTCGAACTACACGCACTGGCTGCTACAGCAGTGTCAGGCGGGCGGCGAGACGGTGTCCTGCCCGACCGGCAATCTCGGCTCGCAGTTCTGGCTGGCCATCGGCGTGACGCTGTTCTTCACGGTGATCACGGTGACATTGGAGGCCACGCTCGGCCTCGGCATGGCCATGGTCATGGGCAAGACCTTCAAGGGCCGGGCCCTGCTGCGCGCGGCGGTGCTGGTGCCATGGGCGATTCCGACCGCGGTCACGGCTCGGCTGTGGGAGTTCATGTTCCAGTACGACGGCGTGGTGAACCGGATCTTCGGCACCCACATCCTGTGGACCTCGCAGGCCTGGCCCGCGCGGTTCGCGGTCATCGTCGCCGATGTCTGGAAGACCACGCCGTTCATGGCATTGCTGCTGCTGGCCGGTTTGCAGGTGATTCCGGCCGATGTCTACGAGGCCGCCAAGGTCGACGGTGCCTCGGCCTGGCAGCGCTTCACCCAGATCACGCTGCCGCTGCTCAAGCCGGCGCTGCTGGTCGCTGTGCTGTTCCGCACCATGGACGGACTGCGCCTGTACGACCTGCCCGCGATCATGACGCTCGGCAACCCGTCCACCCGCCCGATTTCGGCACTGGTGGTCGAACAGGTCCGCCAGGGTCCCAATAGTGCGGCGGCACTGTCGACGATCACCTTCCTGCTGATTTTCGCGGTGGCGTTCCTACTGGTGAAGGTCCTGGGCGCCAATGCCGTTCGGACCCAGGAAGAACAGCGGGAGGCCCACTGATGACCACCGTGACCACCGTGACCACCCAAAGGCCCGCGGCCCAAAAGAATGCGGCACCGGCGCCGTGGACCAAGAGCCTCGGTTCGGTGCGGCTGTATCTAGGCGCGCTGATCGTGCTGGTGTGGGGTCTGGCCCCGTTCTATTGGATGGCCGTCACCGCATTCCGCGATCCGGACTACACGTTCGACAACACTCCGTGGCCCACCCACGTCACCTTCGAGAACTTCCGCAATGCCTTCGACACCAGCCGCGGCAACGACTTCGGCAAGGCACTGGTCAACAGCGCCATCATCGGCGCGGTGACCACGGTGGTCGCGCTGGTGCTCGGTGTGCTCGCCGCCTATGCACTGGCGCGGCTCACCTTCAAGGGCAAATACCTGGTCTCCGGGCTCATCCTGTCCGCGTCGATGTTCCCGGTGGTCGTGCTGGTCACCCCACTGTTCCAGCTGTTCACCAGCCTCGGCTGGATCGGCGAATACCAGGCGATGATCATCCCGAATATCTCGTTCGTGCTGCCGATGACCGTCTACATCTTGGCCTCGTTCTTCGCCGAACTGCCGTGGGAACTCGAGGAGGCCGCCCGCATCGATGGCGCGACCAAGATGCAGGCCTTTCGGCTGGTCATGCTGCCGCTGGCGGCGCCAGCGGTATTCACCACCGCGATCCTGGCGTTCATCGCCTCGGTCAATGAATATCTGCTGGCCCGGCTGCTCTCCAGCGATAAGACCGAACCGGTGACCGTCGCGATCGCGCGCTTCTCCGGTAACAATCCGCTGGTGCAGCCCTACGCCGCGATTATGGCCGCGGGCACGATGGTCACGATTCCGCTGGTCATCATGGTGCTGCTGTTCCAGCGCCGCATCATCTCCGGTCTCACCGCGGGTGGTGTCAAGAGCTAGGCTGTGTTTGATTGCCGCGCCTGCGGCGCGGCGGGTTCGCTCGTAAGACTCGCTCCGTCGTGGTCACTGACGATGGATTGTTCAGCACCTGATTTACCCGCGCCATACGGTCGAGACCCGCGCCTGCACCACATACACTTCGGCGGGGAGGCGTGGCCGTCCGTACGAAGCCCGTCTCCGATCGTGTCCTGGTGAGTTTTACCGACGCTCCGGGAGGAGATGATCGTGAGCTCGTTCGGCAAGCGGCGACGCGGCGGCAGTCGCCGGGGCAAACCGATGCCAGCGCCCTATGCCTCGGTCGCGGGGTTCAGCGAGCACAACACCGGCACGGCACGACGTAAGGACAGGTCCCGACCCCGCGGCTCGGCGAAATCGGCTCGGCCGCAACCGACACCGGATCGGCCACAGCGCACCCGCGGCGAGCGCTTCCGACGGCTACTGCTCGCCCTGTTCATCATCTTTGTCGCGATGCCGTCCCTGCTGTTCGTGCTGGTCTACTGGAGCGCGGAAATCCCGGATCCCGATGCGGTGCAGACCAATCAGATCGCCACCATCCTCGCCGCCGACGGAACCACGGTGATCGCGAAGGTCGTTCCGCCGGATGGCAATCGGATTCCGGTACCGCTGTCGGAGGTGCCGAAACCGGTGCGCACTGCGGTGCTCTCGGCCGAGGACCGCAACTTCTATACCAATCCCGGCTACTCGGCCAGCGGATTCCTGCGCGCCGCCCGGGACAATCTGCTCGGCAGAGAGGATGCGGGCGGCGGCTCCACCATTACTCAGCAGTATGTGAAGAATACCTTTCTCGGCTCCGAACGCACCCTGACCAGGAAGATGCGCGAGCTGATCATCGCCGCCAAAATGGCGCGGCAGTGGAGCAAGGACGACATCCTCGCCGCCTACCTCAACACCATCTATTACGGGCGCGGCGCCTATGGGATCTCGGCGGCCGCTAAGGCTTATTTCAACAAGTCGGTGCCGGAACTGACGCTCGCCGAAGGTGCGGTGCTGGCCGCGGTCATCCGTACCCCATCGATTTTGGATCCGGAAACCCACCTCTCCGATCTGACCACGCGCTGGAAGTACGTGCTCGACGGCATGGTCGAGATGGGCGCGCTCGCACCGGGCAATCGGGATGCGACGGTATTTCCGCAGATCGTCCCAATTACCGAAATCCCGGACGTCACCGAGGCTCGCGGCCCGGAGGGCCTGATCCGCTCCCAGGTGCTGCGGGAACTGCGCAACGCCGGCATCAGCGAGCGGGAACTGAATACCGGGGCATTGCAGATCACCTCCACCATCGATGCCAAGGCCCAGCAGTCCGCACTCGACGCGATCCACGATCGCCTCGGCCCGCAGCCGCCGGAACTGCGCAGCGCGGTGGTTTCGGTCGACCCGCGTTCCGGCGCGGTGCGCGCCTATTACGGCGGCGCCGACGGTATCGGCTTCGATTTCGCGCAGGCGCCACTGCAGACCGGCTCCGCCTTCAAGGTCTTCGCGGTGATCGCGGCACTGCAGCAGAACATTCCGCTCACCCGGGTGCTCGACAGTTCACCGGTGACCGATCACGGCACCAGGATCACCAATGCAGACGGCGAATCATGCGGCAAATGCACCATGGCCGAGGCATTGAAGCGCTCGCTGAACACCAGCTTCTATCGACTGACGATGTCGATGTTCGACGGACCGAAGGCCATTGCCGATGCCGCCCATCAGTCCGGAATCCCCGAAGAGATTCCGGGCGTTGCCGGTAAGGCGCTGACCGAGGACGGCGGGCGACCGCTCAACGGAATCGTGCTCGGCCAGTACCTGGTTCGCCCCATCGATATGGCCTCGGCTTATGCGACGATCGCCGATTCCGGTGTCTATCACCAGCCCTACTTCGTGCAGCGGGTGGTCGCGGGCGACGGCCGGGTGCTGCTGGATCGCGGCGTTCCCGACCAACAGGTCGGCAGGCAACTCCCGGTCGGCCAGCAGCGCATTCCGCGCAGTATCGCCGACAGCACCGCCGAAGCCATGATCCCGATCGCCGCATATTCAAACGGGCACAGCCTGTCCGGCGGTCGGCCCTCGGCCGCCAAGACCGGCACCACCCAACTCGGTGAGTCGAAAGCGAATAAAGACGCGTGGATGATCGGTTTCACTCCGTCGCTGTCCACGGCGGTCTGGGTCGGTACCGAACAGTCCCAGCCGATCGAAACCGCGCGCGGCACCGATATCTACGGCTCCGGCCTGCCCGCCGATATCTGGAAGCAGGTGATGGACGGTGCACTCGACGGCACGCCGATCGAGCAGTTCCCGGCCGCATCGCCGAGCAGCCAGCCGAGTGTGAGCAGCAAACCCTCCGGCGGCAGCTACGACATCCTGAATCCGCCGTCCAGCACCTCCACCTCCACCTCCACCTCCACCTCCACCTCCACCTCCGCCCCCGCACCGGTCATCGTCATCCCACCCGCCCCGCAGCAGCCCAAAGAAGTCGAAATCTTCCCCGGACTCAGCATTCCGCTGCCCGGCTGAATCTTTGGCTGTGTCTGATTGCGGCGCCGCGTGTTCGCGGCCCCCTGCTGTCTCGCGACTGCCCCTTTCGAGCGACCTGCAAGCAGTCGCTAGCGGCGCCGTCGAGACTCGAGACTTCGTCGCATGCGCTTCGACGACTCCGACGCGAGCCGGGCCGCGAACTCCTCGCTCGTAAGACTCGCTCCGCGGGGTTGCGCTGGAGCTGTCGACTTGCTCGTGTTCAGTTCGCTATGAATGTCCGTCGACTGGGGCCATGGGAACGGATGACGTGGCAGCATCGTTTGCCAGAGTGAGGTGAGCGCGCCGGAACCGTAACCAGGCCGACGCCGACATCGCGAGATCGATGAGGAAGGATAAGCGCTCGGGCGACGATACGCGGCGCGAGCGTCAGGCCCGGAAGTAGCTTTCGTGGCCACGGGGACCCGGAGCGCCGCCAATTGGAGACAGACTAGACATAGGGGCACGCCGGTGGATTTCAATGTCGTTGAACGTCCCGAGACGCTCGTGGCGGGCACAGTGCTGCGCAGCCCGGCGCTCGCGGTCGAGGGACCGCGCCGCGCCAAGGTCGAAGAGGCGTGGAAACGCAATCTGGCCCGCACGTTGCCAGGCCCGCCGACGACCGCGTATGTGGACCACGCGCCGGAGATCAACTCCTACCTGACACATATCGTCGGCTACCGCTGCCACACCCTCTCGGATCTGCTACCGGGCGATGTGCTGGCACGGGTGCCCGCGGGCCGGTTCGCCCGGTTCACCCTCAGCGGCGACAATCTCGGCGACACCATCGTGACCATCTGGCGCGCGGTGTGGGATGCGGAGGCCGCCGGACGATTGGTGCGCGGCTATACCGGTGACGTGGAACATTATCCGGACGCGCGCACGGCCGAGGTATTCGTGGCGCTGGCAGACGAACCGGTCGACGGTTAGGAAGACAGCTGTGGACTTCGAAATTGTCACATTGGACGCAAGCCTGGTCGCCGGACTCACCGTCCCGCTGGCCGGACGCGAGGTGACCGCCCGCGACCTGGACCTGGTGAACTTCACCTGGGACCGCTATCTGGCGCGGGAGAAGAATGTGCCGCGGGTCGCGGCCTATATCGGCCAGAACGATCACGCCGTCGCGATTCTGGGCTACGAGATCGCCGAGATGGATGATATGGATGCCGGTGATGTGCTCACCCGTGTCCCGGCCGGGCGCTACGCGAGATTCGTTGTCTCCGATAAGCCCTATGATCTGCTGCGCACCGCATGGGCACAGGTCCGCAAGGCCGAGAGCGCCGGCACCATCACCCGCTCGCACACTGCGGAAATCGAGCGGTACACCGGGCCCACCTCGGTGGAGGTCTACGTCTCGCTCGACTGATGCGCTCGACCACGATTGAGGTCCGGGCACACGAAAGTTCGTGACCCGGACCTGAATCGCAACTACTCACCACAACCACAGGTTTCGAGGGAAGCGAGATCGAGCATGCGCCGCTCGCGGCCCGGCTTGCGTCCGAGCCGGCGGCGCGGCCATCAAACACAGCCGAGTGGCCGAAGCGCATACGACTCCAGTCGTATGTCTCGGCCGCTCGGACGCAAGCCACTAGGGGGCCGCGAACACGCAGCGCCGCAGGCGCTGCAAATTAAACACTGTCGATGATGAATGCTTCCAGCTGAGCACGCGCGATGTCGTCCGCCAGCTGCTTCGGCGGGGACTTCATCAGGTAGGCCGAGGCCGGGAGGACGGGGCCGCCGATGCCACGGTCCTTGGCGATCTTCGCGGCGCGCACCGCGTCGATGATGATGCCCGCAGAGTTCGGCGAATCCCACACCTCGAGCTTGTACTCCAGGTTCAGCGGCACATCACCGAAGGCGCGACCTTCGAGGCGCACGTAAGCCCACTTGCGGTCGTCGAGCCAGCCGACGTGATCGGACGGGCCGATGTGCACATCGTTGGCGCCCAGTTCCTTCTTCAGGTTGCTGGTGACGGCCTGGGTCTTGGAAATCTTCTTCGACTCCAGGCGCTCGCGCTCGAGCATGTTCTTGAAGTCCATATTGCCGCCGACGTTCAGCTGCATGGTGCGGTCGAGCTGTACGCCGCGGTCCTCGAACAGCTTGGCCATCACGCGGTGGGTGATGGTGGCGCCGACCTGGCTCTTGATGTCGTCACCGACGATGGGAACGCCTGCCTTGGTGAACTTTTCGGCCCACACCGGATCGGAGGCGATGAACACCGGCAGCGCGTTGACGAAGGCGACGCCCGCGTCGATGGCGCACTGGGCGTAGAACTTATCCGCCTCTTCCGAGCCGACGGGCAGGTAGGAGACCAGGACGTCGACCTTGTTGTCCTTCAGCACCTGCACGACGTCGACCGGCTTGGCCTCGGACAGCTCGATGGTCTCGGCGTAGTACTTGCCGATACCGTCCAGCGTCGGACCGCGCTGCACGACGACGTCGCTCGGCGGTACGTCGGAGATCTTGATGGTGTTGTTCTCGCTGGCGAAGATCGCCTCGGCCAGGTCGAAGCCGACCTTCTTGGCGTCGACGTCGAACGCGGCGACGAATTTCACATCGCGCACGTGGTATCGACCGAACTTGACGTGCATGAGGCCGGGGACGGTGGAGGTCTCGTCCGCGTCCTTGTAGTACTGCACGCCCTGGACCAGCGAGGAAGCGCAGTTACCCACGCCGACGATGGCGACGCGGACTTCGGTGGCGTTTTCAGCCCTGTTGACTTCACTCATGGCCGATATTTCCCTCTTTCTGTGGTGCCGCCTTCGTCGATTGCTCCGCCGCAATCAACTCGTTGAGCCAGCGCACTTCGCGCTCGCTTGATTCCAGACCGAGCTGGTGCAGCTGGCGGGTATAGCGATCCAGCGAGCCACTGGCCTTCTTGATCGCCTCCCGTAGACCCTCTCGGCGCTCCTCGACCTGCCGTCGCCTGCCCTCCAGAATCCGCATCCGCGCTTCCGCGGGGGTGCGGCTGAAAAATGCCAGGTGGACGCCGAAGCCGTCGTCGGTGTAGTTCTGCGGTCCGGTATCGGCGAGCAGTTCGGTGAAACGCTCACGCCCGACCGCAGTCAGTTGATAGACCCGTCGCGCGCGACGGGTGACGCCCGCGATGTTCTCCTCGGCGATCAGCCCATCGGTCTGCATGCGACGCAGCGTCGGATAGAGCGACCCGTAGGAGAAGGCCCGAAACGGCCCGAGCAAACCGGTCAGCCGCTTGCGCAGCTCGTATCCGTGCATGGGCGCTTCGAGGAGCAGCCCGAGGATTGCCAGCTCGAGCATCGGGCTTCACCCCCTGACTGTGTGCAGACCTAACCGATGGATGCGATTTTCCACTATATCGGAGCGATATAAACGTGCATAGTGGTCTGCGATACAAAGCACGGTCTGCGCAGGTAGCGGCTGGTCCGACGGTGGAACGGACCAGGGCCGTCCCACCGTCGGTGAGCTATCGCTAGTCGATACCGAATGGCGCGGCGTAGCGAACCGTGCCGCTCGGAAGCGGGCGCGCCGGATCAAGCGTCAGTGCCATCAACGCCTCATCCGGCACCTCGATACTCAGACCGATGCCGTACTCGGATGCCTTCCCGAAGCCGAAGCGCGGGTAATAGGTCGGATGCCCGAGCACGATGACGAATGCCTCGCCCAAGTGCGCCGCCGCCGCGAGCACGGCCCGGATCGCGACGCCACCCGCACCGGACTTCTGATATTCGGGCAGCACCGCGCACGGTCCGAGACACAGCGCGGGCGTGGTGTCGATGTGGCAGCGGGTCAGCAGCGCGTGGCCGACGGGAGTGTCGTCCGGCAGCGTGCTGACGATGGACAGTCCGTCCAGCCAGGCCGGGTCGGCACGCAGCGCGTCGACCAGATCCGCCTCATCGACGCGCTCGAAGGCGGCCTGGTTGATCGCGTGGATCGCGGGAATATCGGCATCGGTTTCGACGCGCGTGCGCCAATCGATGGGGAAATTCAACTCGGATTCTCCGTATTCGTATGGTTCAGGCCCGTTTTCGGACACGGCACCACCGTCACGCGAACCGCATGGCTCGCGGCACGAACGCCGGACGAAGAGAGATCAGACCGGGACCTGGGACAACTGAACAGCCCGGACGTCGTGCGGGACGGCGGTCTGCGGCGCGGTCATCCCGCCCCACCTCCTCGGGGTGTACATCGGGTCGAATACGAACGAGCAACGCTAGCGCGCCCAGTTGCCGGCGGACCAGCGAATTACGGTCATAGCGGGTGATCAGCGGCTGGGTGGGAAGACCTGCAGAGGCTCCCCGGTTACCGTCGCTCTCAGATAACCCGACGCACCCGCTTGGTTACTCGCGTAGATCGCGACCGTGGGGTCCGAATCGCTGCGGCCACCGGCCGGGAATTCGATCGAGGCGTGCGTGATGACGCCGCCCGGTGTCTTGATCGACTGCGGCGCACCGGCCAGCAGCCCGGCGATCGCACGCACATCGACGCTCGCGAGATCGAAAGTGCGCACATCGGCCTTGCGGCCATTATTTGTGCTGTAGTCGTGGAAGCGGCCGTCAAAGCGATATCTGACGGTCACGGTCGGATCCGCCCTCGATTGCCGCTCGAAGAGCGCGTAGTCGGGAAACAGGGTGACCTCGTCGACCTTCGTATCGCCGAATTCGGCGCGATATTCGGCGATGACGTACGCGAGGCCAGTACCAGTGGTGAGCACCGGCACATGTTCGGACCACCCGAACGTTGCGGACCCGCCCGGCGCGCAGCTCGCGATGCCGCCCGCGGCGGCACCGACGACCGCCGCACCGGCGATGCATACCACGGGCGCGAGCCAACGCCGCGGTCGACGACGATCGACTCGAATCACCGGGGCATCCACCATGTTTCGCGGAATCTGCAGATCGCCGATCAGCTCGTCCAGCTCACCGAATGCCTTGGCGCGCATTGCCTTCGCGGTGCGCTCGGTGTGCTCGTCAGTGGTGAGCTGACCATCGGCCAGCGCCGCGTCGAGCAGTCCGCAGACATCGGCTCGATCGGTATCGCGGGCCCGGATTCCGCCATAGCGCGTCGTCGCCATCAACCATCACCCTTTGAACGGCCAGGCGCGAACAATCTGCCCCGCCGGAGTGAGCAGGATGTACCCGGATTCGTTGAATTGGTTGCCGGCGAAGATGCGCACGATCGTCGCCCCCCTCGCGATGCCATCGGAGCTATAGCTGCCGCTGGCGTCGACCGCTACGTCTATATGCGTGACAACTCCGTTCGGCACCTTCAACGTGGCGGGCGCGGTTGCCACCACGCCGGACACCGCGGCGACGTCCAGTTGCGCCAGATCGGCGGCGGGTGTATCGGTCTTGCGGCTGACAGCGGCACCACTTTGCGCGAATCCGCCTCGAAAGTCGTAGCGGACCTGCCGATTCGGCTGACCAGGCACCGCGCGCGCGACAGTGGCGTAATCGCTGAACAGCGTCAGCTCATCGGCCTGGAGATCACCGAACTTCTCCCGGTATTTGTCCAGGAAGTGCGTAAGGCCCTCGCGGGTGAGCAGATTCGGCGTCGCCACCACGACCGGTTGCACCGCACCGAGATCGGGCGCGGCGGCGCCGACGGGTGCGGCGGGTGGCGCATCCGGCGTCGCGGCGCCGCTGGTCAGCACGAAAGCGGCGACAGCGGCACCGACCGAGGCGGCGGTCACACCGATCACATACCAGCGTCGGCGATTCGATCGAGGTGGCGTCGGCGGCAGCGGGGCATCGGTCGGCCGTTGCACGTCATCGACCAGGTCGGCCAAATCGCCGAGTGTCTTGGCTCCTTGCGCCAATTCGCCGAGGGTCTGATGCTCCTCCTCAGTGAGCTGACCGTCCCGGCGGGCGCTGTCGAGTAGCTGTCCGGTGGTGTCGCGATCGGCGTCGCTGGCGCGGGTGTGATCGGGATAACGGCCCGTGAATCCGGCGCGGCGCAACGGGTTTCGCGGCGCTGCCGGCGCACCAGATACCAGATCGCGCACAGCCGAAGGAATCTGGAGATCGCGAGTGAGACGGTCGAGGTCGGCGATGGTCTTGCCGGTCTCGGCCTGGGCGGTACGATCGCGATATTCATCGGCGCTGAGCTGCCCTTCGGCGTACGCCGCATCCAGCACACTGGACGCATTGGCGCGGTCGAGGTCACGCGCGCGCATACGTCCGGATGCTGCCGTCGACCGCCCGGATGTAGCGGGAGACACAGAAGAATCGTAGTTCGCCGATGCCGGTAACGCCCCAGTTCAGTAATGAATACCGGTCGGTCGATCCCGCACAGCCCAGCGCGGCCCACGCGCGGCACCGCTACTCTGGTTCTCGTGCGAATTCAGCGACAGGTGGTCGACTACGCTCTGCGGCGTCGTTCGCTGCTCGCTGACGTCTATGCGGGACGTGTCGATGTCGCCGAGGTTTGTGATGCCAATCCCTACCTTTTACGTGCGGCGAAGTTCCACGGTCGGGGGAGCGAGGTCACATGCCCCATCTGTCGAAAAGAGCAGTTGACGCTCGTATCGTGGGTCTACGGCGACGGCCTCGGCCCGATGTCGGGTTCGGCTCGCACACCAGAGGAATTGATACGCCTCGCCGAGACTCGCGAAGAGTTCTCGGTCCATGTCGTCGAGGTATGCCGGAGCTGCAGCTGGAATCATCTGGTGCAGTCCTATGTGCTCGGTACCGCTCCGTCGCCGACGCGGCGGCGCACCGGCACCAGGGCCAACCGGCGCTCCGCAGCCGAATGATGTGCCAGGTCATCTGCCCGTCGGGTGACACGCGCAGCGTCGACACGTCCGCCGCGGCGATAATAGCCGCATCGCGCCCCGCAGACCGTTACGAGTTATGGAGATCTTGTCAGTGAATTCGCCCTACGAGACTTCCCCCTACGGCGATGAACCGCACGGCGGCCGGACTCAGCGAAGTTCACCTCAGCCTCCGAATCCGTATCCCGGTCAGCGACCGGCCGGACCACCGCCCGGTCGGCCGGGTCCCGGTGGTCCGCGGCCACCGCAGGGCGGCGGCTATCCCGGTGAGCCGCGAGGTCCGCAGCCGCCGCGCCGGCCGGGTCCGCAGCCACAGGGGCGTCCGCCGCAGGGCAGGCCACTACCCAACAACGCACCGGCCGGCGCGCAGTCCACGCAGAAGATCGAGCGCCCGAATCGACAGCCCGGTTCGCGGACCGACGCCGGCGCCGAACGCAACCGCCGCTCTGGCCCGCCCACCGGTCCCCGTCCGGCCAGCCCGCGGCCCGGCCAGGATCGACCAGGCCAGGATCGTCCCGGCCCCCGGCGCCCCAATAGCTCCGGTTCCAGCACCGGCGAGCGCCGTGCGACCGCGAGCGCGCCGCCCTCAGGACCGCCGCCGCGCCGCAACGGCGGCAACGGTGGCTCCGGCGGACCGGGCGGTCGCCGTCCGGGCGCGAAGAAGAAATCGCCGTGGCGGATCGTGCGCCGGGTGAGCTATGTCCTGCTCGCCCTGGCCATCGTGGTGCCGAGCGCGGTCTTCCTGATCGCCTACACCACGGTTTCGGTACCCCAACCGGGTGACCTCAAAACCAACCAGGTCGCGACCATCCTCGCCAGCGACGGCACCTCGGTGATCAGCAAGGTCGTGCCGCCGGAGGGCAACCGCACCGACGTCACCATCGACCAGATTCCGCCGCATGTGCGCAATGCGGTAATCGCGGCCGAGGACCGGGACTTCTACACCAACCCGGGCTTCTCGGTCTCCGGCTTCATGCGCGCCGCCCGGGATCAAGCCCTCGGCAAGGAGAGCGCGGGCGGTGGTTCCACGATTACCCAGCAGTACGTGAAGAACGCGCTGGTGGGCGACGAACACTCGCTGACCCGCAAGATGCACGAGCTGGTCATCTCGGCGAAGATGGCGCGCCAGTGGAGCAAGGACGAAATCCTCGCCGCCTACCTCAACACCATCTACTTCGGTCGCGGTGCGTACGGCATCGACGCCGCTGCCAAGGCTTACTTCGCCAAGCCGGTCTCGGAGCTGACCGTTGCCGAGGGCGCGGTGCTTGCCGCCACCATCCAGCAGCCCTCCGGCCTGGATCCGGAGAAGAATCCCGAGGGCGCGAAGTTCCGCTGGAACTATGTGCTCGACGGCATGGTCGACGGCGGCAACCTGAAGGCCGAAGACCGTAAGGCCCAGCAGTTCCCGCAGGTGGTCCCGGTGGCGACCACCAAGGACAAGAGCCTGGACGGCGGGCCCGAGGGGCTGATCAAGACCCAGGTGCTCAAGGAGTTGGCGGCCGCGGGCATCAGCGAACAGCAGCTCAATACCGCGGGTCTGTCGATCACCACCACGATCGATCCGAAGGCACAGCAGGCCGCTGTCGACGCCGCGCAGAAGAAGATGCAGGGCGAGCCGGAACAGCTGCGCACCGCGGTGGTCTCGGTGGATCCGAAGACCGGGGCGGTGCGCGCCTACTACGGCGGCGACGACGGTCAGGGCTACGACTTCGCCAATGCCGGTCTGCAGCCAGGATCCTCGTTCAAGGTCTTCGGTCTTGCGCAGAACCTGGAATTGGGCAAACCGCTGTCGGAGATGTACGACAGTTCGCCGATCACCGTGAACGGCATCAAGATCACGAACGTCGAAGGCGCAGAGTGCGGCACCTGCACCATCGCCGAAGCGCTCAAGCGTTCGCTGAACACCAGCTTCTACCGCATGGAGCTGGACATGCAGAACGGTCCGCAGAAGATCGCCGATATGGCGCACAACCTCGGCATCCCGCAAACCATTCCGGGTGTCGGCAAGAGTCTGGTCGAGCCGGATGGCTCCCCGCCGAACAACGGCATCGTGCTCGGTCAGTACCAGGCCAGGGTGCTCGATATGGCCTCCGCCTACGCGACTCTGGCCGCCTCTGGCGTCTACCACGCACCGCACTTCATCACCAAGGTGGTGAGCGCTGACGGTCAGGTGCTGCTCGACCGCGGTGAGGTGGCCGGTGAACGGCGGGTCTCGGCGGCGGTCGCCGACAATGTCACCGACGCGATGAAGCCGATCGCTGCATGGTCGCGCAATCACAACCTGGCCAACGGCCGCGAGTCGGCGACCAAGACCGGTACCGCCCAGCTGCTCGACACCGGCGAGAACAAGGATGCGTGGATGGTCGGCTACACGCCATCGCTGTCCACCGCAGTGTGGGTCGGTTCCATCGATAACTCGCCGCTGCGCAACTACAGCGGGGGCATGATCTATGGCTCCGGTCTGCCGTCGGACATCTGGAAGGCCACCATGGACGGTGCCTTGGAGGGCACCCCCAAGGAAACCTTCCCGAAGCCGTCCCCGATCAAGGGCCAAGCCGGTGTGCCCGCCTGGTCCGCACCGTTCACCCCGCAGTCGACCACGGTGGAGGCGCCGCTGCTGCCGCCGATCCAGATCGTCCCGAACACCATCGACACCCCGTTCGGACCGATCCAGATCCCCGGCGTGCAGCCGCAGACCCAGCAGCGCCAACCGCAACAACAACAACAGCAGCAGCAGCAGTCGGATTCGACGCCGCTACCGGGGCAGCCGACGGCGAACCCTGACGGATCGATACCCTCCGCCACCGGGTCACCGCAATCCGGCGGTAATGGGAATGGCCATGGCAACGGCAACGGCAACGGCAACGGCAACGGCGGTCAACCGACACGCACCCGGTAGCCTCGGATGCCGAGATAGCGGAAACCTCTGGACAGCACGCTGCGGCTGTCCAGAGGTTTCCGCGGACTGGCTCTTGTCAGCGCGGCGCTCGTCGGAGCTCACCGTATAGCGGTTGCATTCAGACCGGCAGGCCGCACCGAATGCGACGCACACCGAACCACCACCCCTACTCGATCCGCACGCCGTATTGTGCGGCAGGTAGCCTCGGGTGGCGTGACCGATCAGCAACTGGTGGATAGCGCGCCACATTCCAGCGAGGCACACTATGTCGCGCCCGCGCCGCTGGCACCGGATCTGCGCTCGGCCGACGGCCGAGATCGGCCCAGCCGCAACGATTCCCTGGCCGCGCAGCTGAGCTCGGTCGTCGGCGGCCCGGTCGGTGACCATGCGCTCATCGGCCGGGTCCGGTTCTGGACGCCGATGCGGGTGCTGCTCGCCTTCGCGCTGGTCTTCCTGGCGCTCGGCTGGGCGAGCAAGGCGGGCTGCATCCAGCAGACGACCGCGGCCGACGGTTCGCTCACCCTCGACTGGAACAATGGCCGCCAGTACATCGCCATGTGCTACTCGGATACGGTGCCGCTCTACGGCGCGGAGCGTTTGAACGAGGGCGCCTTCCCGTACAAGAAGGAGTGGACCGAGCAGACCCCGGACGGCGGCCGGGAGACCAGGTACATGGAGTATCCGGTGCTGTCCGGGCTCTACCAGTACGCGGCGATGCAGGTCGCCAAGACCTGGGATGCCTCCCCGCTGCCCGGTGCGCTGCAGGTGGTGATCTACTTCAATGTGGTGGCGGTCGGTCTGGCCCTCGCCTGGCTGGTCACCGTGTGGGGCTCGGCGCAACTGGCGGGACGGCGGATCTGGGATGCCGCGCTGGTCGCCTGTTCACCCCTGGTGATCGTGCACGCGTTCACCAATTTCGACGCGCTGGCAACGGCTTTCGCCGCCACCGGCCTGCTCGCTTGGGCCCGCCGACGGCCACTGCTCGCGGGCACGCTGCTCGGCCTCGGCGGCGCGGCCAAGCTCTATCCACTACTGTTGCTCGGGCCGATCGTGGTGTTGTGCCTGCGCGCCGACCCACTCCAGCGGGTGCCGAGCGCGTGGCTCGGACTCCGGCGCAGCGATATCAACAGCGGGCGCACCGCGCTGACCTGGCTGCGGGAAACCCCGGATCGCATACAGTTTCTCAGCGCCCGACCGCTCGGCGCGGCCGCTGTGACCGTCGCGGCGACGGCGGTCACCTGGCTGGTGGTGAACCTGCCGATCGCACTGCTTTATCCCAAAGGTTGGCGGGAGTTCTTCCGGCTCAACACTACTCGGCATGCCGATCCGGATTCCATCTACAACGTCATCACCTCGTTCACCGGCTGGGCCGGATTCGACGGCGAGATCGGACACGGCGACGCGCCGACCATCCTGAATCTGGTGTCGCTGCTGGTATTCGTCGCCGCCTGTGCGGCGATCGGCTATATCGCGCTCACCGCTCCGCGCCGACCGCGCCTGGCCCAGCTGTGCTTCTTGGTTGTCGCCGCCTTCCTGATCACCAATAAGGTGTGGAGCCCGCAGTATTCGCTGTGGCTGGTGCCGCTGGCCGTGCTCGCGCTGCCGCATCGCCGAATTCTGTTGGCGTGGATGACCATCGACGCACTGGTCTGGGTGCCGCGGATGTTCTACTACCTCGGCCTGGACCGCAAGGGGCTGCCCGAGCAATGGTTCACCGGCACCGTACTGTTGCGCGATATCGCGGTGCTGGCGCTGTGCGCCTTGATCATTCGGCAGATCTACCGACCGGAAGAGGATCTGGTCCGGCGCGATTTCGTCGACGATCCGATCGGCGGCATCGTCGATCGCGCGCCGGACCCGCTGCTGGCCTGGCTGCCGGAGGCGCTGCGGCCCAAGCCTGCCCCCCGCTAGCGACTGCTTGCAGGGCGCTCGAAGGGTCGGCGCGCGGTCAGCTGGTGCGCAGGTAGCGCGCCTGCCTGGCCGGTTCCCGCGGCAGCAGGTCCAGATCCAGCTGCCACGCGCTGCCGGTCCACGGATCGAACAGCGGGGTGCCGTCCACGGTCGGCAGATGACGGCAGGACTGTGCGAGCATCGCCACCGCGGGGTCGCTGGACTCGGATTCGTCCGTGCCGACGATCACCGTGGACAGCCCGATCAGGTCGCCGCGCACCAGCAGCGTCGCGATGCGCTGGGCATCCGCGGTCTGGTACCCGTGCGGGAAGTCCGCGGCGAGCAGTACCCGGTGCTCGGTCGGCGGCGTGAAATTCCCACTGGAATAGGCCAATTCGGCCAGGTCGGCGGCCTCGACCAGGGTCTGCAGCCGCGGTGAGATATCGCCGAAGTCGGTAATCGGCGGACCGTTCAGCACCGGGGTCAGCGGACCGACGAGCTGGCTGAACGCACCGGTCAGATCGATCATGTCGACCAGGGTGCGCCGTCCGGGATCGGCCGCGAGCAGCCGCGCGAGCACCGCTCCGACGACCGGAGTCGCAGCCGCGGAGGATTCGGTATCGATCCACAGCGGGCGGGTCAGCGGCACCGGCACACAGTACGGAATGCGCAGTGGCCCACGTTCATTCGCGTAGAGCTCGCCGAGCCGAATGCCGTCGCTCGGCGTCGGCTGTCCGTCCCAGGCGGGCGAATCCCAGGTCGCCAGCGACGGCGGCAGTTGCCGATCGGCGTCGGCGAGTTCGCGCATGAGCGCTTCGCTATCGCGCAGGTGGTTACCCTCCGCCGCGGCGATCAGATCGTCACAGCGACGCTGCGCGGTCTGCCTGGCTTCTTCGGCGGCGGGGGTGTTCCTGGTCGCCGGATCCGAAACCGCCACGGAGAGTTCCTGATCCAGCCGCTGCATGGCGTAATCACGTGCGGAGATGAGCGCGGCGGCCGAGCGCGCGGCATCCTCGAAGATCATCCACAGGCGTTCGAGTCCGTGCGCAACCTCGAGCGGCGCCGGGCCCGCGGCCCGGGAGGTGTCGGGACCGCTGATGGTGTCCTGACCACCCGCGGTGCCGACGGGATCGGCTTCCCGCAGATCGGCCACGCTGTGTTGTCCGGACTGCGGTGTCGCCGGTTCGTCGACCTCGACGCCGTGCGCGGTGAGCAGCACGGCAAGCCCACCCGCATAGCCCTGACCGACCGCGCGCAGTTTCCAGTCGGTTCCACGCCGATACACTTCGAGACAGATCAGCGCGGTTTCCCCCGCCGACGGATTGATCGCGAATTCCGCGGTAGCGACATCGTCCACGGCGAGTGCGGCGGTGACCGCACCGAGCCCACCCGACGGCACGGGCGCGGCCGGTTCGGCGCTGACCACCAACAGCACCGCCTTGGCGTCGGCGCGCACCTCGGCGAGCCGAATGGTGACGCTGTCCCCGGACAGCATCACCCCCGCGGTCTCGGTCTGGTTGTAGAACACGAAATCGCCGGTATCGAAGACCCGCAGGTTCTCCGCCACCACGAGCGCCGAAACATCCAGGGCAACCCCGGCTTTCGCGCTGAATTGAACGATATCGCCGGTCAGGACCAGGTTCTGACCGGCCTTCAGCTGAATCACGTTGTCCGCCCCGTTGTTTCGTGCATTGTATCTGTTAGAACGACCTGCGAGCAGTCGCTACGCCAGCTCAATTCCCCAGGAACCGGCCCAGCTGTGGGACCGCCTCACCGGGATGTTTGGCCTGGAAGCCTTCGCCGAGCGCCTGAAACTTCCAATCGTTGCCGACCCGGAACAGCTTGGCCATGGCCATCGCGGTGAACGGCATACCACCGGCGAGGGTATACCGAGCCAGCTCGGCATTGTTGGCGCCATCGACCAAGCGGCAGAACGCATTCTGGACCTGTTCAAAGGTATGGCCCTTGTAGGAGGTCACGATGAACACCAGCGTGCTGACATGTGCCGGGATACGGGTCAGGTCGACCAGGATCACCTCGTCGTCGCCCTCACCCTCACCGGTGAGGTTGTCGCCCTGGTGCCGGACCGAACCGTCCTTGGAGGTCAGCTGGCCGTAGTAGGCGACATCCACCACATTCATATCGGCGAACATCACCACCGACGCGTCGAGATCGACATCGACGGTCCGGTTACCGAACATGCCGCGGCTGCGCACCGGATCCCATCCCAGCCCCATCTTCACGAAGGTCAGCGCGGTGCCGCCCTCCTTGCGCAGGGTGACCCGCTGCCCCTTGACCAGGCTGACCGGACGATCCTTGCTCAGGCTGATCTCGCTGGGCTGCTGCTGCTGCGCGGCGGGCTGGGCGGGCGGCGGATAACCCTGGCCCGGTCCGGGCTGGGCAGGCGGCGGCGCGTAACCGCCAGGAGCGGGCGGCGGCGGATAACCCTGGCCGGGCGGTGGGTAGCCGGGTGCGCCCTGTGGATAGCCCTGCTGTGTCGGCGGGTACTGCGGCTGCTGCTGCGTCGGGTATGCGGGCTGGGGCGGCGGCGGGTAGCCCGGTCCGGGCTGGGCGGCTTGGGCTGGTTGGTAGGTCGGTGGCGGCGGGACCTGTGTCGCGGCCGGAGACTCGTCGACGGTGACACCGTGATCGGTGACCAGCGCAGCGAAACCACCCGCGTAGCCCTGGCCGACCGCGCGCACCTTCCACTCGCTCTGGCGTCGGTACAGCTCGAGTGCGATCACGATCGACTCGGTGTTCAAACCGTCGATGCGGTACTCGTACAACTGATTACCCGCCGAATCCGACACGAGCGCCGTCGGCGCGGGAAAGCGGCCGAAACTGCTGGTCGCGTCGTCCAGGGTGATCACCGCGCGGATCTGCGCGATGTCCGCGGGCACCGCATTCAGCGACACCGCCAGCGAGGCGGGCTGCCCGGCCGGTGCGGGCTGCAGATTCACCCCCGGGCCCGTGGGCTGATTGAAGAAGACGAAGTCCGCGTCGGAACGGACCTTCCCCGACTCGGTGACCAGCAGCGCGGACAGATCCGCCGGTGCGGTCAGTTGGACGGAGATCACCACGTCATTGGTGGCCAGCGGGCCATTCTGACCCTTGGCGAGTGTTGCGGACAAGTTCGACCCTTCGCTTGTCGGTGCGTACGGTGCCACTCTACGAGAAACGTGCCGAACACGATCCGAAGTGTCGGTCGCCGTGGCTCATTCGAGTGTTGCAAGATCGGTTAGGGTGGCGAAACGCGGTCGGAACGGTGGGCGATATACCCGTGTTCCCCTACCAGACAGCAGGCAAACCCCTATGGCGCAACTGTTCGAGCAGTCGAAAAAGGTGATCGAGGCACACCTCGCCGGATCGAGTATCCGCGCGATTTCCGGCTCGATGGTCGCCTACGAAGGAAATGTGCAGTTCAAGTCGGCCGGTTTCGGCGGCGGCGACGGCGTACTCGCCGGACTCAAGCGGCGTGCCACCGGCGAGAAACTGTCGTTGATGGAATGCAGCGGCAACGGCCGGGTCTTCTTCGCGGTCAACGGTCAGTACGTCAGCGTGGTGAATCTGAATAACGAGACGCTGCAGGTCGAATCGCAGCAGCTGCTGTGCTTCGGCGGAAACCTGCGCACCGATGTGCGTTTCGCTGGTCTGCGCGGTGCGTCATCGGGTGCCGGTCTGTTCACCACCACGGTGACCGGGCAGGGCCAGGTGGCACTGCTTTCGGCGGGTGGGCCGCTGATCCACCTGGAGGTTTCGCCGCAGTATCCGCTGATCGTGGATCCGGATGCCTTCGTGGCCTGTCGGGGCAATCTCAATCAGTCTTTCGTGACCGATGTTTCGTGGCGCACCTTCGTCGGCCAGGATGCCGGGGAGGCGTTCTCGCTGCGCTTCGACGGTCAGGGCCTGGTGTTGATCCAGCCGGCGGAACGATAAGGGGGCCAGCGATGTTCGAGAAGGTCAACAGTAAGGTCGTCAAAGTCGATGCCGGGATGGCGGGTGGTGTGGTCGCGCGCAACGGCGCGATGCTGTTCTACACCGGCGATATTTCCTTTGCACCGCACCAGATTCCAGGAGCGGCACCCGGTATGGGCGGTGGCGGCATCATGCGCATGGCCGGTCGGATGA
This sequence comes from Nocardia sp. NPDC051990, assembly GCF_040680755.1. Taxonomy (NCBI): domain Bacteria; kingdom Bacillati; phylum Actinomycetota; class Actinomycetes; order Mycobacteriales; family Nocardiaceae; genus Nocardia; species Nocardia sp. NPDC051990. The sequence goes on along the minus strand of NZ_JBFAXH010000012.1, from coordinate 117,652 downwards.
TGGCCGGTGAGCACGAGCGCACCATGCTGGCCACCGGCAATGGCGAGGTGCACTATGGGTTCGCCGGGCTGGAAGTGCATGTGGTGCAGATGCAGCCCGGTGCGGTGCTGCGTGTCGAGGCCTCGCGACTGCTGGCCAATACCGCCGGGCTGCAGAGTTCGATTGTGTCCGTGATGAGTTCGGGCGGCGGTGGCGGCGGTGGACTGATGGGTGCGCTGCGCGGTGCCGCCAGCGGTGCGCTTACCGGTCAGGGCATGTTCACCACGCAGCTGTCCGGACAGGGGGCGGCGGTGCTGCTCGCACATGGCGGATTCCTGGAGCTGCCGGTAGGTGGCCCGCTGGGTCCATCGGGGGGAAACCTCCCGACCTCCGGGCAGATCGTGGTGGATCCGCAGGCCTTCGTCGCTGCCTATGGCAATGTGCAGACCGAGTTGAAGACGGCGTTGAGCTGGCGCGATGCCGTCGGTCGCGGTTCCGGAGAGGCGATGCAATTGCATTGCTTCGGACAAGGTGTCGTGTATGTGCAGGCCTCGGAAGAGAAGTTGTGAATCATGACCGAAATTTTGAATCCGCTGAATCTCGGTGAGAGCGACAATATTCCGGGCAACAGCTACGCCTACTGCATCGACCTGAACAAACCGTGGTTCATGCGCAAGGGCGCGATGATCGCATACTACGGCGATATGCGGTTCCAGATGCTCACCCACGGATTGCCGGGCGACCTGCTGCATATGGTCTCGCAGCAGTTCTCCGCACCACTGTTCACCGGCGACTATGTGATCGCCGAGGGCCACGGCAAGCTGATCATCGGCGACCGCGGTTACGACATCAATTCCTATGACCTCGAGGACAATGGCAACCTCACCGTTCGCGCCGCCAATCTGCTCGCCTTCGAGCCGGGGCTGTCGCTGAATCAGTCCATCGTCCCCGGATTTCTCACCCTCATCGGCACCGGCAAATTCCTGGCCTCCTCCAATGGCCCGGTCATGTTCGCCGAGCCGCCGCTGCGGGTGGATCCGGAAGCCCTTGTCGGCTGGGCGGATTGCCCGTCGCCCAGTCATCACTACGACCAGCGTTGGATCACCGGCTTCCTGGCCAGCGGTGCGGCGCGCTTCGGAGTGAATTCCGGTGAGGAGCGCCAATTCGACTTCACCGGGGCCGGAACGGTTCTCATCCAATCCAGTGAGAAGATCCTCAGCGATTCCACGCTGGTCAGCACCATCGAGGGGCAACTGCAGAGCGGTATGAGCGTCGGCGGCCTGCAGCGGTTGCAGGGCGTCATCGCCCAGCAATTGGGCGCTCAGCAGCACGATTACTGAACCGGATGACCCGAGGATCATCCCCGAGGTACTCCTTTCGGCGGACTCGGCACGCCCGGATCGGCGAATAGCTTCCCAACAGCAGACATCATGTTGGGAGGCACTATGAGTATCGGACTCGTGATCGCGATCGTCGCGGTCATCGCGCTGGTGGTAAAGCGGTTCTATGGCGAACCGATGAACGCCCGCGACACCTTCGGCCCCCCGGTCGTCCTGTTGGCGATCGGCGGCTACAGCCTCACCAAGGTCGCCGACCTCAACGGCACTGATGTCATCTGGCTGATCATCAGCGGCGGCGTCGGCCTCGCCTTCGGCGCGCTGCGCGGCACCACGATCGGCATCTTCACCCGCGACGGCCATCTGTGGCAGCGCTATACCGTGCGGACCGTCATCGTCTGGGCCGTCTCGATGGTCGCGGGGTTCGCCATCAGTGCTCTCGGCACCAGCATGGGCATGCACCACGACGCCCGCCCCACCACCCTCTCCATCGGCATCAGCATGGTCGGCGAAATGCTGACCCTCGGATTGCGCGCGCTCTCCACCGGAGTCCCATTCGCCCCCGACAAGGGGACCTCCAGCTCCCTACTCGACCACTTCGCGCCCCGAGCAACGCCGCCACAATCCGCGCCGAAGCTCTCCTTCCCCACGAATCCGTCCTTACCCCGCCCGAACCACCCCAGCACCGAGTCGGAGCTCTATCCCCCCGCATCGAATCATCATTATCTCAACCAGCCCCACGCATCCGATCAGTCCGACCCCTACCCCGCCGCAGCCGATCCCCACCCCTACCAACCACCGGCTCTCGACCACTCCCCAACCCTCCGCGACGCCCTCGACTGGCTCAACCGCACCCGCAACCGCTGACCGGTCACGGCATTGCCCTCTCGTCGACCACCCGACGCGGGTCTGTCGGGTGCCGCCGTCAGGACTTCGACACCAGCCCGAAACGCTCCGCGAAGGCCCCCATTTCCGCCAAAGGGTCGGCTATGTGGCGTCCGGCGCGGCCTTGATGAACCAATTGATGATCTCCTCGCCCGCCAGAATTCCGGAGGCGCGGGTAATGGTGAGGTTGGGGTGGGTCCAGTTGAGTTGTTCGAGTTCGCCATGGCGCGGGCGGATGGCGGAGTCCGCGGCACGCAGCATCTCGGCGTCGAGTGCACCGTCACCCGCCGCGAGAGTCACCGCCGCGGCGGCGAGTTCGCCGCTTTCGACCAGGCGGCGGCGGACTTCGCGCACCGCGTGACTCTTACAGACGACCAGGGGCATCGTGTAGATCTTGCGGCCCTGCTGGGAAACCGACCAGCCACGCGGGCGGCACCAGGCATCCCATTCGGCAAGGAAGCCGTCGGGTACTTCCTTGGGCTGCACCACCACGTAGGTGAACAGATGATCGGCGACCCGGAATTTGGTAACCCAGGAATCATCGATGCGCGCACGCAGTTCGGTATTCACCTCCGACAGCGTCGCGCCACTCGCGCGCACCTGCGCGTCGATATCGATGCGCCAGCGCATATCCGGCACGCCGTCGACCAGGATGTTCCCGCCATTGCTCGTGATCGCGTACCGCCAAGGGGCGCCGGGCAATTGGATACGTTCGAACTGCTTGATGGTCCGAGTGGTAGTGGGGATGACGACGGCGGGCTCGGCCAGGGTCTGCATTCGCAAGGCGGCGGTGGTGGTCATGTACGACAGTGGCGCGCCCTCGAGGTGTTCCACACAGACCGTCGGCACGTCGGTGGCTGCGTGGAAAGCGTTGCGCGAGTAGATCATTGTCCGGTCGAGATCGGTAGCGATCAGCGCATGTCTTCGTAGTTTTCGCAAATGCATTACTGCTGCACATCCTTGATCAATCCCATACAGGAATAGGCCAGGTCGGGTACGACCTCGACCGGGACGCCGCGGGCCGCGGCGAGCAGACGGATATGCGCGTGTTCTGGTGCGTCCGCCGTACGCACCAGCACCCGCCACGGCAGCCGCCGCAGCAACACCCGAGTCGTTTCGCCGACTCCGGGTTTCACGAAATTTACGCTGGTGATGCCGTATTCCGCGCGCATCTTGTCGACCGAGGCCCAGCCGGTCCAGGTCGGTATCCGGTCGTCGGCGCGCACGGCGGCCAATTCGGCGGGTACGCGATCCCGGATCGCGTCGAAGGCGGCGGTCACGGTGTCGAGCAGGCGGCCGGATACATCGTCGGCTGCCAGCTCGCGGTAAAACTTCGCACCGTGGAAATCGCCGGGGCCGATCAGCGTGTCATTGAGCACGGTGCGCGAAATCAGTCCGGATACTGTCGAATTCAGGCAGGCGGAAGCGATCAGGAAGTCGTCTCGGGTGCCGTAGGTGCGCACACAATATCCTGGGTCGGCGAGCACGGCGAGCTCGTCATTGAATCGGGCACCGCCCGCGGCGTGGTAGGCGTCCAGCGCTTCGGTGAGTTCGCGCGTGATGGCACCCTTGCCGGTCCAGCCGTCCACGAATACCACCGACGCCGGATCATGGTGCCGGGCAAGATAATCCAGTGCGACGGTGTCGATACCACGATCACGCACGATGGATACCGCATAGTGCGGCACATCGAGACGGGCCCCGCGCGACCACAACCACCGCCGCATGAGAATCCCGACCGGCGTACCCGCCCGCGCCAGCGAGACCAGCACGATATCGGTACCACGTTCGGCGACAACGAGTTCCGACACCGTCGCCACGGCGAGCGCGAGCCGCTCGGCACTCTCGGCCAACACCTCGTCGAACAGCGAGCGATATGCCGCGTCGGGCTGATATTCGATCGGCAGCGATTCCGCATAATGCGCGGCACCGGATTGGATCCGGCGCTCCCGCTCGGCCACATCGGCCTCGAGGTCGAGGTCGGACAGGTCCTTCAGCAGCCAGGAAACTTCCTCGGCCGCATACGATCCGAAGGCGGGGCCGTGCAGCGGGATGGGCAGGTCCAAGGCCGATCGCGCAGACATATTCGATTCCGGCACGGCGTTCGACCTCACAACACGCTCGGTTCGGCGGACGACGGGGCATCGGTCCGTTCGGCATGCAACAGCCGCGGATCCGCGCCCGGCAGCACTGCCAAGACGACATCGTCACCGGATGCGGTCAGCACATCGATCAGGCCGCCCTCGACCAGCAGTTCATCGGTATCGGCTGGGGTATCGATGACGACGACCAGCACCGGCCCGGCTGCGACCGAACGCACAGCAGCGGCCTCCGTCAGTCCCGCATCATCCACGGCCCCCTCGCTCAGCTCCGGCCCCTCGTCCAGCGCCGGCAGCTCCAAGTACGCATCATCGATCCAGTGCGCGTTGTAGAGATACCGCGGTTCCACCTCACCCGGTTCGGGCGCGATGAACCGAAATCCGCGCCGCAACGGATAACCCGGCTCATCCAGCACATACGCGGGCGAGCGAGTCGTCGTCTGGAATCGCGTCGGAATCCCCGTATCGGCGAGCTCGGCCGCCAACCGCAGCGGCAGGTACATCAACTCCTCATGCCCGAGCACAATCGCGGGCCGACCAGCGAAACCATCGGCGAGACGAACCCGCAATGCCGCCACGGCCCGCGCGAGCGCCGCCTCGAACGCGACGGTATCGGACCGCAGAATCCCGTGCCGACCGCCCTCGGGTACCGAAGCAGGCCACGGCAACTCGACTCGATCGAACGAACCACGCTGCGCCGCAGTGGGATTCAATTCCGGATCGGGCATCGACGACACCGTCTCGACCAGATCTTCGGGCAGCGAAGTACGCCCGGACGCCAGACACACCGTATCGATCCGCGCACCCAACTCCTCGGCCACCGCCTCGAATCGTGCCCGATCACTCTCGGTCCGCATATCCACCAGCGACGCCAGCACATAATGCGAACGCGGCGAGAACGCGTGCAGTGCCCGCACCGCATCGATCGCCGTATCACCGGTGGAGATCTCGTCGTCGACGAGCACCAGCGGCAGATCGTTGACGAAGATATCCGCGGGCGCGGGCTGCAGCAGATGCGAGGTGGCGTGCGAATGCCCCTCCTCGAAGCCGGTCAAGGTAGTCGCATCGGGCACCTCGCGGCGGGTCGAATGCAGATAGCATCCGGCTCCGATCCGGGCCGCCACGCAGTGCCCCAAACCCGTTGCGGTCTCGGCGAATCCGAGCACCACGGCCTCACGATCGCCCAGCACGTCACGCACCAGATCGCCTAGTCGATTGCCCGCACCGAGGACCACCCGCGGATCGGTCGGCAGATGTTTCCCGAGCACCGTCGAAACCAACAGGTGCGCACGGCGTGGATTACGCCGCAGTCCGGGTTGAATCAAGGTGCCGATGGGCAATTCGGCGGGCAGCACATCAACCGATCCGCCACCGTGCGACCGCTCGTGCCGCAACTCGAAACCCAAATTCGTTGTCGCCCAGGGATCAATTCTCATTCAGTCACCAACGCCGTCAACAGATCCACGAACGAAACACCCTTCTTCGCGACACCGAAAACCCTGGCCCGCAGCAGGGTCTGCCGTGCCCAACTGCGATGCGGCCGCATCTCGTTCATCTTGTTCCGATATCCGGACGCCGCCACCCCGCCGACATCGACCTGCAGAATGTCCAGCGCATCCGAGTACTCCTCGTGGGTCACCACCGATAGCGCATGGACGGCCGCCACATGTGACGGATGGATGACCGTCTTGCCCTGGATCCCATTGGCCCGGTCCAGTGTGATCTCACGTAGTAGCCCGTCCAAATCGCGACTGACCAGATAGCGGCGGAACGGCACCGCATCGGACTCCTCGAACGGCGCGGTCCGCAGCAACGGCCGGAACATCCGCTCGTGATCGGCGAAGTATTCCCAGACCGGTCCGGTGATCACGAAACCCGTACCGTCCGAACGCCCCAGGTAGTTCACGATATCGGCGATGACATCCGCGACCACCCGGACGTCGTAGATGGTCAGATCCCGGTCCCGCCGAATACCGAAGGTCGAGCACATATCTGTCGCACCGATACGCACCGCGAGTATCCGATCCCGATGCTCGGCCAAAAGCGTCGCGATCCGGGTCAGCTCCTGATCCCGGGTCTGGCGATGCACCAGCGCGGGCGATTCGAGGACGGGCATGCCGTAGACCGGCCTACTGAGCCGCTCAGCGGCCACCTCGAGCGCGGCGAGATATTTCGGACCGCTCGCACTGTCGAATTTCGGAAAGACGAAACCGGTCAGTGCCGCGGCCCCGGCGCCGAGCTGTTCGACGATTTCGATCACGGTATCCGCATCGCGGACCCGGACGAATAGCAGCGGATTCGGATCCTCGCTCTCGGCAAGCAGATCCAGCGTCGCGACGACCTGTTGTTTGGCCCATTCCACCTCGTGATCGGCGACCGCATCCTCGAGATCGATGACCATCGAACACACGCCACGCGCGGCGCGCTTACTTATCGTCAAGGCGAGATCATGACGAGTCGCGGGCGCATACAGCGTGGCGCCGAGCGCGATCGCCAGAATTTCCCGGTCGGCCTCATCGCCGAACGGTTCCGGTTGTCGATGGAACAGGTGCCGCGCCTCCGGGCCATGCAACTGGCGAAAATGGCGCAGTGGCAATTGCTTTCGCAGGGAGACCTGTTGCCGGACGACGATGCCCGCGGTCATCGCTTCGCTGTCCTCATCCCTAATAGCGGTGGCCGCATAAACCCTGGTCTCATTCTCGTCGTGGTCCTGCTTGTTTTCTCATTCGATCCACTACCCCGCCAACGAATTCCGCGACGGTATCCAATTCGGCCACGTAGGCCCAGTAGTCGGGGTGTCGTCCCGACAGGTTTTCGGTGATTCGATCGATCCGGTCCACCTGCGCATCGAGCACAGATCCCCATTCGCCGACGAGCCCGCGGCTCACCGCGAGCATTTGTGCGTCCCGCAGCCGAAATCGTACGGCCTTGGCCCTCTCTTGCGGATTCTCACGGACCTCGCGCAGCAATGTCAGCCGTTTGGTGACAGCGTCGATCAACTGTTCGGCCTCGGTGAGGTACCCCCGTGCGGATGTGGTCAGATCAAGCGCAGACTCCGGATTGTTTTCGGCCGCCGCCACACGCGCCCGCACCAGGGCGGCGTCCGCGGCCTCGATGGCCCGTTGACTTTCCTGCCCATTGTTAGCCAGATCCGCCGAACTCGCAGCATTGAACTCCCGGAGCAACTCCGAGTAGGCCGGTGCCAGCCGGTCGCCACGGGTGCGCACCGCGGCCAATCTGGTGCCAACCGAGGTGATCGCGTTGGCCGCCGCCACGGCCCGAGATGGCGCCTGCGCCAAGGCTTCTACCAAAGCTTTCGTCGCCGATTCCAAGCGGTTGGCGGCCTCCCGGATGTGCGCGGCGGGCACCTCGGAACCAAGCGCCTCCAGTGTGAGCAGCGACTCATCCACCGCCGCCGCGTGCTGACGCACCGAGGGGTAGCCAGCGTATTCGGATTCGGCGGCCTGCCCGCGCACGCCCGCCGCCACGATCTTCACTTGCTGCGCGAACTGCGGCACCGTGCCGAGCACCGCGACGGCTTGTTCGAGCTGGGACTGATTACCGTGATAGAACTCGTCGACAGCACGGGCCGCGTCGGCCAACTGCCGCGCCAGCGGATCCACTCGTGCCGGCCCCTGCGGTATCGACGTGTCGTCGCGCTCGGCGTTATCCATTTCCTCGGTGAACGTCAGATACGCGCCCGCTGCGTCATAGCACCTGCTGCGCACGGGTTCCCATTTCGCGCCCATCCGTCGCTCCGGGAACACCTGTTCACTGGCGTGCACAGCCGCCTCGGCGACGCTCTGCCGCCGATCCATATCCAGGAACGCGGCCGCCACCGTCGACCGAGCCTGTGCAATCCATTCATTGCGCCCGGACGACCGGAACCATCCATGTCTACGGCCTGCCACGCCCCGATGTTAGGCGGTGTACACGCCTCGGCTCGGCCCAAGCGAACGAGATGTTCCGGTTCCCCGAGGGATGCACCACTTCCTACGCAAGATTGCCGAAACCTACTACTGTCGTATGGCGTACCCGGCGATTCGGACAGTGCTGGGAAACACAGACGTCTAATGAAAGGGAACCCCGCATGGGTGTCAGTTTGTCCAAGGGCGGCAATGTCTCGCTGACGAAGGCGGCGCCGAACCTTACCGCTGTCTCCGTCGGGCTCGGCTGGGATATTCGTACGACCACCGGCACCGACTTCGATCTCGATGCCAGTGCGATCGCGACCGGTGCGGACAAGAAGGTCGTGTCCGACAAGCACTTCATCTTCTTCAACAACCTCAAGTCGCCCGAGGGCACCATCGAGCACACCGGTGACAACCTGACCGGTGACGGTGAAGGCGACGATGAGGTGATCAAGGTCGATCTGGCCAACACGCCGCCGACGATCGAGAGCATCTTCTTCCCGGTGTCGATCTACGACGCGGACACCCGTCAGCAGTCCTTCGGCCAGGTGCGCAACGCCTACATCCGCGTTGTCGACCAGGCCAACGGCACCGAGCTGGCCCGCTACGACCTGTCCGAGGACGCCTCGACCGAGACGGCCATGGTCTTCGGCGAGCTGTACCGCAACGGCGCCGAGTGGAAGTTCCGCGCCATCGGGCAGGGCTACGCCTCGGGTCTGGCGGGGATCGCCCGTGACTACGGTGTGAACGTCTAAGACGTGCTGCTTATTACAGGGGGCTCGGCGACGGGAGCCCCCTGTACACACGTCCGCGGAACGATTCGCCCCGCCGCTCCGTTGGACAGTCGACGGTTCCGCAACCACGCTGGAACCAACAATGCGACCGCGGGTTGATTCGGCCCTCGGGTTACATCGGCAATGGCGCGCTCGGACAAGCATTCGACCGCCGCACGGAAAGGGTCTCCGCGTGGTCTTGCGCATATTCGGCATGTCCATCGTTGTCACGGTGGTATCGCTCATCGTGGCGTTCCTGTACGGCGGGCCGACGGCGCTGGCGTTGGCCGCCATCCTCGGCATCCTCGAGGTCTCGCTGTCGTTCGACAATGCGGTGATCAACGCCACCGTACTCGAGCGCATGAACGAGTTCTGGCAGCGGATCTTCCTTACCGTCGGCGTGATCATCGCCGTGTTCGGCATGCGGTTGGTCTTCCCGTTGGCGATCGTCTGGATCACCGCGGGCCTGAACCCGGTGAAGGCGTTCGATCTGGCGCTGAACCCGCCCGCCGATGACGCGCTGGTCTTCCCGGACGGCAGCCCCAGCTACGAGAAGCTGCTCACCGACGCGCATCCGCAGATCGCCGCGTTCGGTGGCATGTTCCTGCTGTTGCTGTTCCTGAACTTCATCTTCGAGGAACGCGAAATCACCTGGCTGTCTTGGCTGGAGAAGCCGCTGGCCAAACTCGGCAAGCTGGACATGCTCTCGGTGGTCGTCGCGAGCATCGGCCTGGTGCTCACCGCGGAATTCATCGCGGGCGACGAAGAGCGCGCCACCGTCCTGGTCGCCGGTCTGCTCGGCATGATCACCTATATCGTGGTGGACGGGCTCGGTTCGCTGTTCCACACCGAGGAGTTCGAGGAATCCGCGGACGGCGGGCCGTCCCAGCTGGTCAAGGCCGCGGGCAAGGCGGCATTCTTCCTGTTCCTGTACCTCGAGGTGCTGGACGCGTCGTTCTCCTTCGACGGTGTCATCGGCGCCTTCGCCATCACCTCCGACCCGATCATCATCGCGCTCGGCCTCGGTCTGATCGGCGCCATGTTCGTCCGTTCGATCACTGTGTACCTGGTGCGCAAGGGCACGCTGTCGGAGTACGTATATCTGGAGCACGGCGCGCACTGGGCGATCGGCGCGCTGGCGGTCATCCTGTTCGTCTCGATCGGCGTGCACGTCAACGAGCTCGTCACCGGTCTCGTGGGCGTGGCGTTCATCGGCGCGGCGTTCATTACCAGCATCATTCGGAATCGGGGCGAGGACACCCCCGAAGTGGAGACCGCGCGAGAGGTCACCCCGGTAGCCTGAATTCCGGCGGATAGCCCAAGAACTCGAGCGGCAGCGGCCTCCAGCCGCTGCCGCTTCTCTTTCCCAAGGGGGATGGCGATGTCGAACGAAACTCCGGGCGTGAACCGGTCCAAGGTGACCTTGTCGAAGGCCACGCCGAGCATCATCCTCACCAAACCCGGTGATCAGCAGGGCACCATGCGGGTCAACCTGAACTGGTCCAGTGGTCCCAAGGGCTTCTTCCGCCGCTCCAAGGCGGTCGATCTGGACCTGGGCTGCCTGTACGAATTGTCCAGTGGCGCCAAGGGTGTGGTGCAGGCCATCGGCAATAACTTCGGTTCGCTGCAATCCGAACCGTTCATCCTGCTCGAGGGTGACGATCGCAGCGGCGCGTCGGCCAGCGGCGAGAATATGCATATCAATCTCGCTCGGCCCGAGGTGTTCCGGCGCATTCTGATCTTCGCCTTCATCTACGAGGGCGTACCGAACTGGGCCGCGGCCGACGGGGTGGCGACGCTGTACCCCACCTCCGGTCCGCAGATCGAAGTCCGGCTGGACTCCCCGGTGGACGGTGCGCGGTCCTGTGCGATCGCGCTGCTGCAGAATCAGGGCACAGGCATCACCGTGCACCGCGAAGTGAACTACATCAATGGTGCGCAGAGCGCGCTCGACGAGGCGTACAACTGGGGCATGACATGGCACGCCGCCAGGAAGTAATTCAGCGCATGGGCACTGGCCCGCGCTGCTCGACCACGGGCGCCGGACAACACGATGCGAACACCTTGCCGAGCAGTCCGGCGGCGGCGTTCTGCGAGGTCATGGCATAACTCTGCGCGGATCACGGCAACCGCAGCAGCACCCGTGGGTGGAGCGGGTGGAATTCGGTACTAGGCCACCGGGACGAGGCTGCCGGGTTCGAACCGCGGTATCGGCGGCGGTTCCGGTCGAAATCCGCGCGGCACCGCACGCACGAACAGGAAGAAGAACACCACTAGAAGGGCGGCGCGTCCCCAGACGCCGAACTGCACGACGTTCTCCATCGAATCGACCGAGTTGCCGGATCCGATCGAATAGAAATACCGGAATACGCCGATCCCGATCGCGGCATCGGCAATCAGATACGCGCCGATCGCCGCCCACGGCACCTCGAGCAAAACCATGAACGGCACCAACCACAGGGTGTACTGCGGCGAATGCACCTTGTGGAACAGCAGGAATCCGCACAGCATCGCGCCGCTGACCCCGATCCACGGGAAGGTACCGGTCATCGTGAATCGCTTCCAGCCCAACCACATTGCCAGCGCGAAGGAGGTCAGCACCAGCGTCGGCGAAATGATCGAGACCGCGTGCTGAAATGCGTTCTCGCCATGGGCATCCTGCGCGAACAGCTGCCGAAGTCCCCAGTACCAAATGGAATTCGTGGTGATATCGGCCTGGCGCAATTGCTGGAAGGTAATCGATGCGCGCCAGCCGTCGTAACCGGCAAGTGCGAACGGCAGATTCACCACGACCACCGTGCCGATGGCCGCACCGGCGGTCAGCAAGGCACCGCGCACATCGAACCGCGTCGGCGTCCGATCATACTTATCGCGCGGACCGCCGGTGAGCACATAGGCCAGCAATGGCAGCACAAAAATGCCCGGATACAGCTTGAGGCAGAAACCAACAGCGAGCAGTACGGCGGCCAGAATTCCCCTGGTACGCAATGAATATCGGGGCATGGCGGTCACCACGTACACCGCGGCGACCGCCATGCAGACCACGGGTAGCTCCCAGTTGTGGAATGCGTAGAGCACCAGCGGCGGCCCCGCCGCCCACAGCAGCGCCGCCCGCCCGGCCAGCCGGACCAGCAGCAACGCGGTCAACAAGGCGAACGGCGCCAGCAGCAGTGCCGAATGCAGTAGGAATTCCGCGTCGTTATCGGCGCCGACCGCACCGAGCCACATCAGCAGGCCGTTGAGCACGGGATATTCGACCGCGCCACCGGTCAGCGTGCCGTCATCGGTAATGCCGCCGTCGAGGTACGGAAAGACGTGCTGATCGATGTCGCGCCCGAGCCACAGGAATTGGATATCGGAATAGCAGACATCCGAATCCTTGATCACATCGAAGATCGCACTGCGACCGTTCTCGACGAACGGCGCACCCGCACACCGCGCCTTGTTCGCATACGCGAGCGCCAACGTGAACCCGCACAGCAACACCACCACCGCGGCCAGCGTTGTTGTGCGTTGCACGCGGCCCGCGATCACGTCGCCGGCGGCCGGTCGGGTCGACATGACGTCAAGACTAGGTGGCGGAGGCAGACCGCACCCACGGCTCCCCCGCCTCCCCGAGCCTTTTGCCGGTCGTAGGAGCCTCGATAGTCGTTGCGGGCCGGTGGTCGGTCGTTGGGTCGAGTGCTCGACGAACCCGGCGAGTTACCCAAGTGCCTGTGAAATCAGATGTTGCGAAGGTAATCGTGGGGAGCTTTCGCTGCTCAACGGGCGTTCATGTAGCCTTGTCGGGTTGCTGACGCAACGACCCTCCTGCCACGGACCGTCCGTGGCCGTTTCCTAGTCCACAGGAGGTGATTGGTCCGTGCGTCATTACGAAGTGATGGTCATCCTCGATCCGAGCCTGGACGAGCGCACTGTTGGTCCGTCGCTGGACAACATGCTGAGCGTCGTCAAGACCGATGGCGGCAAGGTCGACAAGGTCGACATCTGGGGCCGCCGCCGGCTCGCCTACGAGATTGCCAAGCATGCCGAAGGCATCTACGCCGTGGTCGATCTGACCGCCGAGCCCGCCACCGTGAGCGAGCTCGACCGCCAGCTGGGTCTCAACGAGTCGGTGCTGCGCACCAAGGTTCTGCGCCACGGCAAGTGACCCTCGTTTGCGTCGGTGCCTGTCTCTAGGCTCTAACGCAAAAGCGAGTGCACTGCGGACTGCATACCGAGCAGGAGGAACCACATGGCAGGCGACACGGTCATCACCGTCATCGGAAACTTGACGGCTGATCCCGAACTTCGATTCACGCCCGCGGGCGCTGCGGTGGCGAATTTTACCGTCGCATCGACTCCCCGCGTGTTCGACCGTAATTCGAATGAATGGAAAGACGGCGAAGCGCTTTTCCTGCGCTGCAACATCTGGCGTGAAGCTGCGGAGAATGTCGCCGAAAGCCTGACCCGAGGCGCTCGGGTGATCGTGAGCGGACGACTGAAGCAGCGCTCCTACGAAACCCGCGAGGGTGAGAAGCGCACGGTCGTCGAGCTCGAGGTCGACGAGGTCGGTCCCTCGCTGCGCTACGCCACCGCGAAGGTCGCCAAGGCCAGCCGCGGCGGCGGGGGCGGCGGCTTCGGTTCCGGTGGCGGCGGTGGCAACTTCGCTCCGACCGGCGGTGGCGGCAGCAGCCGTTCCGGCGCCGGCGACGACCCGTGGGGCAGCGCACCCGCGGCGGGCTCCTTCGGGGGCGGCCGCGTAGACGACGAACCGCCGTTCTGAGAACGGCTCACATCGGCCTGAATCTGTTCTCGTAGCGACTGCTTGCCGGTCGCTCGAAACGATCAGCCCATCATTGATTACGGAGTAACCATGCCTAAAGCGCCCGCGCGCGAAAAGGTGCTGAAGAAGAAGGCTTGCACCTTCTGCAAGGAAGCCAAGTCCGGCACCGTCAATATCGATTACAAGGACACCGCCCTGCTGCGGAAGTACGTCAGTGATCGCGGCAAGATCCGCGCTCGCCGGGTCACCGGCAACTGCGTGCAGCACCAGCGCGACGTCGCCGTTGCCGTGAAGAACTCGCGTGAGGTGGCCCTGCTGCCCTACGTGTCGACGGCTCGCTGAGAAGGGAGGCATCGCAATGAAGTTGATTCTTACTGCTGATGTGGACAACCTCGGTGCCCCCGGTGACACCGTGGAGGTCAAGGACGGCTACGGCCGCAACTACCTGTTGCCCCGCGGCCTGGCGATCGTCGCCACCCGTGGCGCGCAGAAGCAGGTCGAGGGCATCCGTCGGGCGCAGGACGCGCGCAAGGTGCGCGACCTGGATCACGCCAATGAGCTGAAGCAGGCCATCGAGGGCCTGGAGTCGGTTTCGCTGTCGGTCAAGACCGCGGGCACCGGCAAGCTATTCGGCTCGGTCACCCAGTCCGATGTCGCCACCGCCATCAAGTCGGCCGGTGGGCCGATTGTCGACAAGCGCAGCATCGAGCTGCCGAAGTCGCACATCAAGACGGTTGGCAAGCACAACGTCGTGGTGCACCTGCACCCCGATGTGGTCGCGAAGTTCGACCTGCAGGTCGCCGCGAACTGAGGTCCTTCGAAGGCCACTCTTGCGCTTCGGCACAAGGGTGGCCTTCGACCGTGCGGCATCGATCCACTGTGTGGTCGCTGCCTGGGCGAACTATGCCCCGCGCCGAAATAGCCCAAAGTTTGCGAAATGGCCGGAACGGTGATCCGGACCATTCTCCGCGGCTCGCCGCTATCGGCTCTACCACCGGTTATTCAGCTTGTGGATCGCCGCGAAAACCAACCGGACGCAATGTGATCCACGCCATATCTGCCGAACGCGCTGTTCACCCCCAACACGCCCGGCTGTTCAACTAAACCGACACGCCGACGCTTCATTCATCCACACGTGGATAAATCAAGAAATCGATATTTATCAGCGTGTTTGAGCCGCGCGACCTGGGTTTTCCCCAAGTTGTACACAGGGGGTGCACAACATCGGGTAAACAGTCCCCAACTTATCCACAGGTGTGTACACAGTGCGGTTTGGCGACTGCCCGTTGGGTCGCCTAGGTTCGTCGCAGCATCATGCACACACCACCCGGAACGGCATGATTCGGCACCTGTCACGGCGGTTTGCTGGAACCGCAGGTGAGGCCCGCCGGCGAGGTCTCTCGACCGCGGTGCGCTGCCGAATGTGTCGTAGCCCGGGAGTACAACGAGTGATCAGTCGGGTCGGCGGGTAGGCGTTTTCGAGCGGCCTGCAAGTGGCGAGAGAGGACGGTCGAGTCTGGTGACCACCACCGATGACCGCGGGCATACGGACTACCCGCCCGAACCGCCCGGGGAGGACTTCGGCAGGCAGCCCCCGCACGATATGGCGGCCGAGCAGTCCGTGCTGGGCGGCATGCTGCTGAGCAAGGACGCGATCGCCGATGTCGTCGAGGTGCTGCGCCCCGGCGATTTCTACCGCCCGGCCCACCAAGCGGTCTACGACACGATCCTCGATCTCTACGGCCGCGGCGAACCCGCCGACCCGGTTACCGTCGCCGCGGGTCTGGACCGCCGTGGCGAACTCAAGCGCATCGGCGGCCCGCCCTATCTGGTCACCCTCACCCAGACCGTCCCCACCGCCGCCAACGCCGGGTACTACGCCGAAATCGTTGCCGAGAAGGCGATTCTGCGCCGCCTCGTCGAGGCAGGCACCCGCATTGTCCAATACGGCTACGCGGGCGCCGACGGCCAGGACATCGCCGAGGTCGTCGACCGCGCCCAGGCCGAGGTCTACGAGGTCACCGAACGCCGCACCACCGAAGACTTCCTCCCACTCGAGGAACTCCTGCAGCCGACGATGGACGAAATCGACTCCATTGCCTCCCGCGGCGGCATCTCCCTCGGCGTCCCCACCGGCTTCACCGAACTCGACGAACTCACCAACGGCCTGCACCCCGGCCAAATGATCATCGTCGCGGCACGACCTGGCGTTGGGAAATCGACCCTTGGAATGGATTTCATGCGGAGTTGCTCGATTAAGCATGGCTTGGCGAGCGTTATATTCTCGCTGGAGATGAGTCGCACGGAAATCGTAATGCGCCTGCTTTCCGCCGAAGCGAAAATCAAACTGGGCGATATGCGTTCGGGTCGAATGAGTGATGACGACTGGACGAAATTGGCGCGGCGAATGAGTGAGATCAGCGAGGCGCCGCTGTTCGTCGATGATTCACCGAATCTCACCATGATGGAGATTCGCGCGAAGGCGCGGCGGCTCAAGCAGCGCCACGATCTGAAACTCGTTGTGGTGGACTACCTCCAGTTGATGACCTCGGGTAAAAAGGTCGAATCTCGACAGCAAGAAGTCTCGGATTTCTCGCGAAATTTGAAGCTGCTCGCCAAAGAACTCGAAGTTCCGGTGATCGCCATCAGTCAGCTGAACCGTGGTCCCGAACAGCGAACAGATAAGCGTCCGATGGTGTCCGACCTTCGCGAAAGCGGTTCGCTCGAACAGGATGCGGACATGGTCATCCTATTGCATCGGCCCGACGCATTCGAGCGAGATGACCCGCGCGGTGGTGAAGCCGACCTCATCGTGGGTAAACATCGTAACGGTCCGACTGCCACGATTACGGTTGCGCACCAACTGCATTTGAGCCGGTTTGTGGATATGGCCCGCGGTTGACATTCTTCTCACAGCCCGGATAGTTCAACGAATGGAACCGCACGTCAGGTTTCTTCTTTCAAATCGGACAATCGCGATTGAATTCTGGAAAAATGGCGCTTTGCCGAACTATCGTGGCAAATATCACGGCTGGCCAGCGTGCGGGAAGCACCCGGAAGTTTCCGTCGACGTAGTCACCCGGGCGGCGGCGCAGATCCGATGAGTTCTCACTGATTGCTGCCGCCTTGCAAACAGTCGCGCAGGAAGGCGAGGATCTCGCGGCGCGCGGGTCGGGCGGCCGGGACCAGGCCGGGCAAACTGAGGAAAGTGTGGGTGGCCTTCGGGTAGCAGCTCAGACGGGCATTGGTGCCGTCCGCGCGAAGCCGTTCGACATACCGGCGGCCGTGGTCGGCCACCGGATCCAGCGCGGCGGTGACGACCAGTGTCGGTGGCAGATCGGCGAGATTCTCGAATTTGAGCGGAGATACGGTGCGCGGGTCGAGTGTCGGCGGCAGGCTCAGCTTGCGACCGGTGCGCAATCGAGACAGCGAAAGCGTTGGGTTATCGGCGTTTTCCGCGATCGAGGGGTAGGCGGTCATGGTCTCGGTCCAGTCCGTGGCCGGGTAGTTCAGCACCTGGGTGCGGAGCGGCGGGCCGTCTTCGCGGGCACGCAACGCAATGAGCGCGGCGATCATCCCGCCCGCGCTCTCACCCATGACCGCGACGGCTGCGGGGTCGATGCCCCAATCGATGGAGTCTTCGACGAGCCGGACGAGCGTGTCGTAGCCGTCCTCGATCGGCTAGGGCAGCGGGTGTTGCGGGGCGAGACGGTATTCCACCGATACGACCACCGCCGGGCAGCAGGCCGCGAGGTGGCTGTTGAGCCAGTCGTTCTGCGCGGCGGTCCCCGCGATGAAACCGCCACCGTGGAACGAGACGATCAGCGGCAACGTTCGGTCCGCGTTCTTCGGGCGGTGGACCCGGAGCATCAGACAGCGGCCGGGAAGATCGATCGTGGTTTCCGTAATGCTGGCACGACGGTCCGGCAGGCCGGTGACGATTCGCGCGAGGCGAGACGATGCCATGCGGTTGGTCTTCGCACGCACGGCGATCAATTGATCGTCGGTCAGGGCCTCCCAGTCCACGGTGTCCCGGAGGAAGCGGGTACCCAGCGGAGCTTTTCCGAACATGACCGCAGCATGCGCCGACGCATCGCCGGGTGTCTTGGCGAAATGTTCCGCCCGGTGGTCAGCCTTCGAGTGGGAGTGCCTGCTTCGTGGTAGGCCATGCGATATCGTCGACCGCGAGCCACGGCGCCTCCGCCACGGCCGTTGGCGTCATCCCGGCAAAGGCCATCGCATCCCGATGCATGTGTGACTGATCGGCAAAGCCGCAATCCGCCGCTACCAGGGCGGCGCTGTGCCCTGCGGCGAGGCGGTGCGCCGCGTGGTCGAAACGGACCAGCCGTGCGGCGTGCTTGGGCGTGAGACCGATCTGGTCTCGGAACCGGAACCACAGCCGCTTACGGCTCCATCCGACCTCGTCGGCCAGCCGCTCGACCCGCACTCGCCCTCGACTCCGCATCATCTGCCCCCACACGAATGCGACCTCGGGATCAACTGCCCGGCCCGCCGCACGCCGCCGAGCGATCGCGGACTGCGCGATCGCGAACCGGTCGTCCCACGACCCGGCCGCGTGCAGCTGCTGCTGGATTCGCCGGGCTTCGGGCCCCCAAAGATCCGCGAGGGCGACCGCCGCCCCGCCCAGTTCCGAACCGACGCTGAACACCGCGTGGGCGATCACCGGCGACAGCCGTATCTGTAGTAGATCGACGTCTCGTCCGCATCCGCGAAAGCTGCACGGGGCCAGACCCACGACGATGCTGCCGCGCTTGCGGTCACCGCTGACGCCATCGATGAGGAGTGCGTCACCGAAATCGATGAATATCGTGAGCGCTGGATACGGAACCATCTGAAAATCGACGAGGCCATCCGCGTAACCGCGGAACCCGGCCATGCTGACCCCCGGCAGACCGCCCGCCCTGGACGGGACCGCGATATCGACCACACTCGCGGCGACCCGAACTGACTCGACAGGCATGCCACCATGTTACGAGCGGTGGCCGGCCGATCGGCCGTGCCGACGTAGGCATCTCCCGTGCCCGCGGGTTGCGCTTGTTGGTGCGATTGCCGCAGGTATCCATCGAGCACCGGCGTCGGTTTCCCGGGGCGCAGGACATCGAGGACGGCCGGTCGTATCTGAAACTGACGATACCCGTTGTCGCACTGCACTTTTCGCGCCCCCGACATCCTCGGCAGTCGCGCCGAGCGAGCAACCGACGTGCGTGCCATCGAGATCCCCGACAGCGGCAACTATCTCGCCGAGGAACAGCCCGATCTTGTCGCGCTCCCCTGTACGACTTCTTCGGATAGCGTTTCAGCGTGCCCAGTCCGGGGTCCAGACGTCGTCGCTGGACGTCGTCTCGTATCTGGCCCGGAGGTAGTCGAGGAAGTTTGCGAGGACAGGGTGCGGATTGTCTGCTCGCCAGATCACCGAGAGCGGGTAGACCGGAGTGGGGTCGACGACAGGGATTCGGCGCAGGTCGTAGCTTTCCGGCCAGAGGTATCGGGAGCCTTCGCAGACGAAGGTGGCGAGTTGGGTCGAGTCCGCGAGTTCGGCGAGCAGCGCTTCGACGCCGAACATCGGCCCGATCGTGTCGATGGTGAGTCCGAACCCGGTCGCCAGATCGTGGTAGTAGCCGATCGGTTCGGCGTCGGACATGCCGGGCATCCAGATGGGGTGATCGGTGAGTTCGGCCAACGTCACGGTCTTGGCGTTCGCCAATGGGTGTCGTGGGCCGACCAGCAGTTCGTGCCGGTCGTCGATCACTCGCGCGGACCGCAGTCCGTCCGGAACCTTGCGGCCGCGTAGCGATCTGAAGGTGGCATCGACAGTGCCGGCACTGATTTCGGCCAGCGCCGACTCCGCGTCTGCGTTGGCCAGGGCGATGACATCGAGCTCGATATCGGGGTGCTGCTGGTAGAAGGCGTAAAGGACACCGGAGGGTGCGATCCTGCGGCTCACGACATCGATCCGCAGGGCCCTGCGTCCCGGTGTCACAGCCGCTGTGGCGCGTTCGGCGGCACGGAGAAGTTCACGGGCATGCGGTAGCAATGCTTGCCCATCGACGGTGAGCCGCACCCCCCTGGCGATCCGCGCGAAAAGCTGAACGCCGAGTTCACGCTCCAGCGTGGCCACTCGTTTGGACGCGGCCTGCTGGCTGATGCCCAGATCGTCGGCTGCGGCTTGGAACTGGCCGGTCTCGGCAACCGCGACGAAGGTACGAACCACATCGAAATCCACGCGCGCAAACCTACTCCCACAACGAAAAGTTGTGACACTCCGTGTGATTCGTTGTTGGTGCCGGCACCCGTCAACCGGCTTCAATCTCCCGGACAACAGACGGGATGTGAAGCGGGTGCTGAATATGTGGCGGAGCGCGAACCTGGGTCGAGCGTTCGGGTGGTTGTGGGCCGCCTATGCGGTCAGCGCCTACGGGACCGGTCTCGGGTTCGGAGCGTTTTCGGTAGTTGCCATTACCGTCTTGAACGCTAGTTCGGCGGAAGTCGCGGCCTTGTCGGCATCCGGGCTCGCGATCGGCGCGCTGCTGGCGGTCCCGCTCGGGCCATGGATGGAGTTTCGCACCAAGCGACCGGTCATGATCGCAACGGACCTGATCCGCTTCGCAGCGTTGGCGTCCATACCGCTCGCCTACGGTCTGGGTGCGTTGTCGTTCGCACAACTGTTGGTGGTCGCCATCGTCACCGCGGCGGCGAAGATCGCGTTCACCGCCGCCAGTGGCGCATACCTGAAGACCATCGTCCCCGCCGACGGGCTTTTGGTGGCCACCAGTCGTTTCGAGTCCACCACGTGGTCGGCCACGGTCATCGGACCGCCGGTGGGGGGCGCCGCCATCGGACTGTTGGGGCCGGTAACCACCGTTGTCGTCGATGCGGTGAGCTACCTCCTCTCGGCGCTCGGCATCGCCGCGATCGGGGGAGCCGAGCAGCCCCCGCAGCCGAGGACGGCCCCAACGCGTCGGTGGAGCGACATCGCAGAGGGGTGGCGCTACATCCTCACCAATCACACGCTGCGTCGGTTCTTCGTCAACACCATGCTGGTCAACGGGCTGATCATGGCCGCGGAGCCGCTGTTGTCGGTACTGATGCTCGCCCATTTGGGGTTCCCGGTCTGGGAGTACGGGCTGGCATTCGCCGTTCCGTGTATCGGTGGCCTGATCGGGTCGCGACTGGCTCGTCGCGTCGCCGCCCGCTTCGGCGAATCAACGGTGCTGCGGGTCTTCGGCACGCTGCGTGCCTGCTGGCCCCTTGGACTGGCGTTCGTCCAGCCGGGCTGGATCGGGCTGGTGACCGTGATGGTTACCGAGTTCGGGCTGATCATCTGCGCGAGCATATTCAGCCCTGTCCTCGCCACTTATCGGTTGAACAACACCGCTGCCGATCGCCGAGCCCGGGTCCTCGCCGCGTGGTCTATCACCACCAGCATCAGCATCGCGGCCCTCACCGTGCTGTGGGGTCTGCTGGCACAGTTCAGCAGTCCGCGGGCGGCTATTGCGCTGGCTGGGGTGCTGCTTCTCGGCACGCCGTTCCTGCTGCCGCGGCAGGTCGCGACGCCCGAACCGACCGGCCCGATTCCGTCGAATGAAGAGGCGGTTCTCTCCGGCGACGTGTAGGCGTTCATCACGCTGTCGTTGTACTTCCACTTTCCGGAGGGGCAGCTCGGGGAGCAGGCGATCGAGTTGGCAACCGAGCGGTTTCGGACCTGCTGGCGCAGCGAACTCGCCACCAAGCTCGCGCAATATCTCGGACCGGTGCACGTGATCACCGGAAGCGCGGACCCGCTCACTCCGGCCCCGCTCGAATCACTCTCGCCCCGAACCGAATTCAGCACGATCGCTGGAGCCGCCCACCACCCGCAACTGACACACCCAGTTGAATTGGCGAATACAATCGCTGGAGCCGTACCGAGCCATTGCACGCGATGAGCGATCAGAACCTGTCCAGGGCCCGGAAGATGCGAACCCCAGTACAGAATCAGGCGGATGGGCCGTAGCGGGCGAAGAATTGGCGGCCCACATCCATCCAGATACGCGACAATGGTCGCCGGATTCGATAGCGCCCAGCGGATTTCCGTGCCGACGAAATGAGCCCAGTGAAAACAAAGCCGCCGTGGGCCTGACAGGTCTGACCTGGGACGGGAATATCCGCACGGGCTCGCCGCGCAGCAGCGATATGGCCTCTATCTGGCCGCCGGGACGCTGGTTGAGCAGTCGACCGGCCGGCGCGCCCACTTTGTGAGCGGATCGGCGCTGACGGCACGGAACCACCACAGCGACCATGTCGTTAAATAGCGTAATTATATCGAGCGTGCCGTTGAATAGTGATATATAACTCGGCTGGATCGTAACCATTTGTGTAACGATCCGGCCCTCGAGCCCGACGTTCTTCAAGACGCATGGCCTGTCGGGAGGCCTTGTCCGTCCACTTGTCGGTTTTTGGATTGGGGAACGGGACATGGCTCTTCGGGAGTTCTTCGCGCGCCATCGAATGGCTTCGGCCGTCGTCGCGCCCGCGGCATTGGGGGTGGCGGCGCTTGTCGCCGCGTCCGTGGCACTGACATCGACGCACGAAACCGTCGATACACGCCTGCGGGCGTCCGTCACGGAGTGTCACGACATGGTGACCATATCGGTCGCCGGCCGTCGGGATACGCCGGACGCCGCGACCACGAAGATGCTGGTCGATGCCAATGGCAACGCATTGCCCGCGGCGCTGTCCGGTGATCACAGCAGCCAATGGGTCGATCCGGTGGTCAACGCACCGGCCAACGCTGTCGATCCCGGCTCGTATGCCGCCGTCTACATCGCGTATCCGGCGAATATGGACACCTACGAGGATGCCGTCAACACAGGCGTCGCGAATACCGAACAGGTGATGCGGGAAATCGCCCAGGCCTGCCCGGATACCAAGTTCTCCATCGTCGGCTACAGCGAGGGCGCCGATGTGGTGCGCCGCGTCGCCAAGACGATCGGCCATCAGGCCGCCGATAAGGATGGTGGCTACGGCATCGTCGATCCGGCCGATGTCGTCGGTGTCGTCATCCTCGCCGACGCCGGACGTTCGGCGGGCGAGGGTCCGTTCCCAGGCGCGAAGGATCCGTACAGCAATCCCGACGGTTTCGACCAGAGGTATCAGAACGGTAGGAATACCGCGTCGGGCCAGGGCGCACTGCCCGGTACCAGCGGCGACTTCGGTGCGCTGAACGGCAAGATCGCGTCGTTCTGCTCCGACGGCGATCTCACGTGCTCGGCGCCGCAGAACATTTCACTGCTGCAGCTGGCGGTGAATGTGGGCAGGCAGTTGAATGTCGACGTACTCGAACGCGACGGGCTCACCCCGGCGACCGGACAGGACGTCGCCGTTGTCCTCGGCCGAATCGCGATGGCGGCATTCGCGGATATCCAGTCGCAGCCGAACTGGATGCAGAGCGATGAAACGTTTCTTCAAGTGCTGCTGAGGGTTTCGGATCCGGAATACAAGCCGGGGCAGACGCCGAAGACTCCGGCCAAGGCGGAATCGATCTCGACCAACGAGATGTCGCCGCTGGCCTATCTGCCGCAGAAGGTGTTCAACGAGATCGTCGGTCTGATCGTGACGAACCAGAACACCATCCCGGTGATCATGAGCGATCCCTACCAGCTCACGCTCGGCCCCAATGCGACCGGTCACCACTTCGACTACTGGCGCGACGCCAACCCGGACAACGGTAAGCCGCTGACATCGGCCGAGTACGCGGCCGCCTGGCTCACCCATCTGGCGAAGCAGGCGCAGGCGGGGCAACCGGTCGACAAGACCGCCAAGCCGGAGTCGGCCGATCTCGCCGCCGCCTACCGGGCAGCGACCTCGACGACCAAGACCACCGAACCAAACAAGACCACGACCACGACCACGACCACGACCACGGCACCGACGACCACCGCAAAGACGGACGTCAAGAGCCAGCCGACGACCACGACATCACCGACGACCACGACCACGACATCACCGACAACCACGACGCCGCCGACGACCACTCCGGCAGTGACGACACCATCGACTTCGACGATCACGACGACTCAGGCCCCGCAGCCGACCACCACCGAACCCACCACCACGACAACGCAATCCACGACCCCGACCACTAGTCACCCCTGATCGACCAGGAGCGCGGGTCCGCACGGCTGCCGCCGTGGCGGGCTCGCGCCGACATCCCTTGTCGGACAACGCCATAGCAGGTCGGCCGAGCTCCCAGCGGTCGAGG
This sequence comes from Nocardia sp. NPDC051990, assembly GCF_040680755.1. Lineage (NCBI taxonomy): Bacteria > Bacillati > Actinomycetota > Actinomycetes > Mycobacteriales > Nocardiaceae > Nocardia > Nocardia sp. NPDC051990. The sequence goes on along the minus strand of NZ_JBFAXH010000012.1, from coordinate 93,642 downwards.
CGTTGGATGGCGACGCCGGAGCCGTTGCGCAAGCCGACCACCTGCACGAGCACGTCCCACAATGCCGGGCGGCGGGCGGTCGCGTTGTGCTGATTCGCCGCGCGGCTTCCAGCCATCCGTGACGGGATGTATTCGTATAGGCTCCGATTCGATCGGAAGTGAGCAGGTGGCTGGTGAGATGGTGAAGCGATGACGCAGCGTGGGTGGGTGCTGTTTCTGGCGATGGGTGTCATCTGGGGCGTGCCTTACGCGATGATCCGCATAGCGGTCGAGGATTTCGATCCGGTCGTGGTGGCATTCGGCCGGACCTTCCTCGGTTCGCTGATCCTGCTGCCGATCGCGCTCTACACCAGAGCCCTCGCACCGGTGTTCCGGCGCTGGCGTCCGCTGCTGCTGTACACCCTGGTCGAAATCAGTGGGCCTTGGTTGCTGATCGGGTACGCGGAGACCACATTGAACAGTTCGACGGTGGGGCTACTGCTCGCCGCGGTTCCGCTGATCGGAATGGTGATTCTGTCCAAACCCGTTCAGGGCCTCGGCGCTAAGTTGTGGCCTGCGCACTCTTTCACACACGATCGCTTCGACGCGCGCCGCACCATCGGCCTGGTCATCGGATTCGCGGGTGTGGCGACACTGATCGGCTTCGACATCGATCTGACCCAGCCCGCCGCCATCGGCGCCATCGGGTTGACGACCATCGGATACGCCATCGGCCCGATCGTCATCAATCGCGCGCTCGCCGATCTGCCGCCGCTCGGTGTGGTCACCGGATCACTGATTCTCGCGACGGTGATCTACACACCGTTCACCGCACTGCGTCGGCCCACGCATTTCACCGCAGATGCGTCATGGTCGGTGCTCGGACTGGCCGTGATCTGCACCGTCGCGGCTTTCCTGATCTTCTTCGCGCTGATCAGCGAGGTCGGCCCAGCCCGCGCCACGGTCATCACCTATATCAATCCCGCGGTAGCCATCCTGCTCGGTGTGACCCTGATGGACGAGCCGTTGACTATCGGTATGGGCATCGGCTTCCCGCTGGTCATTCTCGGCTCGATCCTCGGCACCGCCCGCGCCCGCGCCGTCGAGGAACCGGTCGCAGCGCCGGTCACCCAATCCTGAGCGTTCTCAGTCGGCACTGAAGGTCAGACCGGCACCGCCGATGATCTGCAACAGCACCGCGCGCAGCCGATCCGCCTCGGCCGCCCGCGTTCGCCGCCATCGCGGTGTTGATCGCCTTCACTGCGGCCATGTCGACCCCGGTGGGTTTCGACGAAATGTGTTCCTACAGAGTCCTTGTCGCGGCGGCGCCGAGCTGCTCGGCACCTGCGATACCGCTGTGCAGCTCGCCCGACGGCTGCGTCGCATGCCATCGCGACGCGTCGCAATCGAATCCCCGATGAGAGCTGACGGGAGGGCATGATGTTCGGGTGACAAGTCGAACCGTTCCCACAGATGTGGCGCGCACCCGCGCCGCCTACGACGAGATGGCGATCCGCTACGCGGAATTCGCCAAAGATCACCTCGCGACGCAGCCATTCGACCGTGCCATGCTCGGCGCATTCGCGGAACTGGTGCGAGCCGACGGTCGCGTGGCCGATCTCGGGTGCGGTGAAGGCCGATTGACCGCACACCTATCCGGCCTCGGCCTCGATATCTTCGGGATCGACCTGTCACCCCAACTGCTCGAATTGGCGCGGGCACAATATCCGACACTCGATTTCGACGAGGGTGCGCTCGAAGATCTCGATATCGGCGACGCCGCCCTCGCGGGAATTCTCGTGTGGTACTCCTTCATTCATCTGCCGCCGGAACGAATGCCCGCGGTGTTGGCTGAGTTTCATCGGATACTCGAGCCGGGTGGGCGTGCGCTGCTCGCATACTTCGAGGCTACCGATGCCCCGGGTGTAAAACCGTTCGACCACAAGGTGATAACCGCCTATCGATGGTCCTCGGATCGGCTCGCCACGCTGGCCGAACAAGCCGGATTCACGCCGACTGCCCGGATGGTCCGCGAACCGGATCCCGGCGAGCGGGGCCGCCAAGCCTATATGTTCCTGGTCAAGGATCGCTGATTCGCCGAACGCGGATCCGCACCTTTCCGTAAGGTTGGGGAGTGCGCACAGGGGACATGGCTGTGCGGATCCTCACCGACATCGTGGTCGATTTCCTTTCACCGAACACCTCAGCACCACACCGTCGTCAGGGGGCGACAGGACATGGAGCTCATTTCTCCGATCGATGCCGTATTTCTGCTCGGCGAATCCCGCGAGCACCCGATGCACGTGGGTTCGCTACAGCTTTTCGAGGCGCCAGACGATGCCGGGCCCGATTTCGCTCGGACAACCCATGAGAAGTTGTTGGTGGACAACGAATTCCACCCCACCTTCCGCAAGCGCCCGGCAACCTGGCTCGGCGCGCCGCAGCTGGCGTGGACCGAGGCCGAAGACGTCGAACTCGTCTATCACCTGCGCCGGTCGGCGCTGCCGAGTCCCGGTAGCTTCGAGCAACTGCTCGAGCTGGCCTCCGATCTGCACAGCACCTTACTGGACCGGCACCGCCCGCTCTGGGAAATCCACGTGGTGGAGGGGCTGCGCGACGGCCGCTTCGCCCTGTACTCGAAGATGCATCACGCGCTGATCGATGGCGTCACCGCACAACGATTGCTGCAACGCACACTCACGAACGATCCCATGGCCAGCGAAACGCGCGTGCCGTGGAATCTGCCCGGGTCGAAACGCAAGACCGAACCGTCCGGCTCGCTGCTCGGCGGGATCGCCCGAAATCTGTTGTCGGCCGCCAATTCCGGGCCCGCCGTGCTGCGGGTAGCCCGCGCCGCGCTGGTGCAGCAACAGTTGACCATGCCCTTCGAGGCGCCGCGTTCGATGTTCAATGTGCCGATCGGCGGTGCCCGCCGGGTCGCGGTCCGGTCCTGGCCGCTGGAGCGGGTCAAGCAGGTCAAGAAGGCGACCGGCACGACCGTCAACGATGTGGTGCTGGCGATGTCGGCCGGTGCGTTGCGCACGTATCTGATCGAACATAATGCGCTACCCGATAAGCCGTTGATCGCGATGGTCCCGGTCTCGCTGCGGGCCGATGAGGACGATACCGATAGCAGTGGCGTCAAGGTGGGTGCGATTCTGTGCAATCTCGGCACCGATATCGCCGATCCGATCGAACGGCTGCGCGTGGTGAGCGAATCGATGCGCCGCAGCAAAGAGGTCTACAACTCGCTCTCCCCCATCCAGACCATGGCGCTATCCGGGTTGATGCTCAGCCCGCTGGCTCTGACCCTGCTGCCCGGCCTGCTGTCGTTGACGAATCCGCCGTTCAATATCGTCATCTCGAACGTCCCCGGCCCCAGGGAACCGCACTACTGGAACGGCGCCCGCCTGGACGCCTCCTACCCCATGTCGATCCCGTTCGACGGTCAGGCTGTCAACGTCACCCTCACCACCAATGTCGACAGTCTCGACTTCGGACTCGTCGGCTGCCGCCGCAGCGTGCCGCGACTACACAGCCTCCTCGACCACCTGGAGAATTCGCTGGCCGACCTGGAGCAGTCCGCCACCTGAACCGTCGAATCGCCTGCCACGCCGGTCGATACACTGAGGCGATCGACTGGCGACGGGCGGGCGAAGATGGCTCTTTACGACGACACCGGACAGACGTACGCCCGGACCCGACAACCGGATCCGCGGATCGCCGCGGTCATCGATGCCGCTGTGCGCGGTATGGACTCCATCGCCAATATCGGCGCGGGCAGCGGATCCTACGAGCCGACCGGCACCGTGATCGCGGTCGAGCCGAGCGAGGTGATGATCGCGCAACGCCCGACCGCCGCCGCACCCGCGGTCCAGGCGATCGCCGAAGAACTACCGATCCACACCGACGCCGTCGATGCCGCCCTGGCCGTCCTGACCGTGCACCACTGGACCGATCTCGACCGCGGCATAGCCGAACTGAAACGGATCGCCCGCCGCCGCATCGTCATCCTCACCTGGGATCACACCGTCTACCGGGAATTCTGGCTGGTCCGTGACTATCTGCCCGCCGCGGCCGATACCGATGCGAGCCTGGCTGTCGCGCTCCCGCGCCTCACCGCCCTACTCGGCGACGTATCGATCACCCCGATCCCGGTCCCGCACGATTGCGTAGACGGGTTCGGTGGCGCGTACTGGCGGAGACCCGAGGCGTATCTGGACGAGACCGTGCGCGCCGGCATGTCGATGCTGGCGATGACACCGGCGGCGCTGTTACGGGACGGACTGAACCGACTCCGCGACGATCTGGCTGCCGACGCGTGGGCCGGACGGCATGCCGGGCTGCTCGACAAATCCCACCTCGACCTGGGCTACCGGCTCGTCACGGCAGAACTCTGATTCGCTCGGAAGCAACGTCTATCGCAAGAAAACTAGAACGTGTTACATTCGAGGTCAGGTACCGCGCCTGTTGACCAAGCTACCGCTGCGTCATGGCGATATCTGCGGCAGACGGCCGAATCGGCAGCGCGGGCCGGAGACCCGATATGCAACCCGTTCCAGCACTCGTCAGCCATTGTGATCCGGCTGTTGAGCAAGTAGGGAGACCAGCACGCCATGCGTACCGAAATCTGCGACAAGCTGGGGATCGAATTCCCCATCTTCGCCTTCACCCATTGCCGCGATGTGGCGGCCGCGGTCAGCAATGCCGGCGGTCTCGGCGTGCTCGGTGCGGTGGGCTTCACCGCCGAGGAATTGGAGGTCGAGCTGGCTTGGCTCGACGACCATGTGCACGGTGTGTACGGCGTCGACCTCGTCATCCCGTCGAAGTACGAGGGCAAAGGGATCGATGATCTGACCCCCGAACAGCTGGAAGCCAAACTGGCGGAACTGGTTCCGCAAGGGCACCGGGACTTCGCGGAGAAGCTCCTCAACGACCACAATGTCCCGCATCTGCCCGATAGTGAACACCACAACCAGCTGCTCGGCTGGACCGCGACCACCGTCGCACCGCAGATCGAGGTGATCCTGCGCCATCCCAAGGCCAAACTGGTCGCCAATGCCCTCGGCACCCCGCCGCCGGATGTGGTCGAGCAGATCCAGGGCTCGGGACGGCTCATCGGCGCGCTGTGCGGTTCGGTGAAGCATGCGCTCAACCACAAGCGCGCCGGTCTGGATTTCGTTGTCTGCCAGGGCACCGAGGGCGGCGGGCACTGCGGTGAGATCTCCTCGATGGTGCTGTGGCCGCAGGTGGTCGACGCCATCGGCGATATGCCGCTGCTGGCCGCCGGCGGTATCGGCAACGGTCGGCAGGTCGCCGCGGCCATGGCGATGGGCGCGGCGGGTGCGTGGACCGGGTCGCTGTGGCTGACCGTCGAGGAGGCGAATGTGCCGCCCGCGCAGATGCAGACCTATATCGAAGCCTCCAGCCACGACACCGTGCGCTCGCGGTCCTGGACCGGTAAGCCGTGCCGCATGCTGAAGAACGACTGGACCGAGGCCTGGGAGGCGCCGGAGAATCCGGATCCGCTGCCCATGCCGCTGCAGATGATGGTGGCCCTGGACGGCGTCAAGCGTGGGCACCGCTATCCGGAGGCGGCCAAGGATGTGAACTTCAATCCGGTCGGTCAGGTCGTCGGCATGATGAACAAGGTGGAGCGCTCCGCCGATGTGATCGCCCGGCTGGTCAATGAGTACGTGGAGGCGTGCGACCGACTGAATAAGCTCAATAGCGCGCTGTAACAACGTCACCGACGCCGCCCCGGCCGATGCCGGGGCGGCGTTTTCGGCCCCCGTGGCTGGGTAGCCGTCCAGCAGCGCACGCGGTATACAAGATGGTTCGTACGGCTACAGTGTGAGCGTTCGCGTCAGTTTTTGGGAGGTCGGCATGTATCCCTGCACCAACCCTCGGTGCGGAAGTCGCGGACACACCGGGCCGGAGTGTCCGAATCTGGAGCATGCCGATCGACCGCAACGACGAAATCTGGTGGTACTGGCCGTACTTGCGGTGACGATCGTCACCTCCCTCGTGCTCGCCGCCTTCGCCGCGGCACCGCGCTGATACCGACCCCCGCTGGGCCGCCTAGGAATTCATCGCGAAGTCGTAGCGCACACCGGTCAGCTGCTCGCTGAGCTGCCATAGTCTGCGCGCGGTCGAGCGGCGGTAGGCAAGTGGATTGCGCAGCGCCCGCCGCGGATATCCGGCGACCACGAAACCCGGTCCCACATAAGAGTTTCCGCGCACATCCGGCACGGTGGCGGCATACAGCTGCGGCAACGCGCCCATGCGATCGGGCTGGGCCAGCGCGAACAGGGTCGCCTGCGGGATCGCCGCCAAGACGCCGCTCACCCCCTTCTCACCATTGCGGTCGTAGAGATGGGTCGCGGACAATCCGGGATGGGCGGCCACCGCGCACAGGCGCGATCCGGCCGCACGTGCCCGGCGCTCGAGCTCGGCGGTGAACAACAGATTCGCCAGTTTGGACTGGCTGTAGGCGGGCCAGCGCAGATAGATCCGCTGCCAATTCGGGTCGAACCAGTTGATCACGCCGACCCACGCGGCAACCGACGATACGGTCACGACTCGCGGCTGTTCGGCGCGCAGGAGCGCGGGCAGTATGGCGCCGGTGAATGCGAAGTGCCCGAGGTGATTTGTGCCGAATTGGGCGTCGAACCCGTCAGCGGTGCGTGCGCGCGGCACCGCCATCACACCCGCGTTATTGATCAGCAGATCGATCCGGCCGACGGTGTCGTTGATCTGCTCGGCCGCCCGCCGGACCGAGACGAGATCGGCCAGATCCAGCTGCAGCACTTCGGGTTTCGGCCCAGCGGCAACCGCGGTCACCGCTTCCAGTGCCGTCGCGGCCTTCTGCGGATTGCGACAGGCCAGCAGCACATGCGCGCCCTTGCTCGCCAATGCCTCGGCGGTGCGCAAGCCGAGACCGCTATTGGCGCCGGTAACCACGACGGTCTTGCCGGATTGATCTGCGATATCCGCAATGGCCCAGCGGCGCGGCAGGATTGGTACCGATGTCACAGAGACCTCCTGGTTGATCAGCGGCCTGAGTGCTCATGCTGTCTCAGGCGGTGAGTCGATCCATGCGATCTTGCCTGACGGCCGCAACGCTACCACCCCAGAGCAGCCTCGAGTGACACCGACGCAGTAATGACCCAGACAGTGCAATCCGGGGAGTCGAGGGCGATCAAGCGGTCGCCGCGTGCTCCACGTCCTCGTCACACTCGGCCCCGATATCGAGCAATTCCTCGAACCGGGCGATCACCTTGTCGTGATACAGCCCGAACAGATCCTCGAACAGCGCGAGCTGCGCCTCGGACGGACCGGAACCGGAATCCCACACCGCGACCAGCGCACGCCATACCAATACATGGAGGTCGGCCGCGCCCGCGAAGAAGGCCTCGACGGCCTCGGGCACCTCGAGCACCATCTCGCCGATGGAGTTCATGATCGCGCGCTGCATGCTCAGCCCGAGTGCGGTGAGCAGTCGGCGGATCAAGCCGATCTCGATGGCGAGGATCTGTTGGAAGTCGGGAATATCCTGTCGGGCAAGCGACTCCAGTACATCGATCTCGGCCTTGAGTTCGGCCGAGTCGATCCTGTGTTCGATGCTGGTGTAGGCGAGCAGCGCCGCCATAACGATGCCGCGCTCCACCTCGACGATGTCGTGGAACATCTCGATCGCCACATCCGGCATCGGAACCGAGAACCGGAACAGGTGCCGATATACATCGATGCCGCCCGCCGCACGGACATCGCGGATCGTGAACCCCTTACCGCGTCGCGCCTCGACGAATCCGTACGATTCCAGCCGACCGAGGGTCAACTGCGCGGTCGCGCGGTTCATATCGAACTCCTCCGCGACCTGACGGACCGACGGCATCAAATCCCCCGGCTGATACTCCCCTGCGGCAACCCGGCGTGCCAGCTCATCGGCAACGTCGGCGACTACCGTTCGGGATCCCATCGAGATGCCACCTTTCGACTCGGTGTCTAATACGTCCCAGACAGTCTATGCCCTCCTGTGCGAGACTGCACCTGTGTTACACCGGTCAGCGCGCAGTGTGAGGTGAGTCATGACAATTCAGCGTGGCGACGGTCGATCGGCCGAGAATTCGACCACTGGACGCGCCCGCATGTTCGCCATGAGATCGAACGGTAAACCCCCGGTTCGCACCGTGGTTCGCAATGCGAAATTGGCGGCACTGCCGCTCGCCTTCGCGGGCCGTCATGCGGCGGGCGTCGGTAAGCGCGCACTGGGTCGACCGGCCGCTGAGGTCGATCGCGAAATCCAGATGCGCACCGCACAGCACATCTTCGAGGTGCTCGGCGAACTGAAGGGCTGTGCCGCCAAACTCGGTCAGCTGCTTGCCATTTACGAACTCGCGTTGCCGCCGGCACTCGCCGAACCCTACAAGATCGCGCTGAGCCGGTTACAGGATTGCGCACCCGCGATGCTGCCGCGTTCGGTGCACGCGGCAATGGCCGCGAGCATGGGGGAGAACTGGCGTTGGTATTTCCGGGAATTCGACGATCGGCGCGCGGCCGCGGCCTCGCTCGGCCAGGTGCATCGCGCGGTGTGGCGTGACGGTACGCCCGTCGCGGTGAAGGTGATGTATCCCGGCGGTAAGGAAGCGGTCGTCAACGAGTTGGTTCAACTGCGCCGGATCTCCATGCTGGCAACGGTTTTCGTGCCCGGCGCGGATGTCAAGGGCGTGACCGAGGCGATCTGCGCCAGTGTGCTCGACGAACTCGACTATGCCGCCGAGGCGGAATATCAGCGGATTTTCGCCGCGGCCTATGCCGACGATCCGGATTTCCGCATTCCGCGGGTGATCGAACAGCGCGGCGATGTGCTCGTCACCGAATGGCTGGACGGTACGCCGCTGCCGCGCGTCATCGCCAACGGCACGCGCGCCGAGCGGGATCGGGTCGGCATGCAGCTGGTCGGGTTCATGGCATCGAGTTGGATTCGCAGCGGTCTGCTCTACGGCGATCCGCATCCGGGCAATTTCCGGGTGCTGCCGGATGGTCGACTCGGCATCGTCGACTTCGGGGCCTGCACACCGTGGCCCACCGAGGGTTTCGACGAATTCGCCTTCGACTACTGCGATGCGCTGTTCAACGGCGGCCCTGCGGAACTGGAGGCGGCAGCACGGCGGCACGGCTTCTGCGAACCGGGCCGAGTACTCGATGCCGAGGATCTATTCCATCTGGTCGCACCATGCATCGAACCCTTCCAGCACGCGAGTTACCGGTTCACCATGCGCTGGCTGCGCAAACAGGTACTGCGGGTGACGAATCCGCGGCTGTCGAATGCATTGCGGCAGGGGACCATGCCTGCGCGCTTCACCCCGTTCGCGCGGTCCATGCTGACGCTGATCGGTGCGATCGGTCAGTTGGAGACCGAGGGTTCGTTCCGCGACGAGATCGGGCGCTGGCATCCGACGCTGCACGAGTTGGTCACCCGGCCCGTCGAGGAGGGCGCGGTGCCGGTCGATCTGGCGGTGGCTCGGCGCAAGCGGGCCGAATCGGCCGTGCGCCGCATATCTGTCAGCTGAGTACAGCCGCGCTGACCTGCCCGGACGGCATGGGAATACCAGGACATCACGTCTGAGACAGTGTTGGTCTCGCGGTTCGGCCAGCACTCGGGCCTCGACCCGATCATCTTGCCCGCCACCCGACTCGCCCATCCGGATCGGTCAGCGCGCCAACCACTCTCGCCATCGCGGACCGATGAGCGCGGCCATTTCCTGGTAACCGGCCGCGCCGGGATGTGCCCCGTCACCCGCGCGCACCTCACGCATCCATACCGCACTGTCGCGCAGCGGGTGATGGACGCGCACATAGGGAGCCGCCGCGGCGGCACAGATGTCGGCGAAATGTTCGTCGAGCCCGGCAGTCCTGGCATTCTGCTCGGCGTCATCGACAGGCGGCGGCGCCACGATGCCATCAGGTCCCGACCACGTAGGCGGGGTATGCCGATAGGATCGCCGTGGTTGTTCGGGAGGGATTTGACGTTGACAGGGGTAGCCGAGTCCGCGGTGCCGCCGTGGTTCACCGATTTGTTCGCGCATCGGCGCTGGATTCGCCGAATCGAGCCGTTTCCGCATATCTATGCCAGAGATGTGTTCGTGCCCGAGTTCTATGGGCGGCTCGCCGATGAGGTGGCGCGGGTGCGCCGGGAGCGACCCGAGGCATTCGGATCGGTGGCGGCAGATTACGGTGCGGTCGGGGCATCGCTGGCGGGGCTGCGGGATGGGCCGCTGGCGCTGTTCCTTTCGCGGGAATGGCATGACCTGATCGCCCGGGTGACGGGGGTCGCCACCACCGGTGATGTCGAAGGGGCGGTGCACCACCATCCGCCGGGCAGTCCGCCCGGATCGCCGCACAATGATCTGAATCCCGCCTGGTTCAAGGGTTCCGCGCCCGGACCGGGCGAGGTCAGGACCGTGGATCCGGACGTGGATCTCGCGACCGGCCCGCGAACGCCGGAGGTCTTCGCGCGGGAGACGGTGCGCGCCGTCGCGGTGCTGTTCTATCTCGGCAATCCGGACTGGCGGCCGGGCGATGGCGGCGAGACCGCGCTGTACCCGCATCTCGGCACGAATCCGGTTCCCGCGGTGACGATTCCGCCCTTGGACAATTCGCTGCTGCTGTTCGAGTGCACACCGCGTTCCTGGCATACGTTCGTCGGCGATAACGCCACCGCACGCAATAGCGTGGTGATGTGGCTGCATCGGCCGAAGGACGATGTGGTGCGGCGCTGGGGAGGAGACAGCATTGCGCAGTGGCACTGAACGCCGGGTATGTCTGCTGACCGGGGCCGGTGGCGTACTAGGGGATACCTTCTGCCGCGGTCTGTACACCGACTACGACATCATCGCGGTCTGCCGCACCCGCACCCCGGCCGCACCGTCACAGCTCGAATGGTTCGTCGATCCGTTCGAACCGGAAATGCCGGTGCCGGAAAATGATTCACGGATCTTCATGATCAAGGCCGATCTGGCCCGCCCGGGTGAGGTCGAGCGCGTCATCGATCTCGCACTCGCCCGGTTCGGGCATATCGATCTGCTGGTCAACAATGCCGCGCACAGCCGATTTCAACCGCGCGGCATCGTCGACGGCGATGCCGCGCTCGATGAGTTCGATCCGCATTTCGCGGTCAATGTCGGTGTGCCGCTGCGATTGTCGGCGCGCCTGGCGCAGCGGAGCTGGGTGCATGCCGGGGACGAGAACCGGGCCCGAAATCGCAATATCGTGAATGTCTCGAGCCTTTCGGGCTCGCGGGTGTACCCCGGCGGACAGGCGCTCTACGCGGCATCGAAGGCGGCGCTCAACCACCTGACCCGGCATATCGCCGCCGAATTCGAGGAGTTCGGGGTGCGCGCGAATGCGATCGCGCCCAATGGTTTTCCCGCGTCGGTGGCTACCGAACAGGTGGTACGGGCCATTGTCGAACTCGATCGAGGTGAGATGAGCGGCGAAATCTTCACCGTCGGAGTGGAGACCGGGGGTAAGCGTCACGCTCTGGATGCGGACGCCCACTGACCTACTTCGCCGAACCCGTTCCGGTGATCCCTTCGGACATCGTCCAAAGCCGTTGTGCGAGCTGCGCATCCACCGCCTGCCCGTTCCGCGGCTCCTCCAGCTCGAACCGGTGGAAATACTTGCCGTTGATCGCGTCGGACGTCGTCGCCAAGTGCACCAACGGATCCGCGCCCTTATCGGCCCGGAGGAAGAAGGGCCGCGACAGCGAAGAGCGGATGAACGCGCCGAGCCCGAGCGGGGCATTGTCGTAGACGTGGGTGGCGACCGCGCCCGGATGGAATGCCACGGTGATCAGTCCGGTGCCTCCGGTGCGGCGGGCCAGCTCCCTGGTGCAGATGATGTTGGCGAGTTTGCTGGCGCCATAGACGCCCAGCTGGTTGAACGAACCGGTCGATGCGTTGATGGTGTCGAGGTCCAGCTTCGCCATCCGGTAGGTCATGCTCGCGGTATTGACGACCCTGGCCTGCGACTGCACCAGCCGATCCAGCAGCAGGGCAGTCAGCAGGAACGGTGACAGGTGATTGACCTGGAAGGTCAGCTCATTGCCGTCATCGGTGACGGTGCGTTTCGCCCACGCGCCGCCGGCGTTATTGGCGAGCACATCGATGCGCGGATAGCGATCGAGGAGTTGATCGGCGAGTTTGCGCACCTCGTCGAAGCGGGCGAAATCGGCGACGAACGGCGCCGCACCGACCCGCGCCGCCACCTCGGCGGTGCGTTCCGGCGAGCGCCCGACCACCGCGACGGTCGCGCCGCGCGCCACCAGCTTCGCCGCCGCCTCGGCGCCGATGCCGGAGCTGGCGCCGGTCACCACCACTGTCTTCCCGGATAGATCCTGTGCTGCCATGTCCCGCCTTCCAAGCCGTTGGCTGATTCGTCCTGATCCTCATCGGCACGGACGGATTCGGCAAGACCGCCTACTGACCGGTAAGTCGGCGGCTTCGCGCTGCTGTGTATCGTGCTGCGAACGCAACAGTTGATCGAGTACGAACATGTGCAACTCACCGGGGACCCCTAGAATTCAGCTACCTGCCGACTGTCGGCCCGCGACGAATCTCTCGCCGCACCCAACCCGTCGGCCGAAGGTTCGGGGGCGGACGAACACCGGGGTAACTCGCCGGTGAGCCCAGCGCTCAGCCATTCCGGGAACCGTCGGCCCGCAACGGTAAGTTAGGCACAGCCCACGACCGGCAAAGGCGCGGAGAGGCGGAGGAGCGGAGCCACGAGATGCGAGTCGATGGGCGGGATATCCCGGTTACCGGGAGCCTGCTGCAACCGCTGATCCGGCGGACCAGTGACATCATCCGTGTCGTACTCGCGGCACTGTGGGTCGGCGTGGTGGTCGCCGCCTCGCTGATCACCCGGCCGGAGTGGCTGGCGCTGGAGAGTTCGGTCTCGACTATCGTCGGATTCCTCAATCCGGACCAGTCCAATCTGGTCTACCTGGTCTACGGCATGGCGATTCTGGCGCTGCCGTTCGCGATCCTCATCGAATTGATCATCAGCAGGCAGTGGAAATTGCTCGCGGGCTATGCGGCCGCGGGATTGGTCGCGGGCCTGCTGTTATCGATCACCGGAACGGGTTTGTCCACGCCGCAATGGCATCTGCAGGTGCCGGATCGGCTCGACACCTTCCTGTCGCAGTTCCTGGACGATCCGCGCTGGATCGCCATGCTCGCCGCGGTGCTGACCGTATCCAGTCCGTGGCTGCCGACCCGGACGCGGCGCTGGCTATGGTTCCTGCTGCTGGCATTCGCACCGATCCACCTGGTGGTCAGCACGGTGGTGCCCGCACGGGCCATGTTCGGGCTCGCGGTCGGCTGGCTGGTCGGCGCGGTGATCGTGCTCGTGGTCGGCACACCGGCGCTGGAGGTTCCGCTGGATGCGGCGGTGCGGGTGCTGGCCAGGCGCGGACATACCGTCACCGCATTCACCGTTATGCATCCCGCCGGGCGCGGTCCGCTGGTGCTCGCCGCGGCCATCGACGGTCCGGAGCGGGAGTTGACCGTCGAGCTGTTCGGCAAGAATCAGCGCAGCTTCGGTGCGCTACGCCAGCTGTGGCGCTGGCTCACCTTCCGCAGCAGCGAAACCGCGGCAATGCACGGCTCCATGCACCGCGTCGTCGAGCACCGTGCGCTGCTGGCCATCGCCGTCGGCGAATTGGGTCTGGCCGCCGTGGAACAGGTCGCCGTCGCGGCACTCGAGCGGGGCTGGATGCTGTACGCGCACACCATGCCTCGAGGTAAGCCGCTCGACGAAACCTCCGATGACGAGCTCGCCGGGGTATGGAAGTCGCTGGCCGCACTGCACTGCGCCCAGATCTCGCACGGCGATCTGCGGCCCGCCGAGATCCGAATCGAGAACGGTGCCACGCTGTTCAACGGATTCGTCAATGCGGAATTCGGCGCGTCCGATAAGCAGCGACAGTCCGATGTCGCGCAGTTGCTGGTCTCGACCACCGCCGTCTTCGGCAAGGAAGCCGCGGTCCGCACCGCCATCGATACCCTCGGCGAGCAGACGGTGCTAACCGCGGCGAGCCGACTCACCAAGTCCGCCATGCCCGCCGGGATCAAGAAGTCGATTCCGGATTGGGGTGAGGTGGTCGCCACGGCCCGCGACGAGGTGCGCAAGCAGACGGGCCGGGACAAGATCGAGGCCGAGCAGATCACCCGGTTCAGCCGCAAACAGATCATCCAGTTGGTGCTGCTGATCGGGCTCGTCTACGTCGCCTACCCGTTCATCAGCGCGGTGCCGACCTTCTTCTCGCAGCTGCGAACCGCCAACTGGTGGTGGGCGCTGCTCGGGCTGGCGGTCTCGGCGCTGACCTATGTCGGTGCAGCGGCGGCGCTGTGGGCCTGCGCGTCTCGCCTGGTCAGCTTCCGCAATCTGGTGATCATGCAGATCGCCAATACCTTCGCCGCCACCACCACCCCGGCGCGGGTCGGCGGACTGGCCTTGAGCGTGCGCTTCCTGCAGAAGGGCGGACTCGGCGCGGTGCGGGCCACCGCCGCCGTCGCCTTGCAGCAGGCCGTACAGGTGATCACGCACATCAGCCTGTTGATCCTGTTCAGCGTGGCGGCGGGCACTTCGGCGAATCTTTCGCATTTCGTGCCCGACGCCACCGTGCTCTATCTGGCCGCCGGTGTGGGTGTCGGCATTATCGGCACCTTCATGTTCGTGCCGAAACTGCGTCGCTGGCTGAACAATTCGGTGCGCCCGCAGTTGCAGGAGGTGCTCGGCGAACTCGGCGATCTGGCCCGGGATCCGAAGCGGTTCTCGGTGATCGTGCTCGGCTGTGGCGCCATCACGATCGGCCAGGCGCTGGCGCTGTGGGCCAGCGTCGAGGCGTTCGGCGGTGGCGCGTCGTTCATCACCGTCACCATCGTCACCATGATCGGCGGCACCCTGGCCTCGGCCGCGCCGACTCCCGGTGGCGTCGGCGCCGTCGAGGCCGCGCTGATCGGTGGTCTCGCCGCCTTCGGCCTGCCCGCGACCATTGCCGTGCCCGCGGTGCTGCTCTACCGCGTGCTCACCTGCTGGCTACCGGTGTTCTGCGGCTGGTTCACCATGCGCTGGATGACATCGAGGGACATGATCTGACTCAGGCGTCCTTGGTTGCCATGAGTACGCCGGTCGTCGGTGGGATCGTGGTGAAGTCGACGGCCCCGAATCCGACTGCCCGTAACGCTTCGCGGTAGCGGCGAATGTCGATGGCCGCCAGTGGATCCGCGTGGTGTCCTGGCGTGTGCGGGTCGTCGGTGCGGCGCGCGGCGAATCGGGACATGAGCCGAACCGCCGCCGGCAGCACCTTTCCGGTCGGGTGGGTATCGGCGAGCAGCAGTCGGCCGCCGGGGCGCAGCACCCGGAACATCTGTTCCAGCGCCGCTGTGCGCTGGGTCTGCGGAATGTGATGCATGACGAAGGTCGAAGTGACCACGTCGACCGAGGCATCGGGCAGGGTCAGCGACTGAGCGGCGCCGACTTCGAGCCGGCAGTTGGACGAGGCGCCGATGCGGCCGGTCGCGTAGTCGATCATCTCTTGGGACGGGTCGATGCCGATCACTCGACCGCCCGGTCCGACTCGATCGGCGAGTGCCCGGACGAGTTGGCCCGGACCGCAACCGATATCGACGGCGTGCTCGCCCGGGGCGGTACCGGTCAGCTCGACGAGTCGAGCATTCAGACTCCCGACGCGGCCGAGCAGTAAGGCCGATTTCAGGGCGATATAGCCGCGCGGTTTGGTGATGAGAATGCCGATCTCAGAGTTCCGGTCAGCATATGCATTAGTGGACTGTTGTGCATTTCCGGTCATATGTTCAGAATCGGACCAGATGACCGGATCGACCAGAAGCAAAAGTGCGGATATCGTGCCGTTCCGAACGGATTCGCACAATTTGTACGACAACGCGGTATTCGCGTTCGGAGGATGCCGATGACCAGCACCGATCGCCGAGTGCGGCGCACCAAGAGCCTGCTGCACCGGGCGCTGATCGAGCTGATGATCGAATGCGGCTATGACCGGATCACGTTGCAGGACATTCTGAATCGCGCCGATGTCGGACGCTCGACCTTCTACGCGCACTTCCGGGACAAGGACGATCTGCTGTTGGTCAGCAGTACCGAGTACCTGCGCGCGGCGGTGGCCGATATCGAATCGGCCGCGAATGATGCTGATGCACCGCAACATTCGGAACCACTCGCACCGCTGTACACGCTGTTCCGACTGGCATCGGCGAATCCGGAGGTCTATCGGGCGCTACTGGGTCGCAGGGCGACCGGGGTGCTGCTGCGCTCGACTCGGCGCATGGTGGAAGAGATTCTCACCGAACAACTTTCGGGCCGACTCGATATGGACGACGACGAATTCGCGGTGACGATGACGTTCCTGTCCTGGGGCGTCGTCGGCCTGCTCGGCTCGATCGCGGATGCCGAGCCACCGCTGCCCGCGGCCGAAACCTACCGTCGCCTCGAAGATCTGGTCGGTCCCGGTCTCACGAGCCGGGTATCGCACACCGGACGGATCAGCCGCACAGGCCGATGATCTGTCACACCGACGCGCGGTTCAGCTCGAGCGCCTGGCCGGCGGTGCGGCAGCCCGCGGTGATCAATTCGAGGTTTGCCAGCGACGCGGCGTGGGCTTACGGGCCAGCCGCGGCACCACCCCGCTCGCCGCGACCGAACCGGCCAGCATCGGCCGAAGAAGCCCCGGGCCGAATGACATTCACCTGCCAGCGCGCCGCCGATGTCTACGATTCGGGCAAGCTCAGGACGAATAGTCCTTGCGCAGCTGCACTTTGACGACCTTGCCGCTGGCATTGCGGGGCAGTTCGCCCACGATCACCAGATCCTTGGGGTGCTTGTAGCGGGCCAGGTTCGCGTTGAGGAACGGCGCCAGCTCGTCGAGAGTGAGCTCGGCATCCGGATCGACAAGGGCGACAACGGCAACCGGCACCTCACCCCACTTCTCGTGCGCGCGTCCGACCACCGCGGCCTCGCGGATCTTCGGATGTGCGAAGAGCACATTCTCCACCTCGGCACAGTAGATGTTCTCGCCGCCGGAGATGATCATGTCCTTCTTGCGGTCTACCACCCACAGGAAGCCCTCCTCGTCCGCGCGGACCAGGTCACCGGAGTGGAACCAGCCGCCGGCGAAGGCCTCGGCGGTGGCCTCCGGTTTATTCCAGTAGCCCTGCATCAGAGTCGGCCCGCGATAGACGATTTCACCGATCGCACCGGGCGCGACATCGTTCATCGCATCATCAACGACGCGGGCCTGGATAGTCGGAATCGGCTTACCGACCGAACCCAGCTTGCGGATCGCGTCCTTACCCTCGAGCACGCAGGTAATGGGCGACATCTCGGTCTGGCCGAAGACCGCGACATTGACCGCATCCGGGAAGCAGTCGGCCATGGCCCGTAGCACGGTATCGGAGGCCGGAGCCGCACCCCAGCTGAGCACCTTCAGCGCGAGCTTGCGCTGTTTGACCGTCGGCTCCTCGCAGATCAGCTGCCACTGCGCGGGCACGCAGAAGGCGGTGGTGGCCTGCTCGCGCTCGACGGCGTCCAGGAATTCGGTGGGATCGAACGCACCGAGCGGATGCAGCACGGTCTTGGCGCCGAGCACGAAATACGGTGCGAGGCTGCCGAGTCCGGCGATATGGAACAGCGGCGAGGTGCAGAAGCCGACCGAATCGGTATCGATCGCCGTGGCCCGAATGCAGGTCAGCGCTTGGGCATTCATATTCGCGTGGGAGAGCACCGCGCCCTTCGGGCTGCCGGTGGTGCCCGAGGTGTACATGATCAGCGAGGGGGTGTCCTCGGCAATGTCGAGCGGCGTATGCGGTTCACCACCCTCGGCCAGCACATCGTCATAGCCGAGCACCGCATCGGTGGTCTGGCCGCCGATCACGATGCAGATCGCCAGCTCGGGGGCCTGGCCCTGCACGGCGGTGGCCAACGGCTGCAACATGGTGTCGGTGACAATTGCCTTGGCGCCGGAATCGCCGACGATATAGGCGACCTCGGGCGGGGTGAACCGGAAGTTCACCGGGACCGCGATGGCGCCGAGTGCGTTGATGCCGAAGACGGCCTCGAGGTATTCGGGACAGTTCAGCGCCAGGATCAGCACCCGGTCACCGAAACCGATGCCGCGGCGGGCGAGCGCGCCGGCGAACTTCAGCGAACGGTTGTGCAACTGCCGCCAAGTGGTGTCCACACCACGGAACCGCACGGCGACCGCGTCCGGGCGCATCTGCGCATGCGATGCGAGCTGGTTGTTCCAGTGGTTGCGCCGCGACCTGATCGGCTCGTCGAGCGCCGGTGCACCGATGGTCATGCCACTCCTCTCGGACCGCCAACCGTGCGCCGGTGTATCCGACAGCGTCGACGGACTGAACTGAGAGAATAACAACTAACTTATTGCAACGGCAAGAGATCGAGATATGAATCGCTGTTAATCTGCTCGGCACGGGTCTTGGGCAGAGAATCGCATATAGCTGCGCATTTACCGATAATCACGAGTGTCAATTTAGGCTCTCGTGCACATTCAGAGGGCAAGACTATGCGAATCTGGGCTTACTTAAAAGTTGAACAGCGGATGATACGCCCGCGGACGACGCGTCTTCGATGCGGGCGATCTCGATGCGGGTATCTGGTCGGCCGGCCTGGCCCAGGGCCTCATCCACGACCTCCCGTCCTGCGCCGAACTGATCGGCCGGATGGTCGCCGAAGCGGAGGAACTGATCACCGCGCAACTCGGCGGAGAAAGTGGTCGCCTAGGGACATTGCGCGCTCTGGGCCGAACGCCCAGGGCTCGTCGGTTGCCGAGACAGGCCCACCGCAGTCCATCGAGGGGTGACCGCGACCGAGGTCAGGCAACACGCTGACCTACGATGACGTCGACTACCAACCAAAGGACGGTCATCCGTGTCGGAAGCGTTCGACTGGTCTGTGCCGAAGACCTACATCCTGCCGGTGGATATCGACGGTTATCTGTCCATGCCCGAGGACATGGCGCGCAATGTCGAGATCAGAGACGGGATGATCATCCACTGCGAATCCGCCTCGCCGAATCACAATGCGATAGCCCGAAATGTCGAACGGGCACTGCTGGACGGCCATGCCAAACGCGGTTCGGCTGAGCCGTGCTTGCGGGTCAACCGGGATGTCGACATGTTGGTCTCGGAGGTCCCCTTCCACTACAAGCGGCCGGACGTCATCGTCTACCGCTGCATCGATGAACCTCGACCGAAGTGGCGGATGAAGCCGACCGCCGCAGACGCCGTGCTGGCGGTCGAGGTTGTCTCGCCAACTACGATCACCGCTGACCTGGTCGACAAACGCGCCGAGTACGCCCGGTTCGGGATCCAGCACTACTGGATCGTCCGGATGGCCAATGAGGACGGCCCCGCGATTTCGATCGAGATGCTGACACTCAACTCCGCCGGAGAGTATGTCTCGGCTGGGCATCACACCCGGTCGGAACGTTCTGCTAGCGCGATCGACTCGTTGGTGCCGTTCGAAGTGCACGCCACTTGGCAGCAACTCGACGAGGGTGTCGACTGAATTCCCACCCTGATCAGGAGGGTTATCGCTATCGCGCGGCCAGTGCCTCGACCGCGGCGTAGTCGTGGGCCGCGACGATTTCGATGCCGTCGGGTAGGGCGTGGAGGCGGTGAATGGTGGCGAAGGTGGCATCGCGGTCGGCATCGAAGAGTTGGCCGGGCATGGGCGCCTTTTCGCGGATCAGCTGGACCTGGAGTTTGTTCCACACCGCGTCGCCCGCGAGCAGTACCCGGGTGCCGTCGTCGACCGCGAGCAGAACGCCGATACTGCCCGGGGTATGTCCGGCGAGGTCGACGAGCAGCACCGAACCGTCGCCGAACAGGTCCAGGCTGCGCGGGAAGGTGAGCACCGGCGGGCCGTCGAGTTCGAACGTGTCGAAAGCGCGACCGCGCAGGGGGCCGCGGGCAACGCCGACGGGGGCGTGCGGGCCGTCGAGCGCCCAGGCGCGTTCAGCGGCAGGTAGCCGGACGGTGACGGAGTCGGGCAGTTCCAGCAGGCCGGAAATGTGATCCCAGTGCAGGTGGGTCGGCAGGACGAAATCGATGGCGTCGACGGCGATATCGTGGCCGGCCAGCGCGTCCGCGAGCCCGAGCACCGGCTTATCGGGCGCGACCAGGAGTGGAACCGGGAACGGCAGCTCGGGCAGCACTCGATCGTGCACGCCCGCGCACAGCGCCGGATCGACCAGGAATCGCGCCTTCGGATGTTCGATCAGATAGGCCGACATGCTCATCGGCAATTCGTGCAGGCTGCGCACGCCCTCCGCGACAATCGTGGTGGGAGCGGCCATGCGCGCTTGCATCAGGACGGTGAGCCCGACGGTCGCCTTGGTCCGCGGCAGCGGGATCGGCTCCAGACCGGACAGCAACGCGGTGTCGGGGCGACGCGGCCGCAACAGTCGGCCCGGCGTGGCCGCCAGCGCGGTGCAGCAGCGCAGCACGGTCGACAGGGTGGGCGTCCGCTCGGATCCGGATTCGGGCACGGTGCCACCGTAAGCGATCACGGCAAACCGCGAAAGAGCCGGGCATGCAGGATAATTCCGGACAATTCGCCCGCCTGCTCCCGATCGAGGGACACCTTGATCGCGCCGATATCTACGGCATAATTGCAGAGGTACCGGCGTGGGGGCAGCAGCCCTCCGGCGACGGGAGGAGGACGGATGGGGCCTGGTCTTCCGGACGGGCAGGGTGTTGTCTCGAGCGACCTGCGAACAGTCGCCAACGGTGTTTCGAACAGATCCGGTTCGCGACGTGCCGCGCTGCGCTGCGCTGCCACCGCGGCCATCGCCGACCTGCTCAATGTCGATGCCGCAACGGTTTCGACCAATGCGCCGTTCAGCGATCTCGGCCTCAGCTCGCTACAACTGGCGCGGCTGACGGCACATCTGGAAGATGCCATGGGAGTCGAGGTTTCACTCACCGCCCTCTACGACCACCCGGACATCGAGCAGCTTGTCGAGTATCTCGCGATGCGATGAGCACCTTGCCCCCAAATCGGAAAGGCCAGCTCGCCTCTGGCCGTCCACATCCGCCGGTTGCGATCGTGGGCATCGGCTGCCGGGTGCCCGGCGCGTCGAATGTGCCCGAGTTCTGGCGAATGCTGTGCGGTGGCCGCGATGCCACCGGGGCACCGCCGCCCGGTCGACCGGGTACGCGGCACGCCGGATATCTCACGGATGTCGATGCGTTCGACAACGACTGGTTCGCCATCTCCAGTCGCGAGGCCGCGCTGATGGATCCGCAGCAGCGGCTGGCACTCGAGGTCACGGTCGAGGCGCTCGACGATGCCGGAATCGGCTATCGCACCAGAGGTTCCGAGGCGGCGGTGGTATTCGGTGCGGGCGCCTACGACCACGGCATCGCGGTGTTGGGCCGCGACGGGCACGATGCGCCGTACGCTGTCACCGGATCGGCGCTCAGCATCATCGCCAACCGACTCTCTTATGTCCTCGACCTGCACGGCCCCAGTCTGGTACTGGACAGCGCCTGCTCATCCTCACTGGCCGCGGTGGATTTCGCGGTGCGTCTGCTGGCCGATGACGCGGTGCCGTTCGCGATCGTCGGCGGAGTGAATCTCACACTGCTGCCGCATACCTCGCAGTACCTGGCCGAAGGTGGATTCCTCGCACCCGACGGGCGGTGCAAGCCATTCGATGCGGCGGCCGACGGATATACCCGCGCCGACGGATGCACCGTGGTGGTGCTGCGGCGCACCGCCGATGCACTGCGGGACGGACACCGGGTGTATGCGGAAATCCTCGGCACAGCAGTCGGTTCGGACGGGCGGTCCAATGGGCTGTACGCACCGAACGGCCGAGCCCAACAGGACACCATTCGCACCGCGTTGGCACGGGCCGGACTCGATCCACATGATGTCGGATACGTCGAATGCCACGGCACCGGAACACCATTGGGTGATGCGGTGGAGGTGGGCGCGCTCGCCGCGGTAGTCGGCAACGCTGCCGAACCGACCTGGATCGGCTCGCTCAAAGCCAATATCGGACATCTGGAGGCGGCCGCCGGAATCACCGGAATGGTCAAGGCGGCGCTGTCCATTCGGCACGGCGTAATCCCACCGACCATCAATTTCCACACCGAGAATCCGCTACTGAAACTCACCGAACATGGACTGCGAGTGCCCACCGAACCGGTGCACTGGACCGACACACCGGTGCGTGCACGCCATGCCGGAGTCAGCTCATTCGGATTCGGTGGAACGAATGCGCATGTGGTGCTGCGTGGTCTGGAACCCGAGCATCATCGGAGCAATGAGCCGCCCGTGCTGCTCCCGGTCACCGCTCGCGACATCCCGGAGCTCCGCTCGCGCGCGCTACGGTGGGCCGAGTTGCTCGAGAGGGCCGACGCGAGCAGTACGGCATCGGACGGCACGAGCCACGCCTCATGGAACAGGTCAACCACCGCCATGCGCGACGGCGTAAGTAACGCCGCGCACGACGGCATGAGCAGCACCTCACGCGACGGCACGAGGAGCGCCGCCGGCGAAGGCACACGCCGTGCCATCGGCGACGACACGATTAGCACCACACGCGACAGCACCAACAGGCCCACACCCGACGCCATGACCGGCGGCGCAAGCGACAGCTCAAGCCACACCAAGGGCGACGGTACGCGCGGCGCCACAGGCGAATACACGTGCAGCACCACACGCGACGACACAGCCGGCACCACGCACGGCAGCACCAACAAGGTCGCACCCGACGGCATGGGCACCGCGTCACGTGACGACTCCAGCCGCGCATCGCACGAAAGCAGCAGTTCGAACAACACCACAGCCAACGTCTCGCAAGAGGATGCTGGTAACTCTGGGTGTGACAGGACCAGTCGCAGTTCACGTGAGCGCGCCAGTGACGACTCGCGTGCGGGCGTGCGGGACGCGACGATGCTGAGCTACTCAGGCATGGAGATGGGTGAACGCGAAATTCTTCGGAGTTTTGCGGCTGCTGCGGGTCGGTTGATACCCGAGAATGCGCGCGCCGCAGTGGTTGCGCGTGATCTGGACGAGGCGGTGGGTCAGTTGCGGGCGCTGGGATACGGGAAGTCAGGTGGTGGGGTGATCGGCGCTGGTTCGGTGCGGCGGCGGGGCGGTGTGTTGTTCCTGTTCTCCGGACAGGGTGGTCAGCATGCCAAGATGGGGCGGGGGCTGGCGGCTCGTTATCCGGTATTCGCGAAAACGGTTACCGCTGCCGCGGATGCGATTGCGGCCGCGGGTGGAGGGCGAGTGTGGACGCCACGCAACGGGTTCGCGCTCGGCAGTGCGGCGAGCAGCGGGGCTGGCGCAACGGAACACGTGCAACCGGCGATCTTCGCATTCCAGGTGGCACTGGCCGAACTGCTCGCCGCATGGGGTGTCGAACCGGATGCGGTGGTGGGACACAGTCTCGGCGAGGTGGCCGGGGCCGCGGTGAGTGGTGCGTTATCGCTTTCGGATGCGGCCCGAGTCGTGGTGCAGCGCAGCCGGATTCTGGCACAGCTGGACGGTCAGGGGGCGATGGCGGTACTGGAGGCGACACCGGATGAAGTGGCGCGGCTGGTCGAGCCGCTGCACGCGACGGTAGCGGTCGCGGCCGTCAATGGACCGCGTTCGGTGGTGATCTCCGGTGCGCCACGTTATGTCGATGCGCTGGTCCGGCGGGCCAGGCGCAGGCAGATGTTCGCACATCGAATCGCGGTCGACTTCGCCGCACACAGCCCACAGGTCGGCGCGCTCGTCCCCGAATTCGCTGACGCGCTCGATGGACTCACCACCCAGTTACCGCGTGTTCCGGTGTACTCCACGGCGCGCCGCCGCGAAACGATCACCACAATGGATGCCGTCTACTGGGCCGAAAACGCTTCGAGAACCGTCGAACTGGCCGCCGCACTGCGACAAGCCGCCGACGACGGATTCGCAACGGTACTGGAAATCGCACCACATCCGGTGCTGACACCCGCCATCCGGGAGTATCCCGAATTCGCCGACGCCACCCACGCGGTAACCACCCGCGACGACGAAGCCGGATCCTTCCTGACCTGTCTCGCCAACCTCTACCTCGAAGGCCGCCCGATAAATTGGGCCGCAATCGGCCCCGTCACCGCACCACCCCCGCCACGCCAATGGGCGCACCGCCGCTTCCCATTGCTCACCACGCTCGCCCCCGGCACCAGCGGCACCCCCACCAAGCCCGACACCACCAATGTCGCTGGAACCGAACCCCGCACCTCGTACGACGCTGCGTCCGAGCCCCCCAACGCCGGCGGTGCTGCCACCGAGCTGCACACCACCAGCGACGCTCCCACCAAATCCGGCACTACCCGCCACGCTGCCACCAAGTCCGGCACGCCCCACGTCGCCGCCACCAACTTCGACACCGCCACCAATCCCGACACCACCAGCGACACTGCCATCCGGTCCAGTGCCAACAACGTGGCAGCCACCGAACCCGGCACTGCCCACGTCCCAGCCACCAAGCCCGACACCGCAACTGAGCCCGGTACAACCAGCCACAGCGTCACCTATCCCGCCATCAACGGCCGCACTGTCGACAACCCGTCGGTATCCGACTTCGGCGCAGACATCGGATTCGATATCGTCCACGATCCGAACACGACAGCTGGACTCGGCGCTATTCGCGGCCGAGACACCCACGACCTGGACACAGTCACCCGACACGACACCATTCGCAGCCGGAATGTCCAGGACTCGACCACGGGACTCGACACCGGTGGTAGCCGAAACATCCACAACCCGAACACCACCACCGGAAACGACGCCGCTCGCGCCCGAGATGCCGTCGATTCGAGCGGGGCCGCCTTCATCGCCGAATCCGGCTCCTCCACCGACGATCTCCACGATCATGTCGTGCAGGGTGTTCCGACCGTCCCTGCGGTCTTCTGGCTGCTCGAGCTGATCGGTCTGGCTGGGAACGGGCGGACGGTCACCGATTTCGTGGTGCATGAGCGGACCGAGCTTGCCGCGCTGTCCGCAGTTAGCTATCGAGCCAGCGGTGCTGGAAGATTGCAGGCGGAGGTCACAGGCGCCGGGACGCTGGCTTCGGCACGGTTGGCCAGTGACCCCACACCCGGGGATATCGTCGCATGGATGCGGGTGGTCGATGCAAATCGGGCCGCTCGCAGGCGCATGCGCGCGCTCACGCCAAGTGTTTTCTACAACTCGTTGC
This sequence comes from Nocardia sp. NPDC051990, assembly GCF_040680755.1. NCBI lineage: Bacteria > Bacillati > Actinomycetota > Actinomycetes > Mycobacteriales > Nocardiaceae > Nocardia > Nocardia sp. NPDC051990. The sequence continues at coordinate 68,357 of NZ_JBFAXH010000012.1, read as the reverse complement.
GCACTCGTCAACTCGACTTCGGCCCCGGCTTCCGCGCACTGCGCGATATCGAGGCCGGACCCGATTGTGCGGTGGGGTGGTTCGACGCCGCGCCGTTACAGCGCTCGGCGACCCTCGACGGATGTCTGCATCTGCTCGCCGCCGCGAGCTGGGACTATCTACCCGCCGATGCCATTGCGCTGCCGATCGGCATCGAAAGAGCGTGGCTGTCCGCCGAATCGGAGCTGGTGCTGCTGGAAGCCCATGCGCTCGTGCGTGATCGATCGTCGACCGGGCTGACCGGTGACATCATCGGCACCGATCAGCACGGCGTCCCGGTACTCGCGCTGTCGGGTGTCCGCATACGTTTCGCAACGATCGAATCCACAACGCAGGTCGGCCCTTTCCGCCATGAAACGTGGATCCCGTTCCAGCACATTCGCCATTCCACGCAGCGCAGCGGCGAGCACCACCGAACCACGAATCCCCAGCGCGCCTTGGTTATCGGCGAATCCCAACTGGCCATCCAGCTTGCTGGAGAACTCGACCACACCCTGCCCACCGAACGGGTTGCCCGCGAACCGGATGCCGCCGGTCCGATCGTCTCCGCCGTACTCGCCGGACGCTCCGGCACCGGGAAGACGGCAGTCGTCGTGATCTGGCCCGCCGCATCCGGCGCGACCCACACCAGCCATGACACCGAGTCCGCGAACAGTGTGATCGCCACCACCGGACGAGTGCTCGATCTGCTCCAACGGGTCCAATCCGAAGACACCACAGCCTCTGTGACGATCGTTCTCCCAGATCCCGGCGTGGGCGACCACCAGCAGTCCGCTACGCAGCGCGGCTCGACGTCGCCGGGTAAGACGATCACGCCGATGGCGATCGCCGGTTTGGTGCGATCTATGCAGCTCGAATCGGGCCGCGACGTACGGCTCGTCTGGACCGACGCGTCACCGACCGCGGTGACCCGACTGCGTGACCTGATCGAAGCCACCACCACGGCGCATGCACTCCCCGATGAGCTCCGCATCTGTGCCGATGCCCTCACCGCACGCCGCTTCGTCCACTCCCGCCCCCGATCAACCACGCCGACGCGGATCGACCCCGACGGCACCTACGTGGTCACCGGCGGACTAGGTGCACTCGGCTCGGTCGCGGTGCGCTGGCTGCTCGATGCCGGTGCCCACGATGTCGTGGTGCTGACCCGCGCACCCAGACCGGTGCCCGCACTCCTGGACGGACTGGAGGACCGGATCGTCGTGGTGCGCTGCGATGCCGCCGACCGCAGCGATCTCGCCAACGCGCTCAACGATGTTCGCGAATGCGGTTCCACCATCCGCGGTGTCGTCCACGCCGCGGGCGCACTCGAAGACGCCGTGTTCGACGCCGTCACCACCCGCCAACTCACCCGCATGTTCGCACCGAAACTCATCGCCGCGGGCAATCTGATCGAACTCACCGCCATCGATCCAACCGACTTCGTGCTGCTTTTTTCCTCGGCCACCGGTGCGCTCGGCGCACCCGGACAGGCCGCCTATGCCAGCGCGAATGCCGCAATGGACGCACTCGCCCGCGCCCACCCGGGTCGGCGCGTACTGAGCATCGGCTGGGGCGTATGGAATTCGGGCCTCACCGAGGACGCGGGCGGTGCGGTCCATCTGCGACGCGCCGGAATCTCCGCATTCGATATCCCGCGCGGCACCGAATTGCTCGCCCAGACCATGCTGTACAACGAGCCCTACCTGCTCGCCTTGGACTACTCGCCGACCACTGGGTCCGAACCGATCGCCACCCGCCTGCGAAACCTGCTCACCGACCAACCGTCGACAGCAGACCCCGCACCGCCGAATCCCGCACCGTCCCTGCACCATCCCACTGAATTACTCACCGCGACCATCCGCACCATCCTCGCCGCAACCCTGGACGTGCCCTCCCACCATCTCGACCCGGAAGCCGATTTCAACACACTGGGCCTGACTTCCCTACTCGGCATAGAAATGCGCCGCCGCCTCGAAACCCGTCTCAATATCCGCATCTCGACCGCGGAACTGTTCCAACATCCGACCATCGCCGCCCTCGGTGCCGCTTTGGCCGACCGAGTCGCCGCGAAATCCGGTGGGGCGCCGTGACCTCGCCGAATACGACGCGACAGACCAACGTGCTGGCCGCCCGGGTTGCCGAGTGGGCGCGGACCAAGCCCAACGACAGTGCGTACACCGAATTGCGGTATCGCGGACAGGACTGCGCTCCGGTCACGCTGACCTACGCAGAACTGCACCACGCGGCGGGTGCACAGGCACAACGGATCAGGGCGACAACCGATCCCAGCGACCGAGTAGCGATTCTGTGTGCGCACGGAATCGACTACGTCATAGCCTTTCTCGCCTGCCTATACAGCAATCGCATTGCGGTGCCATTGTTTCCGCCGATGGGCAATGGAAACCGGTCCCGGCTCGAAAGTGTGCTCGCTGATGCCCGACCAGCGTTGAGCCTGATCTCGGCGACCGACACCACTACCAGCGAGATCTTGGGTCCCGCCCTGGGCCGAGTACTGAAACTCGCGACCGACACTTCCCCAGCGCCCGACCCGGTTGTCGACCCCACCCGAACCGCGACGGCTTATCTGCAGTACACCTCCGGATCGACCAGGACCCCAGCGGGCGTCGAAGTAACCTTTGTCAATCTCGCTGCGGCACTGGATCAATTATGGACCGCCGTGCCCGCGGTGCGCACCGACCCCATTGTCTCCTGGCTCCCGTTTTTCCACGATATGGGCCTGATCCTGGCCCTTTCACTGCCGCTCTACTCGGGTGTGCAGGGCGTCACCATGGCACCGGCCGAATTCGTGAAACGCCCGATCCGCTGGCTGCGCGCCCTCAGTGACTTCCGTGCCGGCGTCACCGCCAGCCCCAATTTCGGCCTGACCCTGACGGTCTCGGCAACCTCACCCGAAGAACGCGCGGGCCTGGACCTATCCCACCTCGACGCACTGCTCAACGGCGCCGAACCGATCCGCGCCGCCGCCCTCACCGACTTCACCGAAACCTTTGCCCCCTACGGATTCCGGCACCACGCCCACACACCGGGCTTCGGCCTCGCCGAGGCCACACTCTCGGTCACTGTATGCGATCAGTCGGACGAACCCATCGCCCATCGATTCGACCGTACGGCCTTGGCGCAGGGCCGCGCACAGACCGCACAGGAAGGTATTCCGCTCGTCGGCTGCGGTTACCCCACCGGCCAGCGAGTTGTGGTGGTGCAGCCCAACGAACACACCGAGCTGGCGGCGGGCACCGTCGGCGAGATCTGGGTCCGCGGCCCCAATGTCTGCGCCGGTTACTGCGACAATCCGGCCGCCACTGCGGCGACTTTTCGGGCCACCTTGTCCGACAGCGACGAATCCTGGCTGCGCACAGGCGATCTCGGCTTCTGGTACGAAGGTCAGCTCTATATCGCGGGCAGACTCCAGGATCTCATCATCATCGACGGCCGCAACCACTATCCGGCCGATATCGAATCCACGGTGTCGGACTGCGCGCCCGAGGTACGCGTCGGCCACGTCACCGCATTCGGCGACGATGACGGCCAGCGCGAGGATCTGGTGGTCGTGGCCGAACTCGCCGACCCGGCGACGACCGGAACGGAACTGGCGCACCGCATCCGCAATGCCATCGCGGCTGCGCATCAGGTGACACCGGGGGCCGTCGTCCTGGTCGAGCCGGGCCGGATCCCGAAGACCTCCAGCGGCAAACTGCGCCGCGGCGAATGCCGAGCCCTCTACCGCGCGGGCCACCTGACCCAGCCGTAGCGGAAACACCCGCCGACCTCCTCCTCTTGGCCCACCTCGGGCGCGATGATGTGCCAATGGCGACCGCAATCATCCCCGTGACATGGAAAAACCTGCCGGACGAACACGACTACCCCGCAGCAGCGGACTACCTGGAGCTGCTCGCCGCACCGGATGTCGTCGACGCCGTGATAGCGCACCTACGCACGGCACCTATCGTGCATAAAAAGGCCAAGGACATCCTGCGAGCGGCCGGACTAGAACTGGTGTCGGCCGACAATCAGTATGTCCGCCGCGATCTGGTCAAGATCAATGATCGCCAGTCGATCTCCCCGGTCCTGCTGGTGCGCGGCGACTTCCGCACCGGCGTCCCCATGGTGATCGCCGATGGCTACCATCGCGTCTGCGCCGTCCACTGGGCCGATGAGAACATCGCCATTCCGGCGAAGATCGCCGCCATGCCCTAATGACCTTCGCGACCCTCGCCCTGGTCATCACGCTCGGACTGTGCGGACCGCTGCTCGCGCTGCGTGGTGGCGCTGCCGCTGGTGATCGATCCGGCGAATGCAGGTCGCGCAGCACTCGGCGCCGTCACGGTCGCGGCGGCCGCCGCGGCGTTGTTTCTGGTGCTGCGCGAACTGGAGCTGTCGGGGCGGCACGGGTAACTCGCCGGGCACGCCCAATTCAGCCGGAATCCCAACGGTCAGCCCGCGACGGCGGCTGCTCGGCACCGACGACCGGCAAAGTATCCGCAGAGGCGGAGGGGCGAAGGCGGTCCGTCTCGCGACGTTCCCGTTTGGTGGGTCGGCCGGAACCGCGGTCCCGGCGCGGCATGGACGCGAGAATCTCCGGGGTCGGCGGCGGGGGGCTGCGGTCGATCAAGCACTGCGCGGCAACCGGAGCGCCGACGCGCTTGGCGATAATGCGCTCTACGATGACAATGCGTTCGCTGCCACCGGCTCGAATGCGAACCTCGTCACCGGGGCGCACTGGTTGGGCCGGTTTGGCCGCAACACCATTCACACGGACGTGCCCGCCGCGGCAGGCTTGCGCGGCCGCGGACCTGGTCTTGAAAAGACGTACCGCCCACGTCCAGGAGTCCACGCGGACCTGGGTTTGGGTGGTTTTGGTGGTCGGTTGGGCAGGTGCCACCCTTAGACCATACGGCGTGCCGTCACAACCATGTCGGGGCGCAGCGGGGTGTAGGACACCGGCTGACCGGACTGGACCGCATTGAGCAGCTTGCCATCACCCGCGTACAGGCCGACATGGCCGCCGCCGTTGGTCACCACGATATCGCCGGGCCGCAGGTTCTCGAACGCGACCGGAGCACCGACGTGCGACTGCTCGAAGCTGGTGCGCGGCAGTTCGATTCCGGCCTGCTTGTAGGCCCACTGGACCAGACCCGAGCAGTCGAAGCTGAACGGTCCGGAGGCACCCCAGGAGTACTGCGCGCCGATCTTGGTCTTGGCGGCGTCCAGCGCGATGTCGCTCGCGGTGCTCTGCTGGAACATCTGCGGCATGACCGGGGCGAGGAGGCCGGGAAGGGACGGCGCGGCCTGCGGGGCGGCCGCCTCCGGCGCGGCAGGCATCGAGGAGAGCGCCTGGGTGAGCTGCTTACCCAGGTCCTGGGCCTGCTGATCGAATTCCTGCGGAACCGGGACGTCGAAATCACCGATCCCTGGAATGTTGATGGTGGCTGCCATCGCGGGGATCGCGGGCATCGCACCAGTAGATGCGGCGACCGCGCCCATGACGAGCGCACCCTTGACGGAATTCGGTAGCCGCGATTCCCGCTGCAAGCTGTGTTTACCCACCGAGCCGAGTCTCCGATCCTTCTGCTCTCCCGCCGACCGGGTCAGCTGTCGAGTTCGGACCGGCAGAACGGCCCCAACTCCCAGTTGAATCTCTGGGTCCCGGCACGGCAGCCGGAATTGGTGGCCCCGACAGCCGTTTTGGCGGTAACTCAGTGGCGCCGCTTCTCTTCCGAACCGACAGACTCCACTAAGTCACGAAGAGATTACGGCCATGACGCGATGTTGTCCAGCGCACAGACCAGCATCTGCCCGGATCATCGAGAAATCCCAGGACGAGCGGCAACAGTTGCGACACGCCCAGATGATCACGACTCGGTATCGGCGCGACGCCGCGTGTTATCGAACCGAGGTCCGGACCGGAAGCGACACTGGGCCTACCCGATTCGTGATCCCATCGACGGCTATTCGTCGGATCCGGCGCCCTGTTGACCAAGCGCCCGCTCCAGCTCATCGATCCGCCGCCGCGCATCGGCCAGACTGACCTCGAGCTGACCGAGCGCCACTACCAGCGGACCCACCGCGAGATCCGCGACGAGCTGTGGATCATCGAAGCCGCGATCGATCGCGGCCAGGATATTGGAGCGGATCCGGCCGGCCGCCGCGGCGCCGGAGGGAACCTTCCAGGACTCGACCACCTCGGCGGTGGTGGGGAGTGGTTCCTCGGACATACCCCTCCGTTCCGGTACTGGTCGGTTCGTCGAACCGCCATCAGCGTAGAGACTTTCGCGGCGACAGCAATAGTGCAAGTCCCAGAATGCGATAGTTTGCTAGCGATATCTAGGACACATCGTATATATGGCCAGATTCGGCTGGCGAGACGCGCTACGGTGTATGGGCATGGACCCCGTGCGGAATCCGTATGCTCCCGGAGCCGGACAGCGCCCACCCGAATTGGCCGGGCGCGATAAGCAACTCGCGGCCTTCGACATTGTGCTGGAGCGGATCGCGTGTGGTCGGCCGGAACGCAGCGTCATGCTCACCGGATTGCGCGGTGTCGGAAAGACCGTGCTGCTCAACCAACTTCGCTCCGCCGCGGGCACCCGTGGTTGGGGCACCGGCAAAATCGAGGCCCGCCCGGATCAAGAATTGCGCCGCCCGCTGTCATCGGCACTGCATATGGCCGTCCGCGCCATCGCCATGGCACACCGCAACCAGGAGCGCGTCGACGACTTCCTTGGCATACTCAAGGCTTTCGCGCTGCGCTCCACCGCCGGTAAGGGCATGCGGGACCGCTGGCAGCCCGGTATCGACGTGCCGGCGGTCACCGGCCGCGCCGATTCCGGCGATATCGAGATCGATCTGATCGAACTGCTCAAGGAGGCGGCCGGACTGGCCAGCGAAATCGGCGTCGGCATCGCGGTCTTCATCGACGAGATGCAGGATCTCGGTCCCGCCGATATCTCCGCGATCTGCGGCGCCTGTCACGAATTGAGCCAGGACACCGCGCCTTTGATCGTGGTCGGCGCCGGACTGCCGCACCTGCCCGCGGTGCTGTCGGCTTCGAAGAGCTACTCCGAGCGACTCTTCAGCTACCACCGCATCGACCGGCTGGACCGCGAATCGGCGGATCAAGCACTCATCGCACCGGCCGAGCGGGAAGAGGTGAAGTTCACCGAGGAAGCGCTGGATGCGTTGTACCAGCGGGCCGATGGCTATCCGTATTTCGTGCAGGCCTACGGCAAGGCCGCCTGGGATCAGGCGCCGGAGAGCCCGATTACCGCCGAGGATGTTGCGGTGGCGGCACCGAGCGCCGAAGAGGAACTGGCCGTCGGATTCTTCGGTTCCCGATACGAGCGCGCGACCCCGGCCGAACGCGAATATATGCGCGCCATGGCCGATTTGGCGGGCGACGACGGTCCGGTGCCGACCGCGGCGGTGGCCAATGAACTCGGCCGCAAACCCGCCTCGCTCTCACCGGCCCGCGACGGTTTGATCAAGAAGGGCCTGATCTATTCGGCCGCGCGCGGCACCATCGGGTTCACGGTGCCGCACTTCGGTCGCTACCTGCGCGGTGTGTAGCCGAAAGCGAGCGGCCCCGCCGCACGTGCGCGCATACACCGCGGGCGGCGGCACGGCACCGCATGCCATGGTGCCGGTGCGAATCGGTTGCCGAAGGCCTCGTCGGCGACCCGGAATACCGGCCACTGTATGGCTTTCGCGCGCGTCTCCGGTCCGTAGATGCCGTCGACCGCGGCGCCGTAGTCGACCTGCAGATGCCGAATGGCGTGCTTCATCGAGGCGTTGTTCGGCGAGCACCTTCAGCGCCATCTGTCGCGGCAATACCGGATCCTCGGCGAGATAGACCGCGCCCATGCCGCCGCAACCGAGGGGCGGCACGATCGAATACCCCGCGAACACCTGCCCGGCCGTAACAGCATCCCTACCCTCCAAGGGAATAAGGACCACGTCGTCTGGCGTGTCTCAGCCCATTACCCCTCATCCGAGGCTCGGTATCGAGACAATTCCGGCACCCGGCGCGCGGCAGGGGTAGCGATGCATTTGCCTCTCTATCAAGATCATTAGAAATTGATAGATAACGCTCTACCTTGACATCTACCGGCCGGTAACAAACCCTCCTACACTCTTATGTGATCCTGATCACGTTCGAGGAGGACAGCATGGCGACTACCGCGAAAGTCGACGCCACCGAAGAACAGGCCCGCGCACTGGTCGAGGAATCCCGCGAAACCAGCTGGGCCAAACCATCGTTCGCCAAAGAGATGTTTCTCGGTCGATTCCGGCTCGAGCTGATCCACCCCTATCCCCAGCCCAGCGACTCCGATGCCGCGCGCACCGAGGCCTATCTGGCCCGGCTGCGACCGTTCTGCGAATCGCTCGACGGCAGCGTTATCGAGGCGGGGTCCAAGATTCCGGACGAGTACGTCAAGGGGCTGGCCGAACTCGGCTGCTTCGGCCTCAAGATCCCGACGGAATACGGTGGTCAGGGCCTTTCCCAGGTCGGCTACAACCGAGCCCTGATGCTGGTCGGCTCCGCACACCCCAGCCTCGGGGTCCTGCTTTCGGCACATCAGTCGATCGGCGTGCCCGAACCGCTGAAACTGGCCGGCACGGATGAGCAGAAGGCCGAGTTCCTGCCCCGCTGCGCGGCCGGTGCGGTCAGCGCATTCCTGCTCACCGAACCCGATGTCGGCTCCGATCCGGCCCGCATGGCCAGCACCGCGACCCCGACCGCGGACGGCGAGGCCTATGAGATCAACGGCGTGAAGCTGTGGACCACCAATGGCGTGGTCGCTGAATTGCTGGTGGTCATGGCCCGGATACCCAAGAGCGAGGGCCACCGCGGCGGCATCTCGGCCTTCATCGTCGAGGCCGATTCGCCCGGCATCACGGTGGAGCGGCGCAATTCGTTCATGGGCCTGCGCGGCATCGAGAACGGGGTGACCCGGCTGCACAATGTCCGGGTCCCCAAGCGCAATCTGGTCGGTCGCGAGGGCGACGGCCTGAAGATCGCGCTGACCACCCTGAATGCGGGACGCCTCGCCATCCCGGCACTGTGTACGGCCGCATCGAAGTGGTCGCTGAAGATCGCCAGGCAGTGGTGCACGCAGCGGGTGCAGTGGGGTCGGCCGGTCGGCGAGCACGCGGCGGTCGGGGAGAAGATCTCTTTCATCGCGGCCACCACCTACGCGCTCGAGGCCGCGCTCGACCTCTCGGCCACCATGTGCGACGAGGGCCGCAACGATATCCGCATCGAGGCCGCCCTGGCCAAGCTCTGGGCCAGCGAGATGAGCTGCCGAATCGCCGACGAACTGGTACAGATCCGCGGCGGGCGCGGCTACGAGACGGCGGCCTCGCTGCAGGCCCGCGGTGAGCGCGCGGTCGGGGCCGAACAGCTGGTCCGCGATCTGCGGATCAACCGCATCTTCGAGGGCTCCAGCGAAATCATGCGGCTGCTCATCGCCAGGGAGATGGCCGATGCGCATATGGCCGCCGCCGGTGCGCTGGTCGATCGGAACGCGGAGTTCAAGGCCAAGGCCAAGGCCGCGGTCGGCGCGGGTGGTTTCTATGCCAAATGGTTCCCGCAGCTGGCCGTCGGTGCGGGTGCGGCGCCAACGACCTATGCCGAATTCGGGCCACTGGCGCGGCACGTGCGCTTCGTCGAGCGCAACGCCCGCAAGCAGGCCAGATCTCTGATGTATGGGATGGCGCGCTGGCAGGCGGGTCTGGAATACCGGCAGAACTTCCTCGGTCGCATCGTCGATATCGGCGCCGAGTTGTTCGCGATCTCGGCTGCCTGCGTGCGCGCGCAGGCACTGCGGAACGCGGGTGCCCCGGAGGCCAAGGCCGCCGAGGAATTGGCCGATACCTTCAGCAGGCAGGCGCGGATTCGGGTGAAGAAGTTGTTCGACGCGCTGTGGGACAACACCGACGACGACGATCGCACCCTCACCCGCAATGTCCTTGACGGCCGCTACGAGTGGCTGGAGGAGGGCATCTTCGATCCGAGCGAGGGCACCGGGCCGTGGATCGCCGAATGGCAGATGGGTCCATCGACCGAGACCAACCTGCTGCGACCGTTCCTGCCGTCGACCCGTAGCCACGCGAGCACCTAGGCGCGGAGCCACCGCGAGCCGCCTCTCATTCTTGGGTGGCGGCTCGTCGCGTTGGAAGTATTCGCATATCTCGGAAAATTCCTAGACCACGACATACTTTCGATACTTCGCGGCGATGGCCGTTCGATAACAATCTCTAGCGGACTCTAGAAAATTCGATCAATTACCCCATACCAGGCAATACAGCGGTCGATCATGGACGTCTACCTGAATCCAGCGTCTGATCTACTCGTTCTCGGATACACCGATCGACCAGCTCACAGGCATGAGCATGTCGATCAGCGGCGTCAGTTGGACAACGCGTACATAACGGGCGGTATGGCGCGTTAACGGTGCGGGAATTCCGCGCGACAACCGGGCAAGAACGCTCCGAACAGGGTGTCCTCCCAGACACAGGAGAATCTTCATGTCAACGACGACTGCCCGCCGAGCCGCCGACTACGACGGCCACCGGATCACGGTATCGGCCGACGACGGCACCCCGATCTCGGTCCGCACCTTCGGCGCCGACGACGCGCACCTGACCGTCGTCTTCGTACACGGCCACTGCCTGCGCGCCGAGTCCTGGTCATTCCTGCGCGATCAGTTGTTGCGGCACTGGGGGGAGGTAGTCGGCGGAGCCGACGGGGTGGGTCAGTACAGCGGGGAGGTAGTCGGCGGAGCCGACGGGGTGGGTCAGTACAGCGGGAAGGTAGTCGGCGGAACCGACGGGGCGAGTAACCACAGCGGGTCGGCGGATGTGCGCATGGTGTTCTACGACCACCGTGGACATGGCGAATCCGGCATCGCCCATCCATCGACCTACACCATCGATCAACTCGGCCACGACCTCGACGCCGTACTGCGGTCGGTCGTGCCGACCGGCCCGATCATCCTCATCGGACATTCGATGGGTGCGATGGTCACCATCGCCTACTCCCGGCTGTTCCCGGCGACCATCGGCACCCGGGTGGTCGGCGTCGGCCTGATCGCCGGTGCGGCCAACGGCATCACCGAGGTTGGACTCGGTCGTTTCCTGAATCGGCGCGCGGTGAACTCGCTGCAGGTCGCGGTGCTGCGGGCGCCCCGGTTCATGCAGGCCTCCAAGCGGCTTTCCCGCCGGATCTTCGAGCCGATCGCCCGCGAGGCGAATATGGGCACCAAGCGGACGAATCCACGCATGGTCGCGGTGGCCGCGGCGATGATGAACGACACGCCGCTGCTCACCATGTCGAGCTTCCTGGCCTCGCTGATGTCCTTCGACGAGAGCGCGTCGCTGCGCCGGCTCGGCAGCATTCCGGCGCTGGTGTTGGCCGGTTCGGCCGACATCGTGGTGCCGTTCGCGCATTCGGTGGTACTCGCCTCGCAACTGGCGGGCTCCGAGCTGGTCCGGCTCGAGGGCGCGGGACACAGCGTGCATCTGGAGCGGGCCGAGGAGGTCGCGCAGTCCATCGTCGCCCTCGTCGACCGGGTCATCGCCGCCATGCACGGTCATGACCCCGGATACGCCACTGCCAGTTGACCGGACGGCCCATCGGGACTCACCACGGCCCGATGACCAACACCGGGCAACGTTCGCTGGACTTCCCAGATTGTGGGCCCATGAGCCAAAACCCAATTTCTCACGTACTGTGTTGTAGATCACGTTGTGTGGTGAGTCACACGACTCGGTAGAGCGCGGTCCAACCATGGAGCCAACCGCCACCCATCGGGTTCGTCTGTCCACCAAGTAACACAGGAGGTATCGATGACACGCAGCGAAATAGCCGAACTCCACTACGCGGTCGGCCAGCTCCGGCAATCCATCGGCGCACTGCGCTCCCACTACGGCGACGCCAATTCGGTGCGACGACTGGAAAACGATCTCGAGCGCCTCGTCATCGACACCGACGAATTCGACCAGTCACCGCCGCAGGAGATCGTCGCCCGCCGCAGGGACGAGACGATCTACGTCCCCGACAGCAAGTCCGATGAGGCGGCGTGGATGGGCGCACAGGACGAGGGCCTCGGCTTCCACTCCCGCCCACGCACGAAGTAAGACCCCCGCCTCCCCGCACCTTTTGCCGGTCGTCGGGCGCGCCGCACCTTCCGTCGCGGACCGGCGGTCGGTAACTCGTCAGCTTTTGGACGTACCCGACTCAGTTGTTGTGTTCGCGAGGCCGACGCGCTGCCCTAGCCCGACTGCCGCATCGTTGACATCGAGCCAGTCAGGCGGGGTCGCGATCCCATTCGCGCACCAGCGCAAGCATTTCCAGCATTACGGCTGCAGTGATTCACCGCCCGCGATCCGCGGCCGCGGCGGGTCCGGAATCAGACGACCGCGAGCGGCGATGAATAGGGCTTCATAGCTGGTTCGCCACCCCGCGTGGCGACCAAACCTGGATTGAATGTGGCAGAAATCACGGCACTCGAGGCGGGGTGGCTTTGCCGGGACCACGCTCGAGCGATAGCTGACGTGTCGTATGGTGCTCAGCATCACATTCGATTGCGGAGGTCGCGGAGACCATCCGCACAGCAGATCAGCGAGGCATCCACCTGTGAGTGCCGCACCGACCGCCGCCCCGGAAACGGGCACCGGCGTCTTCAGCAAGACCAGGGCCGCCATCTCCACGCGCACACTGCGCACCGACCGGTGGTGGATCCCACCGCTGGCGACGGCCGTCGGACTAGCCGCGTTCGTCATCTACGCGACCATCAGATCGTATGTGCGAACGGCATATTGGGTTCCCGACTACCACTACCTGACGCCGTTCTACTCGCCGTGTGTGAGCAGCGATTGTGTCGAGGGCTCCAGCCATTTCGGCGCATGGTTCGGTCACATCCCGGCGATCCTGCCACTGGGCTTTCTGGTGCTGCCGTTCCTGCTCGGGTTCCGGCTGACCTGCTACTACTACCGAAAGGCCTACTACCGCGCGGTGTGGTTCTCCCCGCCCGCGTGCGCGGTCGCCGAACCGCACGCCAAGTACACCGGCGAAACCAAACTGCCGCTGATCATCCAGAACGCGCACCGCTACTTCTTCTATGTGGCCGTCCTCGTTTCGCTGATCAACACCTATGACGCGATCACCGCGTTCCACGGCAAGACCGGCGGCTTCGGCTTCGGTCTCGGCAATATCGTGCTGACCGGCAATGTGGTGCTGCTGTGGGCCTACACGCTGTCGTGCCATTCCTGCCGGCACGTCATGGGCGGCAAGCTCAAGCACTTCTCCGCCCACCCGGTGCGGTACTGGTTCTGGACCCAGGTCTCCAAGCTCAATACCCGGCATATGGCGCTGGCCTGGACCACCCTCGGCACGCTTGTGCTGACCGACTTCTACGTGATGTTGGTTGCCAGCGACACGATTTCGGATCTGCGGTTCATCAACTAACCGCCCTCACAAACCAGGAGTTTCGCGGCCATGCCAGAAGTGGAACGGCACAAATACGACGTCGTCGTCATCGGTGCCGGTGGCGCCGGACTGCGCGCGGTGATCGAAGCCCGCGAACACGGTCTCTCCGTCGCGGTGGTGTGCAAGTCGTTGTTCGGCAAGGCGCATACCGTGATGGCCGAGGGCGGATGCGCCGCCTCGATGGGTAACGCCAACGAAAAGGACAGTTGGCAAACCCATTTCAAAGACACCATGCGCGGTGGCAAGTTCCTCAACAACTGGCGCATGGCCGAATTGCACGCCCAGGAGGCACCCGACCGGGTGTGGGAACTGGAAACCTATGGCGCGCTGTTCGATCGGACCGCCGACGGCCGGATCAGCCAGCGCAACTTCGGTGGCCACACCTACCCGCGGCTCGCGCACGTCGGTGACCGCACCGGACTCGAGATCATCCGGACCATGCAGCAGAAGATCGTTTCGCTGCAGCAAGAGGATTTCGCGCAGACCGGCGACTACGAGTCGCGCATCAAGGTTTTCGCCGAATGCACCATCACCGAATTACTCAAGGATGGCGACCGGATCGCCGGTGCGTTCGGGTACTGGCGCGAGTCCGGACGGTTCGTGCTGTTCGAGTCGCCCGCCGTGGTGCTCGCGACCGGCGGTATCGGCAAGTCCTACAAGGTGACCTCGAATTCGTGGGAGTACACCGGTGATGGCCACGCGCTCGCACTGCGGGCCGGCGCGACGCTGATCAATATGGAATTCCTGCAATTCCATCCGACCGGCATGGTCTGGCCGCCCAGCGTGAAGGGCATTCTGGTCACCGAGGGTGTGCGCGGTGACGGCGGGGTGCTCGAGAACACCGAGGGTAAGCGGTTCATGTTCGAGTACATTCCGCCGGTCTTCAAGGGGCAGTATGCCGAGACCGAGGAAGAGGCCGATCAGTGGTTGCGCGATAACGACTCCGCCCGCCGCACCCCGGACCTGCTGCCACGCGACGAAGTGGCCCGTGCCATCAACTCGGAGGTGAAGGCGGGACGCGGCACCGAACACGGTGGCGTGTATCTGGATATCGCCTCGCGACTGCCCGCCGAGGAGATCCGCCGGCGGCTGCCCTCGATGCACCATCAGTTCAAAGAGCTCGCGGACGTGGACATTACGAAGGAGCCGATGGAGGTCGGCCCGACGTGCCACTACGTGATGGGCGGAATCGAGGTCGATCCGGACACCGGCGCGGCGACTGTGCCCGGATTGTTCGCCGCGGGTGAGTGTTCCGGCGGTATGCACGGCTCGAACCGACTCGGCGGCAATTCGCTGTCCGATCTGCTGGTATTCGGTCGGCGGGCCGGACTCGGCGCCGCGACCTACGTCGAAGAACTGTCCGAGCGCCCCGCGGTCGCCGACGCCGATATCGATGCGGCCGCGAAAGCCGCTGTGGCGCCGTTCGATCCGCCCGCCGAGGGGACGGGGGAGAACCCCTACACCGTGCACACCGATCTGCAGCAGGCCATGAACGATCTGGTCGGCATCATCCGCAAGGAACATGAATTGCGGCAGGCCATCGATCGCCTCGCCGAACTGCGGACCCGCTTCAACAGTGTGACGGTAGAGGGGCATCGGCAGTTCAACCCGGGCTGGCATCTCGCCCTCGATCTGCGCAATATGCTGCTGATCAGCGAATGTGTCGCGCAGGCTGCACTTTTGCGCACCGAGAGTCGCGGCGGACATACCCGCGACGACTTCCCCGCCATGGATCCGCAGTGGCGCAACAAGTTGCTGGTCTGCGCGATTGATCCCGCAGACGCGGACGGACAGGTGCCCGGTGTGCGGGTCACCCCGCAGGACCAGATCCCGATGCGCGACGAGCTGCTCGCGCTCTTCGATCTGAGTGAGCTCGAAAAGTATTACAACCCAGCCGAACTCGCCTCCCATCCAGAGGGTTCGGTTTCGGCCACGGAAGGCGAGGCGTAGGAATGGGTTACGACGCCAAATTCCGCGTGTGGCGCGGTGATATCGACGGCGGGAAACTGCACGACTTCACCGTCCAGGTGAACGAGGGTGAGGTGGTGCTCGACATCATCCACCGGCTGCAGGCCACCCAGGCACCGGATCTCGCGGTGCGGTGGAATTGTAAAGCGGGTAAGTGCGGTTCGTGTTCGGCAGAGGTGAACGGTCGGCCGCGGCTGCTGTGCATGACCCGGATGTCGACCTTCCAGCCGGAGGAGTTGATCACCGTCACACCGATGCGCACCTTCCCGGTGATCCGCGACCTGGTGACCGATGTGTCGTTCAACTACCAGAAGGCAAGGGAGATACCGTCTTTCACACCGCCTGACGATCTGAAGCCGGGCGACTACCGGATGCAGCAGGTCGATGTGGAGCGCTCCCAGGAGTTCCGCAAGTGCATCGAATGCTTCTTGTGCCAGAACACCTGTCACGTGGTCCGCGACCACGAGGAGAACAAGGCGGCGTTCGCCGGTCCGCGCTTCCTGATGCGGATCGCCGAGTTGGAGATGCATCCACTCGATGTGGCCGATCGTCGCGATCTGGCTCAGGAAGACCAGGGGCTCGGGCTCTGCAATATCACCAAATGCTGTACCGAGGTCTGCCCGGAGCACATCAAGATCACCGACAATGCCCTGATTCCGATGAAGGAGCGGGTGGCGGACAAGAAGTACGATCCGCTGGTCTGGTTGGGCAACAAGCTCTTCCGGCGCTGATCAATCGCTGACGGACCACCGGCCGGGGTAGGAAACCCGGCCGGTGCGCGCACCCCTATAACAACGCGACAACACCGACGGCGACGGCCCACACGAGCACCCCGACGAAAAGTGCCGAGAGGAACGAGCCGGTCAGGACGAATACGCCGATGGCGGACACTGCGAAAAGCAGTGCCACGATCAGCCATTCCACCCAATCGTCCGGCCGCAGTTTCTTGTACCGGGGATGGGAACTCTTGAGCCCACGGTCCACAAGGTATTGGCTACCCGTAATACCCCTCGGTAAACGCGATTTCGTTGTCGAATCTGCGCTATTTCGTGATCTACCCGAGCACATCCGATCATTTACGGCAGACTCCGCAAGCGCCTCTGCCGTGACGTGACTCGACCCGGTGGGCAGACCAGCACCGGGTCGATCACACTAGGACTCTGGCCGGTCGAACTCACCATCGTGCACACCCGCTGTGAAGGCGGCCCACTCACCGGGCGTGAAGACCAAGACGGGCCCGTCGGGGTCCTTACCGTCGCGCAGCGCAACGTGCCCGGCATCCAATAGCGCCACCTCCACGCTGTCCTTTCCCGTGCCCGCACCGGCCGTACGCCAGACCGCGCCGGTCAGGTCCACTTGCGTACCCTCATTGATGCTCACGCCCGCAACTCCTCAGAACTCGCCGCCAGTAACACCTGTGGTGAAAGCCTTCCATGCACCCGTGCTGAAGACGAGGGCAGGTCCTCCGGGATTTTTGCTGTCGCGCACGCCGACCCGGCCGCCCGCGAGGAAGGCGACCTCGACGCAGTCCTTGCCCGCACCGCTGTGGGTGCTCTTGAACCATTGCGCGCCAACCAAATCCATACTCATGCCATATACTCCTTCGCTATCTGCCGGAGCAGATGTCTACTGGGTTGAATATCCAGCGCGCAGCGCTGGAGGCACTCGTGCGCACGATCGTACCGCCGTACATCAGCATGTCTTTCGAGGTAGAGATCCCCGGTGAAGCCCTCTGCGTACACCACCGGCGGCTCGACCGGCTGGCCCTTGCTATCGATTCCGAATTCGAGAACTGTGAACGGTCCGGTGGATACTCCGAGCGGAACACCGGCCGCGAACGGCAGGATACGCAGGGAGATATTGGGTTGGGTACTGATATCGGCAAGATGACGTAGCTGCGCCGCCATCACTTTGGCGCCACCGACCACCCGGCGCAGAACCGATTCGTGCAAGATCACGTTCACCGTCGCCGGTGCGACCTTGCGGGTGATCAAAGCCTGGCGCTGCATACGCAATTGGACCCGACGCTCGATCTCGGCATCCGAATCGTCCGGATAGCCAAGACGATTGAGGGCTCTGGCGTAGTCGGCGGTCTGGAGTAGACCGAGGACGAGTTCGGACTGGTAAGAGGTGAGTTGCTGGGCAGATGCCTCCAGCCCGACATAGACGTCGAAGTTTTCGGGGATGAGATCGCCGTAGGCATGCCACCAGCTCTTGACGGCGGCTTGCTGGGCCAGGCCCTTCAGCCCGTCGGACAATTCGCCCGGTATGCCATAGATGCGACACAGCTCTTGGATGTCGATGGTTCGAATGCGGTCGGCCTGGCCTTTCTCCAAGCGCTGCAACGTACTTGCGCCCCACTCCATCAGCCTGGATGCCTCGGCGATGGTCAGGCCTGCCTGGGTGCGCCAGTCCCGGAGATATCTGCCCAGCTGGCGTCTGGGTAGAGTGGAGGCGGCGTTCTCGGGCGACAGTCGGTCCGAGGTCTCCGAGGCTTTTGCCGAATTCGCTGACACAGCACGCTCCGTTCTGTATTCAACTGCGACGATCCCGGGCCCTACGCGGTCACGCAGGCTTGCGCCTCCGGGCCCGTCGCACACGGCGCGGGCTCGGATGCTCACCCAAGGGTTTGCTCCGGGGCTACCTCACAAGCTCGGCTCCCCGTCACTTCGCTTGGGCAGAGGGCTGTTTCGTCCACTATGGAGAATCCTCCCTTCCCGGTTGGGTTTTGTGCTGGGAATTCGCTTCAAATCTTTGGATATCCAAGAAGGACGTTGTTCGGAACCCACCGCAGATGGTGTGCTGGAAGTGTGCCCGGAGCGGATCAGGTGCCTCTTCCCTCCGCCTGTGAAACCTCCGGGCACGCACAGTATTCGATAGCGACGCTCGCGGCGCCCTCCGTGGTCACGCAAGCTACCGCCTCCGGGCGCGTCGCGATCGTCGCAGGATTCGATAGCGACGCTCGCGGCGCCCTCCGTGGTCACGCAAGCTACCGCCTCCGGGCGCGTCGCGATCGTCGCAGGATTCGATAGCGACGCTCGC